>NZ_CAJWCF010000185.1 GCF_913020055.1 uncultured Paraglaciecola sp. | reverse complement strand
AGGCGCATAGCAGGCTACGGTCGCAACCAGCATCCTGCTTCGAGCGACACTTGCACATCCGTGTGCTACGCAACTTTTTCTACACGGCTGAAGGCGGACAAAAAGACCAGCAAGATTGGATGATTATTTGTTTCCATCTCCCTAGCCCTAACTTGGAAACACACCCGTTGATAGGTAACGATCCCCACGGTCACAAATAATAGCAACAATCACTGCATTTTTAACTTGTTTGGACAGTTGTAGAGCGGCATATACCGCTCCACCCGATGAAATCCCTGAAAATATCCCTTCTTTTGCGGCCAAGTCTCGCGTGGTATTTTCTGCCGACTCTTGATTGACCTCAATAATGCGATCAATATTTTCATCGCTATAAATTTTAGGTAAATATTCCTTAGGCCAACGTCTAATACCGGGTATCTTTGATTTCCCTTCCGGTTGTACACCTACAATTTGAATCTGTGAATTCTGCTCTTTCAAAAACTGAGATGTCCCAACAATCGTCCCGGTCGTACCCATTGCGCTGACAAAATGAGTCACTTCTCCTTCGGTATCACGCCAAATTTCAGGGCCGGTAGTTTGATAATGCGCTAATGGATTATCAAGGTTTGAAAACTGATCTAAAATACGGCCTTTACCTTCCGACTGCATTTTTCTTGCTAAATCTATCGCCCCTTCCATGCTCCCCGCCGCAGGCGTTAAGATAATTTCGGCACCATAGGCCTTCATAGAAGCAATACGCTCTGCGCTCATATTATCAGGCATAATCAAGGTCATTTTATAACCTTTAATTGCACTGGCCATCGCTAAAGCGATACCGGTATTGCCACTGGTTGCTTCAATAAGACTATCACCCGGCTTAATTTCCCCTCTTTGTTCAGCATGATTGATCATACTTAATGCGGGTCGATCTTTTACCGAGCCAGCGGGGTTATTGCCTTCTAATTTGACAAGAAGGATATTACTGGTATCTCCCGCTAATCTTTGCAATCTAACTAAAGGGGTATTGCCAACAAAAGACTCTATCGTTTTATAACTCATATGTGTTTTCAATTTTTTAACAAATTGCTGTTAGCTATCAAAAGTTAACTTATGTGGACTCCCCCTTTGAAAAATGGAGATTGAGGAGAATTTATTTAATAAAACTTCCCCCTAGTACCTCTTTTCCAAAGAGAGGGACTGAACACTTACATCAAAGAGCCATTATTTTGTATTTTGTTATATAACGTTTCTGGCGCAATATCCGCACCATTTGACCATGAAATAGTTCCACTTTCTATAATGGCATCTTTAAAAAATGATTTATCTTTCAATGGTAAAAATATCGGGCCTTTTTCTAGATAACCTGAAAAGTCGATATCCCCTTCAATTCCATCATCAAATTCCACATGAAATACATAATCTTTTTGATAGTGAATCTGTATTACATCATTCATATCCCACATATATATTCCTCACAATAAGGGAGTTATTTTATTAATCGCTTTACTATCTTTCGCTAGTTCCCAATCATCTTCTAATTCACAAACATGGAGATCAACCCATTCTCGTACTAACTTAGTTGCTGTCTTTGAAGCGAGGTCACCCTTTATAACATTTCCATTAAAATCAAAAACAGCTTTTTTTCCTGAGTATTCAGCATGAAAATGAGGAGGGTTATGGTCGTCATAATACATTCTGATTATTATTCCAAAAAATCTTGATATTTCGGGCATACCTAATCCTGGACAATATCAATCATACGTTTACCCAACCCAAACTCGAGCATTTCTAAACATCCGTAACCAGGCACCATCAGTTTCCCAGTCACTTGGATGCCATGAATTTTGCACCGTTCTAAAACAACGCTCAGGGTGTGGCATCATAATAGTAAATCGACCATCTGTTGTCGTTAACCCCGTTATCCCTTCAGGGGAACCATTTGGGTTAGCTGGAAAATCTGTCGTTGTTTGACCATAGTTATCAACATAGTTCAATGCCACCAATGCATTCTCAGCCAAATTATCATTAAATTCTGCTCGTCCTTCACCGTGAGCAATAACAACTGGTAGTGTTGAGCCTTCCATACCTTTCATTAAAATTGAAGGCGATGACTGCACTTTGACCATGGAAACTCTGGCTTCAAATTGTTCTGAATTATTACGTTTGAATTCTGGCCAGTGTTCAGCACCTGGAATAATATCTTTTAAGCCTGACATCATTTGACAACCATTACAGACCCCCAAACCAAAAGTATCAGAGCGTTTGAAAAATGCAGTAAACTCCTCTCTAGCTTGTGTATTAAACAGGATAGACTTGGCCCAGCCTCCACCCGCACCTAATACATCACCGTAGGAAAAACCACCACAAGCAACCAAGCCCACAAAGTCTTTTAAGCTGACTCGCGCATGGATAATATCACTCATATGCACATCAATCGCTGTAAACCCGGCTCGATCAAATGCAGCAGCCATTTCCACATGCCCGTTAACACCCTGCTCTCTTAGGATAGCTACTTTGGGTCGTTGCGTATATTTTTCAGCGATATTATCATTCAAATCATACGTTAATGTTGCAGATAAACCTGGGTCATTATCATCACTAATACGTTCAAACTGTTGCTTTGCACAATCAGGGTTGTCACGTAATGCTTGCATCTTATAACTGACTTCTGACCAAGTTTTCTGTAATTCTTCACGACTGGCGGAATAAATTTCTTGTCCTTGATAGGTAATATTTAATTGTTGCTGATGCTTTTCTAAAACCCACCCGATGAGATGGGTGCACTGTTCTAGACCTGCATCATTCAGAAAATCGATGACCTC
>NZ_CAJWCF010000184.1 GCF_913020055.1 uncultured Paraglaciecola sp. | reverse complement strand
TCTGTTGGGCTGAGTTGTGATTTCAATCGAACCTACCTAAAAACTAAAAGGTGGAATTGGTGAGTTTGTGAAAGGGTATAGAGAGTTTTATTGGGGGGGAAATGACAAGTTATGAAATCAAGCTGGTTGACACCTTGATGCCTTTAAAGTTATTTGTGGGAGCAATGGCGCTAGCGCTCTCATGGCTTGATAAAATTAATATAAGAGTAAGGGATAACAATGTTTAATGATGATATTTTTGATAAATGGTTAGATAAAGAAGCAAATAAAGTCCTAGAAAAATTAAATGGCGATGACGAAGCATTAAGCGTTGAAGATAAAATGATTCTTACATTGAAAGCTCAAACAAATCACTTTTATCATTTGGATATTGAATTAAAGCAAGATATAGAGCTATTTAGACAAGAACAAAATAAAAAGTGGGAAGAGTCAAACAAAAAATTTGATGCAATGCAGATAGAGTTAAATAAAATGTATCAGGCCATAAATAATCAAACATGGAAAATGATAGGTGCGGTTGGATTTATAGTTTTACTCGGAAGACTAATAGAAACCTTTGGCAAATAGCAAAGCATCCTTAATTAAAGATGCTTTATGTGTAGGGGGCTCGACATGTTTTAATTTTTTCAACCGAGTCTGACGCTATTGATTTAAGGGCAATGGCGTGTAAAAATTACGAAAAAGAAAATCAGGGAAAATAAAATGGCACTTGCACAAGAAGATATTGAGCAAATACAGTAGTATATAATAAATAAACTTTTTAGTGCTGCCCTCTGATTCCATAGAAAAAAGGATATTCATAAACATGAAAAAAATACTCCTGGTTTTTGGTACTCGACCAGAAGCAATTAAAATGGCACCGCTTGTTAAGGCGTTTCAAAACAATAAAGATAAATTTATCGCGAAAGTTTGTGTTACTGCTCAGCATCGAGAAATGCTAGATCAGGTGTTGGAGTTGTTTGAAATTGTACCTGATTATGATTTAGATTTAATGAAGGCTGGGCAGTCACTTGGCGATGTAACAGTCGGTATTTTATTGGCTATAAAGCCAGTATTACAAGAGTTTAAGCCAGATGTTGTATTGGTTCATGGTGATACGACAACAACCTTTGCTGCTAGCTTAGCGGCATATTATGAGCAAATAGATGTAGGGCATGTTGAGGCTGGCTTGCGTACGGGGAATATTTATTCACCTTGGCCTGAAGAAGCTAATCGCAAGTTAACAGGTGCGTTAACACGTTATCATTTCGCTCCTACGCAAGGGTCAAAAGAAAACTTATTAAATGAAGGGTATTCATCTGAGTGTATTAGCGTAACGGGTAACACAGTTATTGATGCTTTGCTTTTAATTAAAGATAAACTGGATAAAGATAGTTCTTTGGTTGAGAAACTGGATAATGCCTTCTCATTCTTAGACCCCAAGAAAAGGTTAATACTTGTAACGGGTCATCGTAGAGAGAGTTTTGGTGATGGTTTTGAGCGTATTTGTAAAGCATTATTAATTACCTCAAAAAAATACCCTGATTCGCAAATTGTTTATCCGATGCATTTGAATCCGAATGTGCGAGAGCCAGTAAATCGTATCTTAAAAGGAGTGCCTAATATCCATCTTATTGAACCGCAGCAGTATTTACCCTTTATTTACTTAATGAATAGAGCGTATATTATCCTAACGGACTCAGGTGGAATTCAAGAAGAAGCACCATCGTTAGGTAAGCCTGTTCTTGTAATGAGAGATACAACAGAGCGCCCAGAGGCAGTGGATGCTGGAACAGTAAGGCTAGTGGGGGCGGATGTTGATGTGATAACGTCGGCAATCACCGAGTTGATGGAAAATAAAGAAGCATATGACTTGATGAGTTTTTCTCATAACCCCTATGGTGATGGCAAGGCATGCCAACGTATTTTGGATCAGCTTCTTTAAATTAAATAATATAAAAATCATGTCATTTGAAACAGTATCAGTTATTGGGTTGGGCTATATAGGCTTGCCTACAGCGGCAATGTTTGCAGCCTATGGTAAGAATGTAATCGGTGTGGATATTAACCAAGAAACGGTAGATACAATAAACCGTGGTGAAATACACATAGTAGAACCAGAGTTAGATGCAATCGTCCATAAAGCAGTAAATGATGGAAAATTACGTGCGGTGATACAGCCCGAGGCGGCGGATGCATTCTTAATCGCAGTCCCAACACCATTTTTGCCTATTGAAAGCGAAGGAGATATTCCCCAGCCCGATTTGAAATATATAGAAGCAGCGGCAAAAGTCATTGCACCAGTGCTTAAAAAAGGGGATTTAGTTATTTTAGAGTCAACCTCACCTGTTGGAACTACAGAGCAGGTGGCTGACTGGTTAGCCCAGGCTAGAGCAGACCTGACGTTCCCTAAAACAGATGGTGAGAACTCGGATATTAGGGTTGCTCATTGCCCTGAACGGGTGTTACCTGGCCATGTTGTTCGTGAATTAGTAGAAAACGACCGTGTGATAGGTGGTTTAACGAATAAATGTTCAGAGCAATCGGTAGGTTTATATAAAACCTTTGTTCAAGGTGAATGTGTCATTACAAATGCTCGAACGGCAGAAATGGCCAAGCTCACCGAAAATAGTTGCCGCGATGTGCAGATTGCTTTTGCGAATGAACTATCAATTATCTGTGACAAACTCGATATTGATGTATGGGAACTAATTTCTTTAGCTAATCGTCATCCAAGAATTAATATTTTACAACCAGGCCCTGGTGTTGGTGGGCATTGTATTGCTGTTGATCCTTGGTTTATTGTTTCAAAGACACCCGAACAAGCACAG
>NZ_CAJWCF010000183.1 GCF_913020055.1 uncultured Paraglaciecola sp. | reverse complement strand
TTCAGTTGGTTAGAATACCGGCCTGTCACGCCGGGGGTCGCGAGTTCGAGTCTCGTCCGTTCCGCCATTAAATTATATATTAGTCACTTCTTTGTAAAATCTCTTTTCTATACTCTTATTAATAGTTCGTTATCTGCTTCTGGTTTGTTAAGCTTGTATGATGTCTGTTACCCATTTTTATGTGATGTTTTCGACACCATCCTCTGAGATTTAATTCCTATGTTTTTGTTGTTGCTATATATTTTTATCGCGTTGGTTTTTTCGTTTGTCTGTTCAATTGCAGAAGCGGTAATCCTGAGTGTGTCATCTGCCTATATTTCTGTGTTAGAAAAAGATGGCCACCCATCTGGCGAGTTATTAAAGAAACAAGTTGGCGATATTAACCGACCACTAGCTGCTATTTTGAGCCTAAATACAATTGCCCATACGATGGGGGCAGCTGGAGCTGGCGCACAGGCAGCTGTAGTATTTGGTGATGCCTATCTAGGTATTGCTTCTGCGGTTTTAACTTTGTTGATCTTGGTTTTTTCAGAAATCATTCCTAAAACCATCGGGGCAAGCCATTGGCGAAAACTAGCGCCAGCAACGGCCTATTTTTTAAAGTATTTAATAATTGCTTTGTGGCCGTTAGTGCAGATGGCGCAAAAAATGACATCCAAAATTCATGACGAGTCTCCTCTTGTTGGTTTAAACAGAGATGAGTTATACGCGATGACTGCGTTGTCTTTAGAAGAAGGGCAAATTGCTGTTCGCGAAGCGACAGTGATGCAAAACTTGCTGAGTTTAAAACAGCTTAAAGTACGCCAAGCTATGACCCATAGAACGGTCGTTTTTTCATTACCTGATACCATGACTATTGAACAGTTTGTTCAACACCATGCAGATGTCTCATTTTCACGGATACCTATCTTTGAAGATGGCGAACCTGAGAAAATTTCCGGTTACGTATTAAAGTCAGATCTATTATTGGCTTATGCTCGAGGTAATGCGGACAAAGAACTTAAAGCTTTCCAAAAAAACATGGTCACTATATTAAGCAGTATGTCGCTAGCTAAAGCATTTGCTCCTTTGCATTCGCAAAGAGGAAATATGTTATTAATCGTTGATGAATATGGCGGTTTAGAGGGGGTGTTAACGGTTGAGGATTTAGTTGAAACCTTGTTTGGTATCGATATCATTGATGAAAGTGATCAAGTGGTAAGTATGCGAAAATTAGCCCGTATCTTGGCAAAAAGAAGGGAAAAGAAACGTTTACGCAAGTATGAAAAATTAAACCGTTCAAATTCAAACTAGGGAAATGTACTGATTATGAGTGAATTACTCAGGTGTACCAATCTAACTAAAGAATACAGCGATGGAGATAATAGCGTTAAAGTGCTTAGGAGCATTAACTTTTCTATTGATAAGGCAGAACAAGTTGCCATCGTGGGTAGTTCGGGTTCAGGTAAAAGTACCTTATTGCATTTATTGGGTGCGCTGGATAAACCTACATCAGGGCAAGTGACGTTTGAACAACAAGATATTTTTTCTTTTAGCAGCAATCAACAAGCAAAATTTCGTAACCAATCTCTTGGTTTTGTTTATCAATTTCATCATTTATTACCCGAATTTACTGCATTAGAAAATGTAGCCATGCCCTTACTTATTGCTAAAAAACCGGTCAAACAGGCTAATGAATTGGCCATGGCCATGTTAGATAAAGTTGGCTTGTCACATCGGTATGGTCATAAACCAGCCGAATTATCCGGTGGCGAGCGTCAACGTGTAGCGATTGCTAGAGCGTTAGTGACTCAACCTAAACTAATACTCGCAGACGAACCTACTGGTAACTTAGATCAAAAAACCGGTGAAAGTATTTATCAATTGCTCAGTGATTTGAGGGATCAAATGCAGACTAGTTTTGTGGTTGTGACCCATGATATTCAGTTGGCCAAACGGTTGGATCGCTCATTGAACTTAGTTGATGGTTGTTTGACAGAAACACAATCTGTGGCGAGCACCAACTAGTGCATTTGATTTGGTTATTGGCGTGGCGTTTTCGTTCGGATAAGCGCCAAAATGGTTTTATTTCGTTTATTTCTGCTTCTTCTACTTTCGGGATCGGCTTAGGATGTTTTGTGCTGATTTTGTTGTTATCAGTTATGAATGGTTTTGAACGAGAACTAAAAGACCGTTTATTGTCTGTTATTCCTCACGCAGAGTTTAAATCTGTGTATGCAAGCGGGATTGAAAATTGGCCTGCTGAAGTTGAGGCTTTGCAACAGCACCCAGATGTAATCTTTGTTGAGCCTTATGTCAATGCTACAGGCATGTTGCAAAAGGGCAATAAGATGAAGGCGGTAGAGATAACTGCATTAGATCCTCTTTATGCCTCTGAAGGGGTTATTCCAAGTTTAGTGACTAATCAACAATGGCAACAATTCCAAACCGACGAAAATGCAGCAATGTTGGGTCAAGGCTTGATGCAAAAGCTAGGTTTGGAAGTGGGTGATAAAGTACAAATATTGTTACCCCAGTTGTCAGAAGATTTGAGTTTAAGTGCACCAAAAACTTTGCGCCTAAATGTTATCGCTAGTTTAGATATGGGCGGAGAGCTCAGCAATCATATTGGTTTTATGCATATGTCTTTAGCCGCACAAGCACTAAATATCCAGCATGGTGCTCAAGGTATACGTTTACGATTTAAAGATGCGTTTGCTGCTCCGCAATTGACGAGAGAAATCGGCTATAAATTAACACCAGAAGTGTACATGTCGGATTGGACCATCAAAGATGGCAATTTGTATCAAGACATTCAATTGGTGAGGGCGGTCGTTTATATTGCATTAAGCTTGGTTATAGCCGTGGCTTGTTTCAATATAGTGTCTACTTTGGTCATGGCGGTAAACGAAAAACAAAGTGAAATTGCGATGTTAAAAAGCATGGGCGCAAAAAACAGTCTTATTATCCTAGTATTTATGTTGCAAGGTACGTTTAATGGCCTTATTGGTACAGTGGTTGGAGTGATATTAGGTGTGTTAATGGCCTCTAATTTAGCTGGGGTAGCACGTTTTGTTGAAGACTTATTTGGCGTGCAATTTTTGTCGGGTGATGTCTATTTTATTGATTTTTTGCCTTCTGAGTTGAACTGGAATGAAGTATATTTCACCGCATTAATTGCAATAGTATTGAGTGTTTTAGCCACTATTTATCCTGCCGTTAAAGCCGCGAAAATAAACCCTGCTAAAGTGCTGGGACATTAAATTAATAGGCTATGTTTTTGTAAACTGTTGCAATACTGTATATAATTACAGTTAATAAGGAGGTGGTCTATGATCCCAGCA
>NZ_CAJWCF010000182.1 GCF_913020055.1 uncultured Paraglaciecola sp. | reverse complement strand
GGTGCCCCACCCAAGAAAAATGACATCAATAAAATAGAGAATGCAAAAGGAAGAATCCAGAAACTCCAGTTATTCAGCCTAGGTAACGCCATATCTGGCGCGCCAATCATCATCGGTATCATCCAGTTTGCTAAACCTGTAAAAGCTGGCATTACTGCACCAAAAACCATGATCAAGCCATGCACCGTGGTCATTTGGTTAAAGAAGTCAGGGTCTACAATCTGTAATCCTGGCTGAAATAGTTCAGCTCGAATTACCATCGCCATCGATCCTCCAGTTAAAAACATAATGAAGGCAAACCAAAGATACATAGAGCCTATATCTTTATGATTTGTTGTAAATAACCAACGTTTAAACCCTGTGGCTGGTCCGTGATGGTCGTGCCCGTGGTCATCGTGTGCCAATTCTGTATCTGTTGTTGCTGTTGTCATAATTTGTCCCCCTTACATCCCAGCCGCAGCTTTAACATCTGCTGTTTGAACAGCATCACCCGTATTATTGCCCCATGCATTACGCTCGTAAGTAACCACCGCAGCAAGTTCCTTGAGTGTTAGCTGTTTACCGAACCCTTGCATACCGGTACCGGCCTTTCCATTTACAACAATATTTATATGTTCTGAAATATCACCCACCGCGATAGGACTCCCCTTCAAAGCAGGGAAAGTAGGCGGTAAACCTAGTCCATTTGCTTGGTGACAAGCAGCGCAATACGTTACATACGTTGTTTCACCTAATGCCATTAACTCATCCATGGTCATCATGGCTGCAAGTGAGGCTTTTTCAGCTTCGGCAGCCGCGATAGCAGCGAGTCTTTGTTCCTCTAACCATGCGTCATACTCAGATTCTGGCAGTGCTTCTACCACAATTGGCATATAGCCATGATCTTTACCACAAAGCTCTGCACATTGACCGCGATACACGCCGGGCTCATTTACAATTGTCCAAGCCTCGTTGATAAACCCAGGCACAGCATCTTGTTTCACCGCAAAAGCAGCCACCCACCATGAGTGGATAACATCATCGGAAGTAATTAAGAAACGTACTTTTTTATTGGTAGGAATAACTAAGGGTTTGTCGACTTCAAGTAAGTAGTTTTCACCTTTTTCAGCACCTGCTCCTGAAAGGTTGTCCCACTGTTCTTTTGGAGTAGAAAGCACGCTATAAAATTCAACGTCTTTATCGAAGTATCGATAATGCCACTTCCACTGAGAACCGGTAACTTGAATCGTTAGATCGGAGTCTTCGTTATTCTCGATATCAATCAGTGTTTTTGTTGCTGGAACAGCCATTGCGACAAGAATAAAAATAGGAATAACTGTCCACAAGATTTCAACTTTGGTACTTTCATGAAATGTGGCAGCCACATGGCCTTTGGATTTGCGGTGAAAGAACATCGACCAGAATATTGCACCAAAAACGATAACCCCGATTACGGTACAAATGTATAGCACTAGCATATGCAAATCATATACTTCATGGCTAACGTCAGTGACTCCTTGAGTCAAATTATATTTTGATTCAGCCCAAGCTGCACTGGAAAACAAGGTTCCCAATAAAAGCCAACCCAGATTACGACCTTTCACTCGACATCTCCTTGGTATCAAAAGCAATTTTGTAACCGGGGACTCGCGTACACACAAACAGCTAATAAATCGTGCAACACAATCGGTCACTATATAAAGCGTTTAAGTTTTATTTTAATTAGTTAATTCATAAGGATTTGCTGTTTAGAGCAAATTATTTTTTATTTTTAGTAACTTCTTCACTTATTAGAATTACTTATAATTGATTAAAGGTAAAGCACTTTATTTGCATAATAAAAAATAGACCGTATTTATTTTTAAGCTTCTCAAAATCAGGCATACAGCCAACACACTCAGTTTACCCTACTGATACAATTACCCACTTGTAGGTACCAACTCACCAAAAAATACTAACACCTTGGTCTTCTGCACGATTCTTTCAGAACAGTGAGTGCAAAATTACCTGTAAAACTTTATACAAAAATCTGGATTTACCCAGAAGCATGACTATCTTTTATAGTGTAATAACTTTTTCATTACTGTTGTAAGTCAAACAAAATGAAAAAAAATGTGAATTATTGAGTTGTATGTTAATCAAACAATTGACTTAATAATAAAAAACAGAAACACTGAACTTGTACTCAATTAAAAATAATAAACAGAACAGCTAACAAGTCACTTGGAGGCAATAAGAAATGAGTCTACTGCACAGTATTGGTATTTTGACCCACCCTGATCGTGAATGGGAGTCTATCCGCAACCATCATGAATCAACATCTAAACTTTATATCGGCCATGTACTGGCCTTTGCATTAATTCCAACCCTCTCTGCCTATTTCGGCGCAAGCGAAGTGGGCTGGCGTATTGGCGATGGTGAACTTGTTAAGCTCACACAAAATAGTGCGGCTCAACTTTGTGTTCTATTTTATGCTGCGATGGTTAGTGGCATATTCATTTTAGGAAAATTTATAGATTTTTTTGCATTAACTTACGGTGTTGATGAGTCGGAACACAATGGTGTTTTACTCGCGGCTTATACCGCAACCCCATTATTTATCGTTGGAATTACCGCTATATACCCTGATCTATGGATGAATATGATCGCTGGTGTGATTGCTGTATGTTGGTCGGTTTACTTATTATATGAAGGTCTACCAATACTAATGAAAATCCCTGAAGACCGCGGATTTATATTCGCTAGCTCAGTACTCACTGTTGGTTTGTGCATGCTGGTAGGTCTTTTGGCAATAACCGTGATAATTTGGAGCATAGGGTTCGGCCCTGTGTATACTAGTTAAACTCGGTATATACAGTCGCTAATAATTGCCATCACCCACTTAAATCGTTCGTTAGCGCTTAAAGTGGGTTTTGCTTTCAAGTAATAACTCTCTCTTTATTTTTAACCTTTTGCTAAATACTCAGCATGAAACCGTAAGTGGTTCTCAATAAAACTCGTAATAAAATAATAGCTATGGTCATAACCAGGCTGTTTGCGTAGCTCTAAGGGATAATTATTTTTAATAGCGGCCTTCGTTAGGGAGTCGGGCATTAGCTCTTGTTCCAAAAAGTTATCCGCCATTCCTTGATCCACCAATGCAGGCACATGCTGCGTTGCTACTGACATTAACTTACTGGCATCATACTCTGACCAATCAGCCTTGTTTTCGCCTAGATATGCTGTAAAAGCTTTTTGACCCCAAGGACAATTACTCGGGTTAGCAATTGGACTAAAGGCAGAGACTGATGTAAAAGACGTAGGATTACGTAACGCGATAACTAAAGCACCATGCCCCCCCATTGAGTGACCACTAATAGCCCGTACACTATTAACTGAAAAGTTAGCCTCAATCACTTCAGGTAACTCACTAAGAATGTAGTCATACATTTGATA
>NZ_CAJWCF010000181.1 GCF_913020055.1 uncultured Paraglaciecola sp. | reverse complement strand
AAATAGTCTCGTTGAAAATTCTATTTTGGCGCATTGACGCCGTATTAGGGAGCGTCCATCTCATCACCCATCATAAATTGACTATTTATTGAACTGGTCTATGTTTTAGGTAAGTGTTTGCGGTTAATTTTTCCTCTTTGGAGGCGTTATGACTCAGAAACGTGCCAGTTTGATTAGTTTGTCGGATACCCCTTATTATCATTGTGTGTCGCGCTGTGTGCGGCGGTCTTTTTTGTGTGGCGTGGATAAGTACTCTGGGCAGAGTTACGAGCACAGGCGGGGTTGGGTGGAAGAGCGGTTGTTGTATTTGTCTTCGGTATTTGCCATTGATGTGTGTGCCTATGCGGTGATGAGCAACCATGTGCATGTGGTGCTGCATGTGGATGTAGATAAAGCCGCTTATTGGAGCGATAAGCAGGCGGTATTTATCAAGACACCCATTGTAACTGGTAGAGGCATATATGGACGCTCCGGATGCTATTTCAATTCATGATGTTTTCAGTTATTGTTTAGGACTCTAGTGATAGTGTTTCGACACAACATATGAGGGAATTGAGCCTTATCACCTCAATTCTGAGAAAATACCACCTACTTTGGGTGGTATTTTTTTGTCCGTAATCCTTTAGACACTGGTATGGTCCATCTATACCGATAATGTGGTCCAAACAAAAAAAGTACATGTTCCAGTGCTATCGTTTCATTGGTTCAGAATGACCGTAATTTGCAGTATTGCTTCGAGCAACGCCTATCATTGTTAGTCGTTGCTCGTTTAGCTTCATCTAAGTACCATTCTGAAAAACTATTCTGGTACCTTGCCCGTACTGTCTCTCACTTTCAATTCAAACGGTAAATACCGTCTTCCAGGCTCAACTACCTGTCCTTTCAATTGCTTCAGTAACAAGTCAATACAAGTGCTGCCAATCTCATGTAATGGTTGATGTACAGTTGTCAAAGATGGCGAAACAAACTGTGCATAATTAATATCATCAAAGCCCATAACTGAAATATCATCAGGTATAACAAAACCCTGTTTTTGCAAAAACTTCATCACCCCTATCGCCATATCATCGTTAAAGCAAAAAATTGCTGTAGGGCGTTGCGGTAACATCAACAATTGACTGGCGCAATCCATACCAGATTGCACATCGTAACTACCTTCGATTTGAAAGGCGCTGTCTGCCTTTATACCCGCATCTTTAAGGGCTAATTTATATCCCTCAAGGCGCTCATTTGAACTGGCGATATCACTTGGCCCAGTGACCGCTGCAATCCGCTTATGCCCAAGGGAAATCAAATATTCAGTTGCAAACATTGTCGCTGCAACATTATCAACCGCGACCTGAACCACTTCATCTGAATCAATTCTTTCATTACCATTAACCATAGGCGGTAATTGCCCTAGCAAAGGTAAATTAGGATCGGTCTTAAAGGGAATACGCGAACAAAACAATAATATACCGTCCGCTTGGCCGTGACTGACTAAATCTGCGTAATGCTGCTCTCTTTCTTCTAAGCCTTGCGTATCACCTAATAAAACCGAATAACCGGCACTTTGTGCCCCTTGTTCAATTGCTCTAATTATCCCTGCATTAACAGGGTTAGTAATATCCGGAATAATCGCAACAATATTGCCACTTTTCCGAGTACGCAAACTGGAACCCATTCGGTTAGGTCGATAGCCAACTTCATCGATGATTTTTTTAACTTTATTTAAGGTTTTTTTAGATACCATATCAGGTGCGCTAAACACTCTGGACACAGTTGCTGGTGACACATTTGCTAAAGCTGCAATATCTTTTATACCTAAAATCGCCACAAAAAACCTCTGAGAGAATAATTAACACTAAATATTAACATGTAAATCGATTTCAGTTAACCAAACGCTTTATATATGGCATATTTTTAATGTATTCACGAAAATATATGGTGTTTATGAACGTTTCATAGAAAACATATATTTGTGTAATCATTGTTAATTATTGAATTCAAATAGATTTCAGTCTAACTTTGATATCTCACTGTATTTTAAGAAAATACTGATAGAAAACCAAACCTAGTTGATAGAAATGCAAACATCAAAAACATGTTTATTAAGTAATCGTTTACAAAAATCAACTTACTAATTAATAAAACATTTAACCCAATTTCAGATTTCCTTACCAAGCAAAGCAATGTTTACAACTTAGTCAACATTGAGACTTTTTAAAAACTGATTAACCTGTTTAGGGCTCTGTAAACGTATAAACCTTACATTCTGCAGCGTTGGAGAGCGCATTAGTTCTGAGTAGCGAGTCTTATTCTTGCGGTAATTTTTAAAAAACCAAAGCAATATTGATTTTTTAGACATAAAGGATTTAACAAAAGACTCTTTATTGCCAGTACCCACCCACAGTTCACGCTTTGAAGTAGCCCTAACAATGGTGCGTTTTAACAACTGGAAGAATGTTCTGCTATAGGCATAATCAATCCATATGATAGTGTCTGCGTGAGCCCATTTAATAGGGTTTGTTCGACTATAATTGCCATCAAGCACCCATGAAGATTGTGACAAGGCCCGTTCTAATTTTGGAAAAAACTCAACGTCAGTGGACTCGACCCAATCAGGCTTCCAAAAAAGCTGATCCATATGAATATACTGAGCGTCCATCACATTGGCTAAACGCTTAGAAAAACTCGATTTGCCACTTCCTGTGGTCCCAATAACATTGACTTTTTTCATAATGGATAGGTTAACGCCAAAAGTAAGTGGCACAACAGAAAAACTACAGTTTGGGGGATTGGTTTATTATCTCGCTAAATTTTAAACACTTATCACTTTTCATCCGATATGCCGTTCGATTTGTATCAGTAGAAATCACCATTTCACCGTTAGCTAATTGTATAATTTCGTCAATCAGCATTATCCCAGATGGAATTTCAAAATCCCCTGAACTAGCCAACACAACATTGGTTAATTCGCCATTATGAATGCTCCAGACCCCATTTATAACAATCGAAGTGGTTTCGCACGAAGCATCTTTAAACTGTCGATGAGTAGCCGTACCGTCCTTTTTATATTCCGTTATAAACCACTCGGCACCAAAATATTCATCTTGTTGTCCGGTGACCCAGCTTCCAATAATTTCTTCCTGAAAAACAGAGTCATCACACAACCCAAAAGAGGAAAAAAGGACTAAAAAGGACATGAAAAATTTCAAAGATGACTCCCAATGATGATTAACGATTTGCGGCCCCATCATCAAGATGGCAAAAATAGCGGGTTAAGGTAAGGGAGGAAAGAACAAAAGCCAACAGTTTTTTATTCTTTTTAAGGACTTTTTTAGATTTTTACTATTCTGCTTATACTTGATTAAGCAAACAGCCTGCCTAACCAATCAAAGGTTAAAACAGTTGTGAAAACTTTCAATCCAACTATGCCTATAAATAAAAACACTGCAGCGACTTTAAGCTTTCTACTTTTAATGTTTTTCCAAGGCTATGTTTTTGTAAACTGTTGCAATACTGTATATAATTACAGTTGTTAAGGAGGTGGTCTATGATCCCAGCAC
>NZ_CAJWCF010000180.1 GCF_913020055.1 uncultured Paraglaciecola sp. | reverse complement strand
AAAAGAATAAGCCAACCCTTAATTTAACTGATATAGAGCGCAATTCAATGGTTCTCGCTTAAACCGATCTGGGGTTAGTTAACAATTTAAAAAACCTGCCAACAAGCTGTTTTTACTGAAGTAATAATCAGTTTTTTTGCTCAATATGGTCAAATTTCCTGCAATCCACAAAACGAGAAAAAGAAACAACACCATTAACGTATCTGGTAGCAAACAAAAATATCAGCTTGCCGCTCGGCAATTCAACAATTTAGTGAATTTCGGCTAACGATTCGATTAGCCACTTTTCAAATAACTGTACTTTCTGCTTGCTAAAGTGATGGCTTGGCGCGACTAAATAGTATGAATAGGCGCTTGGATGACTAAAATCAAAGAGTGATATCAATTGCCCCCGCTGTATTTGCTGATAAATCAAATTATAGCGAAGCATAGCGAATCCCTGTCCAGCCAAAGCCGCATCTATAATCGTCACAGTAGAATCATCCACTTCTAATACTTTCTTAAAACTATTTTCTTTAAGATTATACCTTGTCAAAAATGACTGCCATGCTTCTCCGGTTACAGGTCCGCTTTCCTCTAATAGGGGCAATTGATACAAATCTTGTGGGGTGAGACTCGACTTAATCAAGCTTGGGTGACAAACCAGTACGTATTTATCTTTAAGAAGAAAACGACTTTCAAGTCCAATATATTCCCCTTCACCAAAACGGAGCGCAAGGTCAATATCCGTTCCAGAAAAATCTTTTACTCTATTACAAGGTTCGAGTCGGACTCTAATTTCAGGGTGCTGCTCTTGAAAAAATTGCAACCTTGGCACCAACCATCTAGTTGATAACGATTCAACAACCGTAACATTCAATACATCTGGGTTTGCGTCCTCAGATAACAACGCAACACCCTTATTAAAGCTATCAAAACCTGCCTGGATATGCGGCATTAAGCGCTTTCCATCCTCTGTTAGTGACACTCGTCGCGTCCCTCTTATAAAGAGCTGCACACCTAAGTGGCTTTCTAAGGTTTTAATGTGTTGGCTAATAGCGGCTTGTGTCACAAACAATTCTTCAGCTGCTTGCTTGAAGCTTAATGTTTGTGCAGCTACTAAAAAATAACGCAACGAATTCAACGGGGGTAACTTGTTCAACCCAGCCTCCACAATTAAGTTTAACTTAAGTATATATAAGTTTTCATCGTTTGTCTGACGCTGAATACCTACCTATAGTTATCTCACCAACAACAGGAGAATCACAATGAGTAAGCGACATATAGCAAAAACAAACATATTTAAAATATTAGCAATGACATTAACACTACTTGTTATATCAACAAGTAGTTTAGCTGAACTTAATCAACCAGCAAAAGTATACACCCAAAAAGGTTACCCATTTGAAGGTCTTGTAAAGCGTTCTGAACAAGTAACAATTATCTATACGAAAGGCACAGATAATGTCAGTTGCCGAGTTGAAGTGTCGCAAGATGGTCAAATCTGGCAGGGTGAAAAGCGCAGCACATCTTTAAAGAAATTCACTCAAAAACCTTTGCGTTCCTGCATGGATAGAGTGGAAGCTAAGAAACTATTAGCAAAAACATTTTAAGTTAATATGATAAACACATTTTTACTTGAAGGAATGAGGGAATACCGTAAAGGCATTCCCTATTTATCGACTACCCTAGCCTCTTTGTCTAACAATCTCATACAAACACACGCCAGTCGCCACAGAGACGTTTAGGCTTGAAACAGAACCCGCCATAGGAAGTTTAATTAACTCGTCACAATGTTCACGAGTTAAGCGGCGCATGCCTTTCCCTTCAGCGCCCATGACAAGTGCCATAGGACCATTGAATTTGCATTCATAAATATTATTTTCTGCTTCCCCAGCAGTGCCAACTATCCACACCCCAGCGTCTTGTAAGTCTCTTAACGTTCTAGCCAAGTTGGTGACTTGCACTAACGGTATAACATCAGCCGCACCACAAGCGACTTTTCGCACTACTGGCGTAAGAGCCGCTGATTTGTCTTTTGGTACTACTACAGCGTCCACACCAGCAGCATCAGCGGTACGTAAACACGCCCCTAAATTATGCGGATCTGTTACACCATCCAAGATAAGCAAAAACGGCAACTTACTTGACTCTACAATCGACGCCAGATCATTTTCATTATATTGCTTAGCAGGTTTAACTTTAGCGACTACGCCTTGATGTTGCCCACCGTCGACTTTGTCATCTAATGTTTTTCGTTGACAAAATTGCACTGAAGTACCGAGACTTCTAGCTTGGCTTACAATATCGTGAATACTTTTGTCCTCTCGGCCCTTCAATACAAAGAGCTCTATTAAACGCTCAGGTTCACGCAAAATAATAGATTCAAGGGCGTGGATACCATATAACCATTCTTGTTGAGCCATATGTTTTATTTCCCCTTTCTGGATGAGCTTGTTGGTTTACTGCGAGCTGATTTCGACTTAGATGGTGTGCGGCTTTTTTTAGTCGCAGGTTTCTTGGTCGACTTACTAACAGGCGCTGTTTTAGTCGTTGTATCTTTGCTTTTTTGCCCTGTCTTTTTGGTTCTTGAAGGTTTCCTACCAGCTGTTTTGCGAATATTTTTACCTTCAACACCGTCTAATAGAAAGTCTATTTTGCGTTCGTCCAAATTAACAGAAGCGACTTTAACTTCAACAGGGTCGCCCAAACGATAAACCGTGCCAAAACTCTCACCAACTAAATGCTGCTTCACTTCGTCATAACGGAAATAGTCTTTTTCCAACGATGTAATGTGTACCAAACCATCAATATGAAATTCGGTCAAACGTACAAAAAAACCAAAGTTAGTGACTGATGCAATCACACCTGCAAACACATCACCCACATGGTCCAGCATAAATTCACATTTAAGCCAATCGGATACATCTCGAGTGGCATCGTCTGCACGGCGCTCAGTCATTGAACACTGCTCGCCTAAGGATTCAACTTCTTCTGCGGTATAGGCTTTTCCGCCTGATTTACTCTTACGCTGATTCTGTTTATCGATAATGCCTTTAAGCGCACGATGCACAACCAAGTCAGGATAACGGCGTATGGGAGAGGTAAAATGCGCATAGGCCTCTAAAGCCAAGCCAAAGTGACCAATATTTTCATGGTCGTACACGGCTTGTTTCATAGAGCGTAACAACATAGTTTGAATCAGTTCTTGATCGGGCCTACCTTGAATTTTTTCAATCACATCAGTGAAATCTTGAGGTGATACGTCACTATCAGTGCCAATTTTGTGCGTAATACCCACTTCACCTAAGTACGATAAAAAAGCACCTAGTCTATCTGAATCAGGTTCAGCATGAATACGATATAAAGCTTCGGCTTGATTCTTAGTCAAGGTTTGAGCCGCCGACACGTTGGCTAAAATCATACATTCTTCAATTAGCTTATGTGCGTCGTTGCGCGTTACCGGCATAATATTGTCAATTTTACGCTGCGCGTTAAATACAAATTTACTTTCTTGGGTTTCAAATTCAATCGCACCACGTTGTTTACGAGTACGTTTTAAAACACGGTA
>NZ_CAJWCF010000179.1 GCF_913020055.1 uncultured Paraglaciecola sp. | reverse complement strand
TTATATTAATACATAGCCGAGTGAAAGTAGGCTCCCCCGTGGAGGTCAAAGTCTGAATAAATATCCGTTTGGAGTGCGAAGCCGCAAGGCTTACATTCAAAAATCCAATCTAAACCAATGCTGCTGCTTGACACATTACCCGCAATTTGGCCTCTGCCAAGTTTGCTGAAAGAAGCCCTAGACCGCAATCTGGCGCTATCACCAAACGCTTTCTATCAATATGATCCATAGCAGCTTTAAGCCTATCAACGACTTCTTCGATAGTTTCCAGACGACTGGATGCAATCGCTACAGAACCAAATATGACCGTTTTATATTGGAATTTCTCTAGTAAACTTAGGTCGTTACAACAGTGCTTATCTTCTATCGATATTTGATCAAATGCTGCTTCATCAATAGCTTTGCTTAGCTGATGGTAACTTAGGGGATCAGCTTTCTTGTAATCATGGTCGTCCAAGTGTTCGGGATATCCACAACACATATGAACTATTCTGGTCACCGATTTGGGAACGCCGTGAAAACATCTTTCCAAACCCTCCATACCAAAATCTAAAGCGTCTTTTACTGAACGGGCAAAAAGAGGTTCATCAACTTGGATATAACTGCAGCCTGCCTCAACAAGTGCTAGTATCTCTTTATTTAATGTTTCGGCTAGGGTGGCATTCAGCTTGGGGCGATCATCATAGAAACAGTCGGCCGTTGTAGCCAGGATTGTCAAAGGGCCTGGTAAAGTAAACTTGATGGGCCTTGAGCTTAAGGCCTGACTTGCCAGATAATCATGAGCGCTGTAATTTTTGCCAGAATGTTTGATTTCGCCTCGAATCGCCGGCAAATCCGTTTCATAAGCACCCTCTCTTAGAACGCGATGTTCAAGCTGGCTAAAATCAAAACCGGCTAAATGACGACAATGATAATGAATATAATTTTCGCGGCGCACCTCGCCATCTGTTGGAATTGAAACACCCGCACGAAGCTGAACACCCAAAATTTCTTCCGTAGCGCGTAAGA
The DNA here is from genome assembly GCF_913020055.1 of uncultured Paraglaciecola sp. Taxonomy (GTDB): domain Bacteria; phylum Pseudomonadota; class Gammaproteobacteria; order Enterobacterales; family Alteromonadaceae; genus Paraglaciecola. Next base: position 2,642 of record NZ_CAJWCF010000179.1, on the reverse strand, counting down.
ATAGGGGTTCGTGGATATCTTTGTTTTTTTGTATATCCAGATTGTATTGAAGCGTTGTTTCAGCCGAATCCATCACGCCTTTTTGATGAGCCAAATCAAACCAATCACGAACCGGCACATAATTTGGCTTGGGAAAAGCACCTATAGTTGTCGTTTCAAGAGGATTTAGCACAATCAATCTCTAAAAATAAATAATTGGTTAAGTAAAGGATTGCACCTTAATTAGCGCATGCCACGGTGCTTTTTAATGAGCTCATAGGCGCCAATGATTTCTTGGGTTTTTTCATTGGCCATTTTTTTCATCTCCTCAGGTAAGCCTTTGCCAACTAATTTATCTGGATGATGCTGAGCTAACAATCTGCGATAGGCTCGTTTGAGCTCCTTATCAGTTAAACTTTTATCCACTCCCAATATCACGTAGGCTTCGTTAACAGTTAGTTTATTAGTATTGTTGCTAGTAGCGGAAAATTGCTGAATCAGATTCTCTAGCTCATGAATAGGAAAGTGTAGTTTTTGCGCAATATATTTAAGTGCATCATGTTCTTTATCGTCAAACACGCCATCAGCATAAGTGGCTTGGATTTGAATCTCTAAAAACATGCGTACTAAGTGTGTACGCCTATGACTTTCAGTACGGAACTGTTCAAGCACCTCATCTAGGTTAAAATCTTTGTGTTTGCCTTGGTTAAACAGGTCTTTTGCAACTTTTTGCATATCGTCTGATAATTGCATATGTTGCATAACTTGCTGTGCTAAGAGAATTTCAGACTTTGATACCTTGCCATCGACTTTGGCAATATAGCCCATAACTGAAAATACACTACTAAAAAATGCTGCTTGAACGCGCTGCTGATCGCCCGGACGATAATCTTTAGCGAATCCGCCAAAATTAGACTTACCTTTAGAAAGATTACCCGCGAATGCCACACCAAGCATCGCACCTAGCGGCCCACCAATCATAAAACCTAGTGCCCCGCCTAAAACTGTTGTCCACCAACTCATAATTATTACTCTATTTTTTGTTAAAAACCCAAGCTACATTTTGCACCAAACTTCGATAATTATAAGAAGTTTTTTCATATACTTCTCCATTTTTCTAGTGCGATATAATTTTTAAAGTACCAATCTTTAAATTCAGGATTGGCTTTAAATTCATCTGTCATTTGCTTTGATGTAAATTGGTCTGACCTAAAAAGTTCTGCCAACAATCTATAATCTTTTAATGTTTTCTCTTTTTCAACAAGTTTGTCAAATTGTGCTTGTTCTTTTGACTTCTTTAATATCATTGCCACACCAATAACAAGGGTAAGAATTAAAAGAACTAAAAGTGGGGGTATTACATCACTATTCATACTAGAATTATAAGTCAATTTAAACCCAAGTTCAAATTCTCTCTGATCTAAGGAGGGAGTTTATACATATACCTCTGCAAGCTCGAGAGTGGCTCCCCAATACTTGTATAATAAAATTAATTCATAAACTATAATTACGGATTAATAAATCAAGATGAAACCTAGACAGATAGTAGGTATAAGTCGAGATTGCGGATAATCGCGTTAGCAATATCACTTTATTTATAAAATAACGGGCATTATTATGGGTGAAGCTAGAAGGGAATTTAAATTTTTAGATGTCAAACCATTTTCACCAAACCTTGGGGCTGAGGTTTATGGTGTGGACTTGAGTTCACCGTTAACGGAATCCCAATTTAATGAAATAAGAGCCGCATTTTTAGAATATCAAGTCCTTTTTTTTAAAGATCAGCACGAAATTGCTCCTGAGCAACACATTGAGTTTGGAAAGCGCTTTGGGAAATTACATGCACATCCAGCAGCGCCGACAATGAAGGGCCACTCAGAGATATTCGAAATACATGCGACCAAAGATTCTAAAGTTGCCAATGGCGAGTTTTGGCATTCTGATGTTTCGTGTGATGAAGAGCCGCCACTTGGTACAATATTGCAAATTCATATCACCCCCAAGTGTGGTGGCGATACCATGTTTAGCAATATGTACTTGGCATATGAGACATTATCTGCGCCAATTAAAAAAATGATAAATGGACTGACTGCGTTACACTCTTCAGAACATATTTACACAGGACGTTATGCCGATCGAGGTAAAAGCGATACTGAAATTAGCTGCCCTGAAGCAAATCATCCTGTGGTCAGAACGCATCCAGATACCGGTAAGAAAGCTCTCTATGTAAACCGTACCTTTACGAAACAAATTAACGAATTAACGAAATTTGAGAGCGATTGTGTTTTAGCAATGCTTTTCGAACATGCCGAACAAGTTAATTATCAGATTCGATTTCGTTGGTCAATTAACGATACGGCATTTTGGGACAATAGGTGCTGTATGCACCATGCCATTTGGGATTACTGGCCTGAGGAAAGAAAAGGTCACCGGGTTACAATTAAAGGCGAACGGCCTTATCTAGAGGCGACTAAAGAGGGTTCGACGCCTGAGAACCTGCGGCTATCCAGACAACTCTAGGATACCGCTTATTCACCAGCAGTATTCAACCGGCTTCTTGAGTCAGAGTTTTTTGTCTCATATCTATGCCATGCCTGATCAGTTTGAGCGAAGGGTTTTAATAGACATATTCAGACAATATCCCGAACCTCACAGTGCCGAAT
>NZ_CAJWCF010000178.1 GCF_913020055.1 uncultured Paraglaciecola sp. | reverse complement strand
TGTTGCTGCAACTGACCAATAGTCTGTTGTTTATCGCTGTGCTTTTCAGTTAAGGCGCTTATTTGACTATCCAGCGGTATAACCTGCTGTGTTATCAACTGTTCCTGACTTTGCTGAGCTTGTTTGCTGTTTTTTAATGCTTGCTCAGCCAGTGCCAAGTTATCAGCTGTACTGGTTAATTCTATTGCTAACTTTGCCTTTGTTTCTTGTTGGCTAGCCAGTTGCTCATTAGTTTTTTGATGTTGCTGGGTTACCTCAATTAAACGATACCAATTGGGTCGCAGGCGTTCAGCCGGTGCGCTTTTTTCGAGTAAACTTAAATCGACTTGTGCATGGGCGATGGCTAGTTTGGCGTCAGTACACAAGAGTGTGGCATCTTCTTGGCTTTGCTGAGCGCTGAGGCGTTTATCCCACCAGTTCACATGGCTTTGGTGGGTTTGGATCTGTTGCTCAATGCCGCTTTGTTTGTCTTGTAATTGTTGATGTTCATCTTGTAAGACTTGTTTCTGCTCTGCGCTGAGCACTTGGAAGGTATTCGCCCCCACCTGTAATTCATTTAGTTTTTGTTTAGCTTGACTGTGATGCTCATGCACCCTAACTGAAATCTGCCCATAGATTTCAGTGCCGGTAAGCTCTTCGAGTAACTCAGCTCTTTTATTTTCATCTGCATTCAGAAACGCGGCAAAATTTCCTTGGGATAACATCATTGATTTCGTAAAACGACCAAAATCCAAGCCGGTTAATTTTTCTATTTCTTCACTTTTTTGCCTAATTTGTGTGGCCAGTACTTTGCCTGTGGCGACTTCGGCTAATTCAGCATCGGCGGCTTGTAAGTTGCCGTCTACGTTACCCCGCGAACGGCGCATACTCCAAAACGCTCGGTAAGCGGTGCCTTTTACCTCAAACTCCACTTCAGCCAAACACTCGGCTGTACCCCGGGTCATGATCTCATTGAATGAATTAGTGATTTGCCCAAGCCTAGGGGTTTGATGATAAAGCGCCAGACAGATAGCATCTAATAAGGTGGTTTTACCCGCGCCCGTTGGCCCCGTGATAGCAAACAGGCCGTTTTCAGCAAAGGGCGACTGAGTAAAATCTATTTTCCATTCACCTTTGAGTGAATTGAGGTTTTTTAAGCGGATGCTGAGAATTTTCATACTTCAGTATCCTGATGCTCTACCTCAGACAATATTTGGCTGAACCGTTGTCGCACTTGTTGCAGTGTTGTTTGTTCTTCATCTGTTTCAAATGTCTCCATAGCTAAGCGTTTTTCAAAAACGTCTTCAGGGGTTAACTCAGCAAGGGTTTCACTTTGCATTTGGCTGAGTAACTGCCTGCGCTGGTTTTGTGAACGACGCAGTTGCAACACTTCCACATTGAGCCCTTCGGTCATGGTTTGAATACGCTGCTGCAGATCAGATAAATAATCTTGGGTATCCACCTCTAAACATAACCAGACAGGCTGCAGACTTGTATCCGCTTTTTCATCAACTTTGAATTGCTGCAGTTCTTTGTCAATTTTTGCAAGGTCGCCCTTAAGCACGCTCATTGGCTGAAAAATGGGGATATCGATAGGTTGTAAACTGGTACGCTTTGCACCGCTAAACTCCACTAGCATGACCTGCTTTTGAGTGCCTAGTTCATCAAAACTTAAAGGAATAGGTGAGCCGCAATAACGAATATGTTCAGATTTAGCCACGATTTGCGGTTTATGAATATGCCCCAGCGCAATGTAGTCGGCAGGAGGAAAGCCATCAGCGGCAAAGCCATCTAAAGTACCGATGTAGATGTCGCGTACACTTTCAGATTGGCTCACACCTAGCGCGGTTAAATGGCCGGTGGCAATGATAGGTAAATCCAGTCCAGAGTCTTGTTTCATAGTCAGAGCAATTTGATAAAGAGTTTGGTAATGCTGCTTGATAGCGTCGCCCAGTGCCTGGCGTTTTTGAAGTCCGGTTTCACCTGCAGTGCTTTGCAATACATCTCTGGCCCTGATAAAAGGTACGGCACATAAAATCGCGGCGGGCTGGCCTGACTTATCGGGGATGGTAAAGACTTGTTCGTCAATAGCGATGCCGGTACTGGCGACAACAAAGGTATTCAAACAGGCAAGAATTTGTTTGGATTCGTTTAACGTAGAAACCGAGTCGTGATTACCGCCAAGCACCACTAAAACACAGTTAAGCTTTTGCATATCCACCACAAACTGGTTATACATTTCTCGTGCGTAACTGGGCGGGGTACCGGTATCAAAAATATCGCCAGCAATAATGACCACATCGATTTGCTCTGACCTTACCCGGTCGAGCAACCAATTGATGAAAGCCTGATGTTCATCCTTACGGCTTTTGGTGAAGAAATTTTGCCCCAAATGCCAGTCAGAGGTGTGGAGTATTTTCATGCAGTATCATCCCTACTCGCTTTCTCAATAGCAGGCATAATGAATTTGCTGATCATATCGGTTTCGCTGGACGTTTTTTTATTAATGGGAGGCATACTTCAATTCCCTCTACTTGCTAACAAAGCTTAGCTGGATTAAAGACTTGGCCTTTTCTAAATCAGCCACACTAGCTACTTGCTGGTTTAGCCTGAACAATTTGATATCAATCATTGCGGATCCTTGCCTTTCAAATTCTTATAAGTTTGCGCGAACTTAGATTAACACACACATGAATTATTTTTCACTGCATAACAATCAAAAAGGCAGAAAAAAATTTACAATGATAACAAGTATTTAGCTTATGAAAAGCAATTAGAAAGTGATACAAACGTAGGCTTAAAAAAAGGGATAATAGAACTTTAAAGATGTAAGCAGGGAGAAAGGTATTAATTGGTCGGTGTGATAGGATTCAAACTTACGACCCCTTCCCCCCTAGCCAATGAAGGCCGCTACCAAGTTGCTACAATCTACAACGACTTGATTTAGACTCCACTGATAATAATTTAATTGGTCGGTGTGATAGGATTCGAACTTTACCCTAACACACCACATAACAACATATAGTGATACTCCCGTCAGAGCGACACTACATATTGATACATACCATTACGAAAATGGTGCAAAAAGTGGGGTTTGGGATTGGAAAAGGTGCACGCTCCGCTCGGCATACTCGCCGTATGTGGCAGACAAAGTCCCAGTTCCATCCACTCAAATCCAATCAAATGGTTTTCTTAGTATCTCTCGCAAAATTAATGGCAAAACGCCCTTAATGAATTCTTGCAGAGTCTCTCAAAAAACAATTTGACAGTTTTTTCCTTTCTAGAACACCCGTTATCACTCCGAAGCGCGGCAAAAGTCGCTGCAAGCAGCCACCACACTGCGAATTGATAATAACTGGGATTTAAGAATGAAAGTACTAAAGCTAAGCGAACAGCAAATTGAGAGCATGAGAATAGATACAACGATTAAATATGTGACTAAAGCTCAAGTTAAAACATCCCCTTTAATCAAAGGTGTCTTTAAATGGGGAGTACAAGCTTGGGCAGTAACAATTAATGATAAAAAAGTACCTGTTAAGCCGAGTCAAAAATCAATCTTCAGTGTTAGGTTTGATGAACTGCTTGTTAGTAATTATTAAAATGTCGAGTTCCAAAATTTTTCTGATATTTTCAAATAAGAACTGACTATCAGGTCTAAGCTGTAAGCTTGGCCATTCAAATAATCTTTAAATTTTAGATTATTGATATTATCGGTCGTTATATTAACGCCAACATTTCTAATAAAATCGGTGTTAAATTCAATTTATGTATTTATGGGAAAACTCACCAAGTTCCTTATAGAATTAACCCCTAACAACAAAATATTGATTAGCTTCGTTCAATTATCAGCCTTTATATTTAGAGTAAATACTTTTGAATCTACAATAAAAAACATTCTTATTGTAATCGTTGTGGTAAATTGATAAACACAAGTTTGCTGTTCGCGAACAAGAAACATTGGCATACAGTTAATATGTTAAAAAATCAAGATTTATTGTGACTCTTAAGATTCTTAGCTATGAGGAATCGAATTATGCATCATTGTCTCTTACAAAAGAGTTACAAGGCAAAGCTTGGGTACATATCGAAAATGATGTTGAGAAAATCAGTAAATACGACATTGGGCAAGAAGACCTAATAGTGTCAAATGAATTTGAAGACTTTGAGTCGAAAGAGTTATCGATGACGTGGTCAACCTAAAACGACCACCCCAGTTAAGCTACTTTTTGTAATTCATTGTTTTGTCTTTCAAAGTCATTA
>NZ_CAJWCF010000177.1 GCF_913020055.1 uncultured Paraglaciecola sp. | reverse complement strand
TGAGAAACTGCCTCACTACTTTGCCATTACGTTTTTAGTTTGGGAAGGGAGGCGACCATTCCATTAGCCTGCCGACATAGCAGACATACGAACGAAGAATTATATTGCTGTATTTTGCTGCTAAAACCCTTAAACATCAACTTCCTCTATCCGTCGGCCATGTGCCACTATGTACAGCTATACATAGTTAGCTACTGTGCATAGGTGCCATTACCCGTCGTTCGTCACTCCTTCGTTGACTGACTCATATGCAGTTAGCGGCCATTGCGGTTTTCTTGTATTTGGCACCTTTAGCGTGAAAAGGTGATACTCGCTTCACAAATATGTGAGGTGAATTTACGGTTGATTAAAAGTTGATTGAAACTACCTTCTCTCATACGTTAACACTAAATAAAATAATTCATGTCAAGTTATGGGCGATAATTTTTTTATAATGAGTAAATTTAAATTTTTACTTTCTATGGAATGAGAGAAATTCGAAAATCGGCTAATATTTTAGTAAAAAGCAAAAAAAACACTAAACCTGAGCTTACTTGACCTCAGACTTTCAACAGGCCTCAAAATAAAGACGAACAGTATCCTTAAGTAAAGTTAACGTTATAATATTTATAATATTTATAATATTTATAATTTTTTGACAGTTGATGTCGATAAATAAAACATTAAATTTTTGACAGTTGATGTCGATAAAATAATCATATTAATCAAATGAGCATCAACCATGGTGAGCATTAAAAAAGAGCAACTTCTATGTTTGAAAATATATCTTTAGGTGCAAAATTAAAGCTCGGCAACGGCCTAATCTTTCTCATTGTAATTATTATGTCAATTGTTGTTTATTTTGGCATAAATTCTTTGCTAAAAAACTTCAAGTGGGTAGACCATACCCATAAGGTGCTTGCAAAAGCTTCTGCAATCACCGCCGCTGCAGTTGATATGGAAACAGGTATGCGTGGATTCATGCTCTCAGGAAAAGACGTGTTTCTTGAACCGTATGTGAGCGGTATTGAAAGATTTGATAAGCATGTTGAAGAATTATCTATCACTGTGGATGACAATCCAAAACAAGTTGCTTTATTAGTCGAAGTAAAAGAAATTATTACGGATTGGCAAAAAAGTATTACTGAGCCAAATATTGCCTTTAGAAGATCCGTTGGCAGTAGCACCACAATGGAAAACGTAGCTGAACTAATTGGTCAAGCAAAAGGAAAAAGTTACTTTGATGCTTTTCGCGCAAAAATTGCAGAATTTTCCCAAAATGAAGAGGCATTGCTAGTTACTCGCGTAGATTCTTTTAACAGCACCTCTAACTTCGTAGTGAGCGCGTCTATTTTTGGCACTATATTCATTATTGCACTGGGTATAGTCTTTGTTGTTTTATTAACTAGAAACATAATGCGGCAATTAGGCGGTGAGCCCCAACAGATTAAAGAAATAGCTATGAGCGTTGCAGCGGGTGATCTGCAAAGCAGTAAAAAATCGTTAAGCAAAGGTACGGCGATAGGCGTCTTTGCAGAACTTAAAAACATGGTAGATAATCTTTATTTAAAAAACAGTGCTGCGGATAAAATTGCCGCGGGTGATTTCACTACTAATATCGAATTAGCGTCTAACAAGGATATACTGGGTATATCGCTTCAAAAGATGGTGAGAAATATCAGTAATTTGCTTGGACAAATCCAAGATGTTAGCGACTCAATATCCTCTGGGAGTAGTCAATTGTCGGCCGGGAGTAGACAGCTTGCTGAAGGTGCCGGTGAGCAATCTTTGCAATTAGAGAGTATTTCTACTTCTCTAGCTAAATTAAGCGCGCAAACGACAGAAAATGCTGGAAACGCAAGCCAAGCATGTGAACTTTCAGTCAATGCACAAGCCGCCGCTGAAGAAGGAAGTCAGAACATGGGCGAAATGACGTCAGCGATGGAAGATATAGGTGAATCAAGTAGCGATATCGAGAACTTCATCAAAACAATCGATGAGATAGCTGCCCAAACAAACCTCTTGGCCTTAAACGCTGCTATTGAAGCAGCCCGCGCTGGAGAGCAGGGAAGAGGATTTGCAGTTGTAGCAGATGAGGTAAGAAGTCTAGCAGCTCGAAGCGCCAAAACAGCGCAAGAAACCTCTGGTCTAATTTCACAGTCGACAGAGAAAACGAAAAATGGAATTTCAATCGCTGGTACCACTACAGCATCTCTTGACGGCATTTTCACAAATGTAAATGAGGCAACTAATTTAGTAACAAAAATTGCCAATGCATGCGAAGAGCAAGCTACTGCAACTGAACATATTACTAAGAGCGTTATCAATATCGATAAAGTTGCACAAGAAAATACAGAGAGTTCAAACCATACTGCGGCTACATCTCAAGAGCTAGCCAATCAAGCAAATGTATTAAACGACCTACTTAAACAATTTAAAATCGCATAGTTAATGTGCGTTTAATCATCCTTTTGAAGATATGCGAGAACTAGTACCATGAATAAAAGAATACTTTGCGTAGCCATGACTACCCTGGCCTTATTTACAGTAAGTCATACTTTGCACGCAAATGAATTATCACTATATGGTCTAGGCCATGTATCCGCCGACTCCGTTAATAGTGGTGAAGATACCAGTCAGTTTATTGCGAGTAACTCCTCTCGTTTTGGCCTTAAGGGTTTTTATCAACTAAACGAAGGCTTTGATATAATTTATCAATATGAAACCGGCGTCGATTTGACTGCTCAGGGCGGCAATGACGGCAATGGCGGCGCTGAATCGTCTGGCCAAATTTTTACCAAAGGTCGTGAAAGTTATGTAGGTTTGCGTGGTAATTTTGGGACTGTGCTGCTCGGTCACATGCCTGCCCTAGATCAATGGGCCAACGAATTTAATTTCTTTGCCGACCAAGTAGGTGATTTAGGAAATTTATGGGAAGCGTCAGGTATCCCGGGTCGATTAGACAATGTAGTTTATTATCAAGCGCCTAGTTTTGAGGGGCTTAACTTTGCCCTAACCTATTCGCCAGAAGAAGGTGTCGACGGAGCTGATTATCTTATTCTGAAAAGTGATTACACATTTTCAGATAGTAAGCTCGGCTTTGCTTTTGTTCGCATTGGACAGGCGCAGCCAAGTTTAGAAAACCACACAGCTTATGCAATTACCTTGCAAACTAAAGTGGACAAATTTATCTTTGGTGGCGGAATGCAAGCTGAGCAAAATATCCAAGGTCTAGACGGAAATGATCGTATCAGTTTTGATATAGGTGCTTCAGTAATAATAGGCGAAAAAGGTGTCTTGAAAGCACAGTATGCCATTAGCAATGGCGATGCTGACAACACCGATGCCAGTCAATTTGCGATTGGCTACGACTATATCATTGATGAGAACAACATAGTGTATCTAGCCTTTGCATCAACCCAAAATGATGCTGACGTTAATTTTAGCGTGAACGGCAAAGGACATGGCGATAAGGTAACTCCTCTACTTGGCAACGATCCTTATGTAATCTCATTAGGACTTATTGCAAAATTTGATTTAAATTTCGCGCTTTAGTGACGGTTATTAAAAGAGAAGAGTTCCCTGTTGCTCTTTTTTTGACTAATAACCCTAGGCAACAGCGCTACAAAGTGATTTTTTCTTTTAGCTTGATGAGACTAGGTGTTAATTTACAGTCCTATTTGATCCAGTTTCGAATGTATTTTGCATTTACTACCGAGCCTACAATGCATTAGCGAAGCTCTTATTCTTATTGCGAGTAAAGAAAATTATGTTGATAACTTGTTGAATGCGAATGCGGTTTATTTAACTATGCAAATTAACAGTTACGCATTGACCGAACTTATTCGACAAAGCAAAAACTCAAGGGGAGCATCTCTAAACAATAATTTTACACCACAAACACTATTCTATTGATTACGAGATTCTGGGTTTTCAGAGTGAAATTGAAGGAAGCCTAAATAAATTAATCGGCGACGTTTTACTCGGAACAACTAGTCACTTTAGTTCACCTCAACCTATGTTTCTGAATCAAACTTCCCACGCAATTTTGAACAGCGTATGACTCCTTTTGCCGAAAACTTACCGTTGAAGATGATGTTCGGCTATGTCTATAGATCGCTCTTAGCAGTCTGTCAAAGCATATCAGAATTCACTATTTTCAAGCATCAAATCGAGAATGAGCTAGTACAATTTAATAAACTGATCTTCCCCCAGTTTTGTAGACACTTAGCTTGCCTGTGAATACATGATTTCATATTCATCTGGAGACACATGGCC
>NZ_CAJWCF010000176.1 GCF_913020055.1 uncultured Paraglaciecola sp. | reverse complement strand
TCACCATCAACTAACACCCAACCGCCTTCTATATATTTCTGCGCTTCTCCACGAGAGCATTGGATCAATGCAACCAAATGTTTATCAAGACGTATTGCTTCGCTCATAAAATGACCACTCGTAAACTTAATGTGTTATTTATTTTTTTACTTATCAATACTTTCACCATCATTTCTATTCTTTAAATTGTTGTATTCGACGTTAAATACGCATTCGCTTATTTTTTGTAACTTTCTAGGTAAGTAGGCCTTACTTCACACGCGCTCCAAACGGAGTTTGGAGACGAGACATATCTTGTGGGAGGGGCTTTTAGCCGCGATTTCATCCAAGTCGCGACTAAAGCCACCTCCCACCAATACCCTCATAATAAATCTCGCCTATTCACATAAATGTCATAAAGGTAGCCCGATCCACACGAAAACCTGAGGCATTTTTATGACCACCGCCACCGAAATGCTGTGCTAACTCAGAGACATCAAAATCGCTTATTGAGCGTAAACCACAATCATAACACTGCCGCTGCCCATGGTAGCTATAGGTTAGGCCAAAAGTACCGGATAATTTAGCTAATTCATGCCCCAAATCACTGGAAAACATCGCTGGCGCATTAACTGCCAAACCTTCTACGCCATTCAGTTTAACCTTATGCCGCGCTTTGAGTAATCGTTCAACATTTAACTTCTGCTGCTTTAATAAGACAACGCCTTCGCGCTCTAAAGTAGCCAGTTTTATTTTTTCAAACGCAGCAAAATTAAGGGGCAATCTTATATACAAAGCCTTGCTTATCGCTTCAGTTTTGGGCAATTTATGTCGCCACAAGTCGTGATCTTCAATGTGCAACAACAAGGCAGGCGGTTCGAGATCACCATGAAAATACTGCCATGCAATCATACAGCCGCTATGCTCTTGAATAAAATTGACCTCAAGATTACTCGGCAATGCCGTTTGCTTTTCATGCGCTTCAAATTCTTTTTGTGCACTAATATGATGATCTAATACCACTATTTTACTTGCCCGTTGAGCTGCCGCGAGCAAAACATCCAACGGGTAACAAAAGTCTAAAATATATAGCTCAGCACCATCGGGGAACTTTGGCATGGGAGCATGATGCCGAACCGGCTTATACTTAGCACTATTGCCAAAGGCTTTCCATGCCGCCCAAGCAGCCGCATAACCATCCATGCACTCAGCATGATAAAGCACCCATTTATTCATGTTCTGTTCTCATCTACCGTTTAAGCCAGCTTTAATTTCGCCAAAGAAGCGAATCCATTTCCGCCACTAATATCTGGGTTAATAATTAACTCAAGCACAGTAACTTCTTGTAGCTCGACATGATAATCACCCACTTCATTAGTATCGCCTGCCGGACTAAAATTCCATTGCTGCCGCACAATTTCTTGAAAAGTCTGCCCGTCAGCTGACCAGCGCAAAACGTATTCATGCGTGCGCACTTGCTGCGTTTCTATAAAATTTAACCAGATACGCTGTAGTCGCTGTGGCTGATCAAAAATAAGTCGAATGGTTTGTTCACCCGACGAAGCTGCAAGCCAGCCGTTGGTGCATCCTGAAAGCAGAGCAGATTCAATTGGGTGACTGGAGTCTTCCGAAGTAATTTCTACTGAGGCAATCTCCTCCATATTCAACCAGTCCTGATCGGGATAATTTTCTTCTTGCGAAACAGAGCTAATGATTTTCTTACGCATCGGATTACCTTTTTATAAATTAACAAATCGCTGCACTATCTTAGGAGCCGAATTAAATAATATGAAATCATAAATATTCTGTGGAAACGACTTTAGTCGCGATATCGTGGCTAAAGCCACTCCCACAGAATCTGAAATTCGCATATTATTTACCTTTCACCCCTTAAGACTGTCCAGCGCTAAAATTCACTCATTTTCATTTAATAAAAAAACACTAACTTCACCATCATATCCAACAGTGACATCAACCGTGATTGGCCGGCAACACACCTGACAATCTTCAATATAATTTTGCTGTGGCACTGAAGTATCAAGCAAAATATCGATTGTTTCCCCACAATAAGGACATTGAACCGCCCTTTCTTCTAGTTCTTGCATAAAAACCACCTCAAATTTTGACTAATATCAATCCCAATAAATAATCACTGTAATAACCGTCATTCCCGAAATTTTTAATCGGGAATCCATGCAGTCACTATAGGTTCCTGCTAAAAGCATACAGGAATGACGAATACGAAAAGAGTATTAACTAAAAACCACACATTTCAATGTAGACCGGGGTTAGCTGCCTATGACTAATCTCTAATCACTGATTTTTTCGATTGATAGAACCAAAGCTGATTTCGCCCAGCCTCTTTAGCTTGGTACATTGCACTATCTGCCCTACTCAGAATCTCTTCCTTGCTACCCTCATGATTTATAAACATAACCACGCCAATACTAGCGGTACACCGATGTTCCACTGTCATATCAGCCTTACCTTCTTCACTAACCACCAGACAGTAAGACCTAGACAATAAACTACAAATTTTTTCTGCCACTGTTTTAGCTTGCAATGTTGATACCGCTTTGTCACTATCTAAACCGTTGAGCATAACAACAAACTCATCGCCACCAAATCGTGCCACCGTATCTATTTCGCGCACACAACTGAGCAGCCGATTGGCCGCCTCAATTAACAACAAATCTCCGACTAGGTGCCCATGCGTATCGTTAAGAGGTTTAAAGTTATCCAAATCAAGAATCATTACCGCCCCATACTGACCAGTCCGCTTACTTGAAGACATCGCTAAATTTAATCGGTCATTAAGCAAACGACGATTAGCTAACGAGGTCAATTCATCATAAAAAGCGAGTTGATGAATCTGCGCTTCCATTTCTTTTCGTTCCGTTATATCGGTAACCAATCCATGCCATATTACGGCTCCTTGCTCACCTTCTTCAGGTAATGAATTACCTAATAACCAAGTCACAGTCCCATCAGGAAATTGAACACGAAACTCCTCATGCCATGGACTGAAGGTTTCCTTTGATTCATTTATAGACACGAGAACTTGTTCAAAATCTTCAGGGTGAATTGCAGAAAAAACTTTATCTGAGCTTTTTGCAGCCTCTTCAGGGGTGACTCGAAAAATTGCCAAAATAGCTGGAGTAGCATAAGGAAAACAAGAGCTTCCATCGGCATTTAAACGAAATTGATACACCATTCCCGGTACACTTTTAGAAATTCTCTGGAGCCGATTTAACGCTTCATTACGCTCTATTTCTACTTGTTTACGTTCAGTAATATCTCGCACAACGCATTGAAGCACCTGTTTATCATCTAAAATCATGGTCATTAATAACACTTCTGCAGGAAACTCTTGACCACTATCCAAGCGCTTGCACTGCCACTCAAGCCTATAACTACCCTTCTTTTTCGCTTGTACAAACCGTTTTTCTGCTAGTTCACCAGAGTCTGCTCCACAAGGTTGTAAGGGAGGAGACAGTTCGGCAGGTGTTCTAGTGCAGAAACCTTCAACGGTGGAACAACCAAATATTTTTAATGTTGCTTGATTACAATTTAAAAAACCATTCTCTCCTAGCAACATAATCGCATCACTACTTGATTCAAAAAGCGCGCGAAACCTCATTTCAGATTCTTTCAAAGCCAGCTCAGCCAACTTACTTTTAGTCACATCAACAAGACTCCAAAGCGATGTACCTTGCTCTTCATCCAAGATTGTACCGCTAAAGTTAACCCATATATGAGTTCCATCCTTGCAAAGGTATTCAACCTCACTCTGGAATATACCTTGAGCATTCAGCTCGGCATAAGCGGCACCGACTTTCTTATAGTCCTTTTCATAAACATAAAGCAGGCGAGTCGGCATGCCAATCAACTCACTTTTACTATATCCCAGTAATTTAACCAGCGCTGAATTAACCCAAGTAATTTTTCGATTTTGCAGTGTAGCAAAACCAACCAAACTAACTTCTAGTATTGCCTGTTTCTCAGCTAGCAGTTGCTCAACTTTCTTCTGATTATTGACACTCTCTGTTATATCCCGAGCAATACCAAACAAGCCAATAATTTCATTATTATTATCGAAAATAGGGTATTTACGGTTATCTACCCAACCAATATTCCCTTGATTATCGAGTGTTTTTTGTATTTCGTTAGCCACTGGTACGCCAGAAAACACTTGTTTTTCGAGCCGGTAATATGCATCTGCATACTCTTCCGGAAATACGTCGTAATCAGTCTTTCCTATTAAATCATTCCAATGTTCTGAAGGGTCTGTTAAAGACACCAGCGTTTGACTTGCTCCTGTAAAAACATGGTTTCGGTCTTTAAAATAAATATAATCTTCACTGTTTTTCATCATCGTAGTGAAATTACTTAAAAGAACGGGATCATCCAAATATTGGTTTAATGACTTTGCATCGGTCAGTTGTAATATTAG
>NZ_CAJWCF010000175.1 GCF_913020055.1 uncultured Paraglaciecola sp. | reverse complement strand
ACTATAGGTTAAGGAGTTTTGCTTTAAGCCACTTCTTTTTTCTCCACATAAAGATTAAAACTCTTAGTTGCGTACAACAATAAGTACTTGTACAATAATGCGAACAATATAAGAGGAGAAGCTTTATGGATACAATGAGTTATTCAGCGTTCCGTAATCATCTAGCTAGTAGCTTGGATAAAGTAAATGATGATCATAAACCACTTTTGATTACGCGCCAAAATGGAAAGCCCGCAGTGCTTATGAGTGTGGATGATTTTCAGGCTTATGAAGAAACGGCTTATTTAATGGCAAGTCCAAAAAACGCTGAAAGACTAAACCAAGCCATCCAAGAAGTGGAGGCTGGTAATATGGTTCATCATGAATTGGGTAATGAATGATTCTATCTTGGGCAGAAGCAGCATGGGAAGATTATTTATATTGGCAACAAGTTGATAAGAAAGTAATTAAACGTATAAACTTGCTAATTAAAGATATTAAGAGACAATCATTTTCTGGTTTAGGTAATCCTGAACCTTTAAAGCATAACTGGTCTGGCTATTGGTCTCGGCGAATTGATCGAGAACATCGTTTAGTTTATAAGACAACTGATGAGGCGATCATCATAGTGCAATGTCGTTATCATTATTAAAAATTCGGGGCCATTAGGTCTTGCATTGCTATATCTGGGAGGTTATGGTCGCAGCACTCCACACTACAGTTGCTTATAAATATCCTTCCGGTGACCAATTTTTATGACGAGAATAACAAGTTGTTCATTATGAATTTCATAAATTATCCGATAACTTCCTATTCTGACTTTATGAAAAGAGTTGTTGCCTTTTATTTTTGTGGTAGCTGGGTCGGGCAAGTTCTGACTGAGACTGACAACTTTATTCTTGATTCGAATTAGATCGCGTTTGGGTAGGTGTTTCAGGCTTTTGAGGACGGCGGGTCTAAACTCAATAGTAAAGGTCGCCATTTATAGCCCAAGTTGTTTCCAGACTTCATTAGCAGGGATGTTCTCACCAGCTTCAGATAATGCTTGTTTTGCATCTTCAATATCAATCACATCTTCGATTTGTTGTAATAGTTCCAGTTCTTCTATGGATACTAAAGCGGCCACCTTTTCTCCTCGGCGAGTCAAAATAATGGGGTCTTGACCATAAGCTACTTTGTTTACTATGTCTGCAAAGTGTTTTCTAGCATCGACGGTAGTAATAGTTGTTGTCATTGGGTTGCCTCTTTGCATTAAGATGTACGTTTCGTACCTATTGTACGCTTTGTTTTTATTAATGTCATGCTGGTGATTACCAAATAGATGCGAAAAGCTAGCCCATGTTTAACACCTATAAATAAAACTCTAGTACAATCAGTCTATTAGAAAATAAAAAACCTCAAGTGGCACTACACTTTGAAAAATAGCGCCTTTCCTCAGTTTTTATACCATAGTTTTGTTGACACCTCCTGGCGCAGGGTTAATATTTAAAGCCTGGTAAATTTCCAATTGTTCCGGTTCGGCGCGCGTGGCTTTACGGATGTGTATTGCGCCGCCATCGGCACGCCGAAAACTCGCCGTAACACGGCATTGGCCGCTCAGCGTTTGGCGAATGGAGTTCCAGCTTGCATTGATTTGACAGTGACCCAGTTGACGGCGGATGACTTGCACAAATTGATAGGCTAACACGGTGATAAACAGATGCCCATCGACGCGTTCTTCTTTGTGATGATAGACGGGACGAAGCCCTAGTTCCGACTTGAGGCTGCGAAACACCGCTTCTAAATCAGTGAGCATAATATAGGTGTGCCACAGTTTTTCGGCATCCCAATCGGTTTCATTACTACGCAGACAATAAACGCCGGGATGAGTGTCTATCGTGCCGGTGACGGGTTGCCGCTTCCAGCTGAGCCCAATGGCTTTTTCTCCGCTTTCGTCAAGCTGTAGGTCAATCTGGTAGTGCTGACCAATACCGTTATGCTTCTCTTTGAAACGACCGATGCGCTGCCAAAGTTTATCGGGGCGTTTTTCTGTGCGCGGACGCTGAAGGCCATCTGCCAAGTTATTAAGTGCGGTTTCAAAACGAGTACTGAACGTACGCGTCATGGCCCGTTCTTTTTCACCGCGTGCTTCTGAATAGCAATACAGACGGGCTTCTTTGCCGTCGTCAGACAGAACTTTCTGACAATGCACAGTATCGCCGGAGGCGGTGGTCAAGCCAATCGCCTGCTCAGGATCAAACTGTCGATTACGTTCACGGCTGACAACCAGATAACGGTAGCCACTAGCTATCAGCCAATCGATATTATCCTGAGTGGCAATACCGGCATCCATCACCACTAAAGCACCTTGCGGCGCGTTCAGGTCTTTAAGCATAAGCTCTAAGGTACCGGCTTCGGAGACATTACCCGCAAAGGTTTGCGAACTGCGCACAAAACCACTGCCATCCAAGACCAGTCCGAGTGTTACCAGCGGGCAATCCTTTCGCTTTTCTTTAGAACGCCCATGTTTGGCTTTGCCATTAATAGCCGCCTCGCCTTCAAAGTAAGTATTGGTCAAGTCGTACAGGGTAACCGTCGTGGAAAGCCCGAATAAGTCGGTGACACGCTCGAATAAGCGCTGCTCAATGATCTCATGGTGTTTCCATAAGACATCGGAAGCGCGGTAAAGACTCATGAGTGACATCGTTTGGTAGTCGACATCCAGTAACTCGCCCAAGCCACTTTTAGCGCCTAACCAATGGTGAGCAGCGAGTTCTGAGCTGGGTGCCGCCATACGGGCAATGATTGAACCAACGATCGCTGTAATCTGAGTGGCGTTGACACCTATGCTACTCAATAATGCCATAAATTCCAGTTGCTGCATTGCCCATAACCCGACTTGCTCCACTGCTACAGACCGTGGCCGAGTTAATTCCAGCGAGTCAATATCCACACTTTGAATGTCGACAGGCGTTGCTTCAGGCTTGCTCGCATCGGCTGTTATCGTCTGTACTTCAGCTTGTCTTGCCACCAGTTGCGCCGCTATACGCTGAGCTTCCCGTTCAGCAGGCGATGGCAAGTTCGTCGGGAACATGGCTGATTGATGGCTGACCAGTTCATCAATGCGAGCGCATAAGGCAGGCCATTGATCCTGATCGACAGTAAAATGCCGTCCCAGATTTAACAATGTGGTCTGGCGTGGTTTACCGCCGATGCGTTGGTTCACGACTAAACGATGCGTGTAGTAGCGCTCGCCGCTGGCAGAGTTATTGGTATGGGTGCGTCTGATATACATGCCTGAAAGATAGCGCATACCGAGAGGGCAGTCAAGTTTTACATTACTATAATGGCACTACAAAAAACTTAAAAAATAAAATGTAATTAAATCAATTGCTTATGATTTTATTTGGCAAAAAATAAGGGAATGGTGTTAAATATGGGCTAAGCATCCATGTGAGTTGGTTAGGGGAAAGAATTTCTTTGTTTGCCTCTAAAAAGGCAGTTTTTCGATCAAAATCAGTTAAAGACATGAGGCCTCCTTTATTTAAAAAGAAACTCATTGTGACATGCCCACTTGGTGGGTAGTCTAGAGGGTAGAATGATCTACCCCCTTATTTTTTTATTTTAGATCCGTGAATTTTCCAGTATTTTTTTCTGTTACCGTATTTCCATGCTGAGTCAAACACGAAATCCCCTGCAAATAAAGAGGAGTCTATTTCTTTACACTTTGCCTTCACCTGCTCTTTATTCATAACAGACATCCGGTCATAATCTAACTCATCAATAGCGTCCAAAATTACTTTGGCCCGCTGCTCATTCTTTGTTAACTGAGTCTTATTCTTAACTAGTAATACACTACGGTCGCAATCCGCTTCTCTAAAATACCAATCATTTCCTATTTCTTCTTGAGTCACCATCAAATGATGATCAAAGTAGTCACCGTCAGGGTGATGGGGATTAATGATAATATTTGCTTTGATTTTTGCATCACCTACAGCGCAACCCTTTCCCTCATATGGCTGCAAATTTCCTGCTGTTACACAAACTAACAATTGCTCAAAAGAGCAATTGAGTGCTGTCATAGCTTCTTTAGCTGTTAAATACATTGTCCATTGCCTTTTCTGTTGCTTTTGAAATATGATCGACTGATAAATGAGCATAACGAGTGGTTGTTTGGGTATCTTTATGCCCTAAAACCGTTGCAGCTTCAAATAATGTCATGCCATTCATTACCATATACGATGCTGCTGTGTGCCGTAAATCATGAAAACGAAAGTTAGTTATACCTGCTTGTTTTAATGCCTTAAACCAGTGTTTCTTGAACTCAATAGGTTGAGTGGGGATTAGCCGACTAGGGAACAGCAGAGTATCACCCACTTGCCTTATCTTTTTCAATTCAACCATAACTATCGAAGGAATAGGACAATGTCGAGGCTCCCCATTTTTAGTTGTTGCTAACATTGCAACTGATCGTGTGAAGTCAATGTCAGACCATTTTAAGTTCATCATTTCTGC
>NZ_CAJWCF010000174.1 GCF_913020055.1 uncultured Paraglaciecola sp. | reverse complement strand
GATTTATTAGAAAAACTGAAATCAAACCTACAAGAAGTTAAAGCTCGTGGTGGCCAAATGATTGTATTTGAAGATGAGCAATCAGACATTAGTTCAGAAGAAGGGTTTAATGTTATTAAAGCAACTACGAATGTGGGACGAATTACGGCACCGATAACGTACAATATCCTATTGCAGTTACTCAGTTATCATGTTGCTTTGATAAAAGGGACGGATGTTGATCAACCTAGAAATCTAGCAAAATCAGTAACTGTAGAGTAGTTTTAACGAGTAAATAGCATTAGTTTTAAGGTATAATTGCGACTTATGATATGTGTTCTAGTTGTCTAATGACATAGCAAATAGAAATATATGAATTTTAATTTGGCAATAAATTAAGGAAACCGGAAAGTGAAAGGGATAATATTAGCAGGTGGTAGTGGTACTCGCTTGTACCCAATAACGCGTGGTGTGTCGAAACAGCTTGTCCCTATCTACGATAAACCTATGGTGTATTATCCATTATCGGTACTGATGTTAGCCGGTATTCAAGACGTGCTGATTATTACCACGCCTGAAGACCAATTGAGTTTTCAGCGTTTACTGGGTGATGGTTCTGAATTAGGCATGTCATTTGAATATGTTATCCAACCTTCCCCAGATGGTTTAGCACAAGCCTTTATATTAGGTGAAGACTTTATTGGTGATAAAGATGTTTGCCTTGTGTTGGGTGACAATATCTATCATGGCCATGGTTTACCTGAGCTACTTTCTACTGCCGTGCACAATGCCAAAACAGAAAACAAAGCGACCGTGTTTGGCTATCGCGTTGCCGATCCCGAACGGTATGGCGTCGCTGAATTTGATGACTCAGGCAATGTCATCAGCATCGAAGAAAAGCCAACTGAACCTAAAAGTAATTATGCTGTTACAGGGCTGTATTTCTACCCTAATGATGTGATTAAAAAAGCCAAAAAAATAACTCCGTCACATCGTGGTGAACTAGAAATTACCTCAGTCAATCAAGCCTATCTTGCTGAGCAGCGACTTAAAGTAGAATTGATGGGGCGTGGCTATGCCTGGCTGGATACTGGTACTCATGAAAGTCTCTTAGAAGCGGCTCAATTTATTGAAACAATTGAAAAACGCCAAGGCTTAAAAGTCGCCTGTTTAGAAGAAATCGCTTTTGAGAAAGGGTATATTTCCAAACAACAACTGATTGAACTCGCTCAACCTTTAGCTAAAAACCAATATGGCCAATATTTGCTGAAACGCGCAGAAGAAGGAATGTAATTAATGCAGTTTATTCCTCAATCAATTCCAGACGTATTAGTTATTGAACCTAAAGTACACGGAGACCACCGTGGTTATTTTGTCGAAACCTTTCGCCAAGACAAGCTTGAACAAGCACTAGGTTACAAAGTTAACTTTGTCCAAGATAACGAATCTAAATCATCGAAAGGTGTCTTGCGCGGCCTGCATTTTCAACTTGCACCTCATGCCCAAAGCAAACTCGTTCGCGTGATTGAAGGCAGCGTATTAGATGTTGCTGTTGATATTCGCAAAGGCAGTCCGACTTTTGGGCAACATGTCGCGGTACAGCTATCAGGTGATAACAAAAAACAACTATTTGTTCCACGTGGTTTTGCTCATGGATTTATAGTGCTGACTGATACAGCGACTTTTGCTTACAAAGTCGATAACTACTATTCACCCGAATGTGATCGTGGCCTAGCCTTTGATGATAAAGCTCTAAATATAGACTGGGTTTTACCAACAGATAGCTTGTCTTTGTCTGATAAAGATACCAAACAACCCACGTTTGCTGAACTAGCAGACTGTTTTGATTATGCAACAAACTACTATGCTTAACATCAAAACTATAACTATACCCATGACACTTCAATCTGCAGGTTTTAAAATCCGTCATCTTCTTTCAACTTTGTCACCTTTATTTCAACTCCGTCATCCCCGAGATCTTTTATCGGGGATCCACGCGATAGCAGCACTATCTACTGCCTATGGAACCTCGTTTTCACGGAAACGAAGTAACCGAAGGAGCATTGTCGAATGGTAACCGGAAAAATTGGGACTATATTAGTAACAGGCAGTAGTGGTCAGTTAGGGCAGTCACTAAAAATGATTGCCAAAGATTATTCTGACTATGGTTTTACCTTTGCCCAACGTGAACAACTTGATCTTAGTAATGGTAAAAGCATTACGGCATTTTTCAAGCAAAATAAGTTTGACCTAATCATCAACTGTGCAGCTTATACCGCCGTTGATAAGGCAGAGTCTGAACCAGAGTTGGCCGATAAGATTAACCATATAGCCGTCAAACAACTTGCGGAACTAGCCAAGCAATACAATACCAAGCTCATCCACATCTCAACCGACTATGTGTTTAATGGTCAAAACTATAAACCTTACATCGAAACGGATGAGGTAGCACCACAAAGCGTCTATGGTGAAACCAAGCTAAAAGGTGAACAAGCACTCTTAGCCGAAATGCCAAACAGCGCCCTCATCATTAGAACCAGTTGGGTCTATTCTGAATACGGCAATAACTTTGTCAAAACCATGTTGAGACTAGGCAAAGAACGTGATGCCCTTAATGTTATATTTGACCAAATCGGCACACCCACCTATGCCCATGATTTAGCGCAAGCCATTATGGCAATAGTAAGCAGTGACACCTTCAAACAAGCCAACGTAAACAGTGAGATTTATCACTACAGCAATGAAGGTGTATGCAGTTGGTATGATTTTTCCAAAACAATATTTGAACTAAGCAACATCAATTGTGATGTCAGCCCGATTGAAACGAAAGACTATCCAACACCGGCAATGCGACCTCATTACAGCTTGCTTAATAAAGCAAAAATAAAACATGAATTTAATCTTTCGATACCCTATTGGAAAGAGTCATTAAAACAATGCCTAAAAACAATTGGTGAATAATATGGAAAATGATATTCGTTGGGTTCAACGTTTTGATAACTACAAAAAAGGACTGTTGCAATTATCAGAAGCTGTGGTTCTTATGTCCCAGCGAGACTTATCCAATTTGGAAAAGCAGGGTCTTGTTCAGGCATTTGAATTCACCTATGAACTGGGATGGAACCTACTGAAAGATTATCTACAATGGCAGGGATTTGATAATATAGTTGGTTCGAGAGATACCATCAGACAAAGTTACAAAAGTGGACTGATTAGTGATGGTCAGCTTTGGATGGCGATGCTGCAAGATAGGAATCGAACGGTACACACTTATAACGAAGAAACGACCAACGCAATCATTGAAGCGGTACAGCACAGCTATATTGAGGCATTTGAAGCGTTAAAACAACGGTTTGATGCGATTAAGAAAAATGGATAAAGCTCATACACGTGAGTTATTTGGTTTGAGTCAAAGTGACTTTGATAAGATCAATGAGCTGTTGTGTGAAAATAAAAATATAAAGAAAGCCATTATTTATGGCTCACGAGCCAAGGGAAATTATAAACCGGGATCTGATATTGATCTGACTATTTTAGGTGATATTTCATGGCGAGAGTTGAATCAGTTAGAGTCTGATCTTGATGATGCAATGTTACCTTATCAGTTTGATCTATCTCTATTTGAACATATTGACAATAAGGAACTGATTGACCATATCAATCGAATTGGCAGCGTTTTTTATCAACAGAATGAGACATTTGCATGACAAGTACTAATACGAAAAATAAAACATCAACAATTTTAGTCACCGGTGGTGCCGGCTTTATCGGCTCAGCCGTTATCAGGCATTTAATTAATGACACCGACCATCATGTTGTTAACGTTGATAAGCTCACCTATGCGGGCAACTTAGAATCACTGATCTCAGTCAGTGAAAATTCACGTTACAGTTTTGAGCAGGTTGATATTTGTGATGCTAAAGAAATAGAACGAGTCTTTAACCAACATCAACCTGACATTATTATGCACCTTGCAGCTGAATCTCATGTTGACCGTTCAATTGATGGCCCTGGAGATTTCATTCAAACCAATATTGTCGGTACTTATAACTTATTGGAACAGGCTAGAACTTATTGGACAAGTTTAGAAGTAGAAAAAAAAGCAGGTTTTCGCTTCCACCATATTTCAACCGATGAGGTATATGGCGATTTAGAAGGTACGGATGATTTGTTCACCGAAACGACGCCGTATGCCCCCAGTTCACCTTACTCGGCCTCAAAAGCCAGCTCCGACCACTTAGTGAGAGCATGGAACAGAACCTTCAATCTGCCAACGATCATTACTAACTGCTCAAATAACTACGGCCCATTTCATTTCCCTGAAAAACTCATTCCATTGGTTATTCTTAACGCCTTAGCAGGTCAACCTTTACCCGTTTACGGCAAAGGCAATCAAATCAGAGATTGGCTATTTGTTGAAGACCATGCCCGAGCCTTAGTGTTAGTGGCTACCACGGGTGAAATAGCAGAAACCTACAATATCGGCGGACATAACGAAAAACAAAATATTGATGTCGTTAAAACCATCTGTGAATTACTGGAAGAACTCGCACCAGATAACAGTCATTCCCGCGCAGGCGGGAACCTAGGAGGTTTTGAAAGCTTAATCACCTTTGTGACTGATAGAGCAGGCCATGATGTGCGTTATGCCATTGATGCCAGTAAGATAGCCAAAAAATTGAATTGGACACCACTAGAAACCTTTGACAGT
>NZ_CAJWCF010000173.1 GCF_913020055.1 uncultured Paraglaciecola sp. | reverse complement strand
CCTTCAGTAAAACCTTCATTAAGCCAAGAGGTTAGAATTGTTTTAAGTTCTTCGATGCTCATGCCAGCCATTTAACGAGGCTGTAGAAAAAGTCGGTTTTGACTATTCAAAGCATCACTTTTCTTTAAATTTACAATGTCTACAACTTTGCCTTGAGCCAAGATATTTTGCAAAGTTTTTTACTCGTTGTATCACTTTTTCATTTATTGGCTTGTGGTGGCTGTTTTTAGGCCTTTAAAGGGCATGATTTTTAGTGGTAGTTGGGCTAACTACGCCGCTAACTGCCCATAATTATTGAGTTTCTCCAGATTGTGTATCAGGCAGAACCAATACCACTGACCTTGTACCTTATCTTTACCACGCAGGCTGAACCGTTTGAGTTTTTTGTTGGTCCCTATGTTGCCAAACACAGGTTCAACCACAGACATGCGGTGACTGTAGATTTGTTTGCCTTGTGGACTATCCACTCGGTGTTTCATCCAGTCGGTGTAATTTGGTGGTCGCGGCTTATCATCGATTAAAAACGAGACTAAGCGGCCATGCCCTTTTGGTTTATCGGGTGAGCTTGGGTTTCTTAGACATTGGTGTTTTTTCTCGCAATTTCGGCATGCCCGTATCTTACCTTCAAAGCAAATTCGCGTACCGCCCGAAGTCTCAGTTCGCCGCCAAGTTTCCCACATGGTTTCTCCCATAGGACATATACAGGTCATGTTAATGGGGTCGAAACTAAATTCACTGGCACAGATTAACTCAACCTTGCGCTCTTTCTTACTTTGATGGCGTTTACCGTATTTCGTTTTTTGTTCATTGAACTTGGGATCACGGCTTCTGAATCGATTATCCGGAATGTAGGCATTGATACCGTTAGTGTGCAGGTACTGCATGTTCTTTTCGTTAGCGAACCCCGTATCGGCGGTGATGATGGTTTGCGCTTTCAAAATGTCGTCGCTAATCGCCAGGCGTTTAAACCTGTCTTGAATACCTTCTAATACTGGCTTTAAGGTATGGTGCTCTTGTCCCTCTCCAAATACCGTGGCATCCACAATAATTTGATGCTTCTTATCCACCGTTGCCACGCCGTTATAGCCTTGAATGGTGCCCTTACTGGTGGTCATTTTTCCTGACTCGTTATCCGTAATATTGCTTTTCACTTCCTGTGGGCGCTTACCTTTGCCCATTCGTGGCTCTTTTTCATTTAAGAATTTTTCTATCTTGTCGTGTGCTTTATTCAGTGTGTCAATCGCTTGGGCAGTGCGCTGTTTGCGCGCCTCATCAGCCTCTTCGTTGTTGTCTAATTTCTCATGCTCGTTCATGTGGTAACTGATTTGGCGTTTAAGCTTATCGCGCTTTTCTTGTAGCTCTTTAAAGGTGCCTGACCATTCTTTAGCTGCATTAGAAGACATCTTGCAACCATCAATCGCAAACAACTCATTACCCAATAAACCATGCTCATGGCATATCAACAACACCTGCTCAAACACCGATTCAATCTCTTGTTTACGGCCACTGACAAAGGCTGCAATCGTTGTCCAGTGCGGCACTGAATCACAGCTCAACGCCTTAAATATGACATTGGTTTCACAGCACCACTGGATTTCCCGACTCGAAGTAATACCTTTGGAATAGGCAAACAGAATGATTTTAAGTAGAGCCGCTGGATCATACGCAGGCCGACCATTCTTATCATTTTTATACTTGGGATAGAACACGGATAAATCCAACTTCGAATCAATCAAATGATGGATCGCATGTTCAAACGTGCCAGCTTGAAGTTGGTCGAAATAGTTAATCACAACCATCGTACTTTGCTGATAATTTAGGGAGATAAAGCGTGGCATCACCAAGGCTCCTATGCCTAATTGATAATACCTATTTGATCACAAACGGTGATCTGAGGGAAGTACAAACTGTGTGTTTTTTGAACTATTTTAGGGTTTTTCTACAGCCTCAACGCTTAACATATGGGGATTTTAGGAGCGCTGTTTCAGCGAGTAAAATTCCCACCATGATGTTTTTGTTAGCAGTTTTTTCTGGGTTATCGCAGATTGCCACCAAACATTTGAACAACCACATAATGTCTAGAACTCAAGACTTCTTACGTTCGATCTTAATATCAACTAGTTCCCACGTAAAAGCAATGAAACTGCATGACAACCCAATGAATTGGATAGTATATAGTTTACTGAAATCTGAACTAGCAAACGCACTCACTAATTCATAACTAATTATGCATATAAGCAAGAGTGTACAAACAATGAGAAAGCTATATTTCATGAAGCACCTTAATAATTTAGAGACTGATACAGTAACTTTGACTGCTAACGCTTCACATATGGGGCGCAGGCTTGCTGGCTAAACTTGCGCGAATCGCCAGCCAGCGAGTATGCGTCCCAAAGAGCGTAGAGAATGAACATAATGTGTTTGTTAGCTACCATGTTTACCGTACTTAGCGTTTGCTATTAGTAGGCATGGGATTGGAGTAAGTGAAACTACACAAAGCAGTATTGTCATACCAATTTCGTCAACTAAACCCAAATACCAAATAAATGCAATTAGTCCAATTAGTAGTCCTAGTGTCAGAACAGAATAACCTATCCATTTAGCAAACTTTTCAGGATTAGATATTTTTGACTCGTCCCAACCAGCAATGAGGCCTCTCATTTGTTTTACTGCGATAAGGTAGCCAAGAATAATACAGGGCAACGCACCCGCAAAAACCATAATAATTAACCCGAAAAATAATCCGTCAATGCAATTTTCCTTGTGGTAGCTAACGCTTCAAAGCACTGGCGCGCGCTTTTTGCGCGTCTGTGTGACTTTGTTTGTTAGGTGCTAATTTACGCATTGCAGCTTCACTTCGTTAATGTGACAAAATTGAGTGCCACTGATCTTTTTAAACAAATCACCAACTCTAAGTTTATCCGGTGACAGCACAATTCGATTACTAGTAAATTTCTTAGTCCTGCAGTTATTGTCGTTAATCTCTATTAACGGCATTTCATGATTCTTTGTTTTCCAATTTATTTTTGAAACTACGCCTTCAGCTGAAAATTCCACTGGTTTCATATGACTTCTATAGCCCATGTATATTCCAAAACTTAATACTGGAATAGCCAATATCATAAACTTAGAAAATTTAGACATATTTCACTTGGCACCTAACGCTTAATGTAACTGGAAAATATGAGCGCTTTTCAGCGAGTAGTTTTCCAGTTTATGTTTTTGTTATATGCCGATTTAATGAAGGTCTGCAAACACTTCTGGATGTTGTTCAGCAATACGTAATAATGCAATGGCAGGACCCTGAGGATGTCTTCGACCTTGCTCCCAATCTTGAAGAGTACGCATACTGACTCCCAGTAAACCAGCAAAAGCTGATTGGGATAAATTTAGTTTTGAACGGATTACCTTTGGCTCCGATGGTTCCGATAACTCAGTAGTTTTTAACAATAACTTACCGTGTTTAAAACGCTTAATTTCATTTAAGCCTTCTAAGATTTCTAGACCTATATCTCGATTACTCATGATCTATTGCCTCCGCTATTTGCTTAAGAATATGAGATGCAATTGTTGAACGCTCAGATTTACTATACATAGTAAGCATCCAAATCTCATGTTCTGACTTTTTCCAGTAATATATTGCACGTACACCACCACTTTTTCCTTTTCCGGAAGGAGCCCATCTAACTTTCCGTACTCCCCCAGATCCTCTAACAATATCACCAGCATCAGGCTTTTGTAGCAAGTAAGATTGCAAGCCTCGATAGTCATCGTCCGATAAGTAATTTGGTAAAACTTTCGTGAATATACTTGTTTCAATAAATATCATAACAGAATCATACGGCAATGCCGGACTTTGTCAATAAGCTACAACAGGCATATAACGCTTCGCATAAACAGCGGCGCAAGTTGGACGCTTTTTTGCGCCGTTTGTTTTGCAAAAAACCGGCCTGCTTGCGGAGTCGGTTTTGATGCGTTTGTTATATGTAACTAAAGCCCAAATTGCCACCATTTAGCCTGAGCTTTTTTTTCGTTTTGCTCTTTTAAATACTGAGCAATATTTTCGTTAACTTGGCTTTTTTTACTTATTAAAGGCTTGCTAGGCCTATCATTAAGCTTGTCGTATCGTAATAGTTCTGAATAATATTCTCGGAACCATAGATGCGGCAATATTGATACAATCACAAGTGTTAATAATTGGCTTATGTATTCTATATCAAAGTATATAGCTACAGGCACAGGGATAAGTGCTATGAGACCAATGATTAAATAGTCTCGCCAATAATTCTCAGGTTTTTTTGGTCTATTTGACATTGAATTCCCTTGTCATATAACGCCCCAAGCAGGGGATTTTATGAGCGCCTTTCAGCGAGTAAAATTCCCGCTGGCTTGGCTTGTTAAATGGCTTTTTCATTGCTGCATATAGCCTCTAAACTCTTCCAAGCTAGTAGCAACTTTAATTGCTGCGTCAGGTGCCATACCTATTGTCGGCATATAAAACACCTCACAAATTTCATTCACTACAAGCAACTCCCCAGCACCATTGCCACCAAAAGTTACAAAACCTGGAGCATATTCCGTAAGTTGGTAGTCGCGATTTACTTCTTCAAGTTCGTCAGGCTGCCATAACACATACCATTGAGGTTCGACTGACAACTCACCTTCAGTAAAACCTTCATTAAGCCAAGAGGTTAGAATTGTTTTAAGTTCTTCGATGCTCATGCCAGCCATTTAACG
>NZ_CAJWCF010000172.1 GCF_913020055.1 uncultured Paraglaciecola sp. | reverse complement strand
GGTGGTCGCTACTGGGCTTGAACCAGTGACCCTCGCCTTGTAAGGGCGATGCTCTCCCAACTGAGCTAAGCGACCAATGTACTGTTTTTTCTAACAAAAATGTGGTGGTCGCTACTGGGCTTGAACCAGTGACCCTCGCCTTGTAAGGGCGATGCTCTCCCAACTGAGCTAAGCGACCAAAATACTGTACTGGATTTGAACCAGTGTCCCTCGACCGTCTCCTATAAAGAGCGGCGATGCTCTGTCTTTTTTCAACTGAGCTAAGCGACCAAAATGTTTCTTACTTACTAGCCTTGGCCGGTAAGTGGAGCGCTATTATAGGTATGGGCTTTTGACTGTCAACACCTAAATGAAAATTATTGTTTGTATGGGTGAAATCTGTTCGTTTTTGACATCGAGTGTTGAAAATTTATGCATTTTCACTTAATGCAGTAACCAAAACTTCAAAATAGAGTAACTAAGTAAGCCCATAAGTATGGTTACAAATAAACGTTTTTGAATTAAAGCGGTGATAAACGCCACTAGGCTTGCCCACAAAAATGGGTTGGTCAGGTGTAATGCCAGTGCTCCGTTTCGATAAAAAATACTTTGTACAATGATCACACTGAGTATTGCTATTGGCACATAAGACAGTGCTTGTTGCATAGGTTTAGGTAACCTCAGTCGACTAGCTAACGCAAATGGCAATAATCGAGGTATAAAAGTAACTGCTGCCATCGCCGCAATTAATAACATTTCATTCATGGGAGTCACCTTCAGCAGGGGATTTTTTCACTAGACGGTTTTCTGCCAACACGCCTACAACTATGGCTAATAGGCTAGATATCAGTAAGCCCGTTTGATGTGGCCATTGGTAGGTTAACAAACCACAAGCCGCTGCAGTTATTGCGCATAACCAGTGACTGGGTAATTTTAGGTTAGGCACAACTATGCCAATAAACGCCACTACCATAGCTATATCTAGGCCGAAGCTAGTTAAAGAGGGGAGTTGGCTGCCAAGTAAAATGCCGATCCAGGTGCATAAAATCCAATTCAGATACATAAACACTGCCGAACCTAGGTAATAAATTGGTAGGTGCTGATGTGTGCCCGATAGCGACATTTTGTTGTAAACAACAGCAAAGGTTTCGTCGGTAAGGGCAAAAGCCATTGGCCATCGCCACTTTTGGGTTAAACCTTGCACAATAGGAATAAGCGACACGCTGTATAACATGTGCCTAAGGTTAACGATAAACACGGTTAGGACTATCACAGGTAAGGCTGCCCCGGTGGCTAACATGGTTATGGCAATAAATTGCGAAGCGCCGGCAAAAACAAAAATTGAAATACTTAAAATCACCCAGTCTGCTAGACCTTGGGCGTGTCCCATGGCGCCAAATACTAAACCAAATGGCATAGCGGCCACTACCAGCGGAAATATGTCTTTCACGCCTGAGATGAATATGGATTGAGGGGAAGTGGAAGGCAAAACGATTAACTCCTGCTGCTAGTCATAGTAGGTTGGAATTGACTCTGTAAAATTCCTACCTGTTTCTGAAAATGTTGAGTGATATAACTTTGCTGGCTAAAACCACAGGTCAGTGGGGGTAACCTTGCTAAGTTGTGCACACAATAATAATCAGCGGATGCTTTCAATGGCTTAGTTCTGGTGGTTGATTTTTATTTAGTTTATCAAAGGACTTAGTGAAGTTTTGCAGGTTTTTGACTTTTACATTAAAAGCTTGTTTCTAGATATAAATTCGTTGCATTGGCTGTTAAAATGCCGCCAATTTTTTGCAATAGGTTTAATTAAATGACAGTGGTAACTCGATTCGCTCCTAGCCCTACTGGCTATTTACACGTTGGAGGCGCACGTACCGCGCTTTATTCTTGGTTGTACGCTAAAAGTAAAGGCGGAAAATTTGTATTACGTATCGAAGATACAGATATTGAACGTTCTACTCAGGCTGCGATTGATGCAATTCTAGAAGGTATGCAGTGGTTAGGATTAGACTGGGATGATGGACCTTTTTATCAGACCCAACGTTTTGATCGTTACAACCAACTAATCGACCAGTTGTTAGCTGAAGGTAAAGCGTATAAATGTTTTATGCCTGCAGCCGAGTTGGATGCAATCCGCGAAGAACAAATGGCCAAGGGCGAAAAGCCTCGTTACCCAGGTACATGGCGCGACCGCACCGATCATCCACAAGACCAACCTTTTGCGATTCGATTTAAAACACCTCAAACAGGTAGTGTGGTGATTAAAGATCATATCCGTGGTGATATCGAGATTGCGAATAGTGAACTGGATGATTTAATCATTCGTCGTACAGATGGCGCGCCTACTTATAATTTTTGCGTAGTCGTTGATGACTGGGATATGGGAATTAGCCACGTAGTGCGTGGTGAAGACCATATCAACAATACCCCGCGACAAATCAACATATTACTTGCTTTAGGCGCTCCTATCCCTGAATACGCTCATGTATCTATGATCTTAGGTGATGATGGTAAAAAACTATCAAAACGTACCAATGCAGTTGGTGTGATGGAATTTAGGGATGACGGTTATTTACCTCAAGCCTTATTAAATTATTTGGTGCGCCTTGGTTGGTCACATGGCGATCAGGAAATATTTTCTTTAGAAGAAATGATTGAGTTGTTTTCTTTAGATGCAATAGGTCAATCTGCTTCTGCATTTAATACCGATAAACTTATATGGTTAAACCAACACTACATCAAAACACTGCCAGCTAAAGAAGTGGCGGAACATGCCAAATGGCATTTTGCTCAGCAAGGTATCGATGTTACTCAAGGCCCTGCCTTAGAAGACGTGATTAGCGTGCAAGCTGACCGGGTTAAGACGTTAAAAGAATTAGCTCAAATCAGTAGTTATTTTTATCAGGAATATGAAGCGTTTGATGAAAAAGCGGCTAAAAAACATTTACGTCCTGTTGCAAAAGAGGCTTTGTTACTTGTACAAAGTAAATTATCAGCGTTAACACAGTGGAATACTGAGTCTATCCACGATGCAATTAATCAAACCGCTGAAGAGTTAGAGATAGGTATGGGTAAAGTAGGAATGCCATTGCGTGTTGCCGTTACAGGAGCAGGCAATTCGCCTTCATTAGATTTAACTTTAAATTTACTAAAACCTGCACAAATTGAACAACGTATAAACAAAGCGCTCGAATTTATAGCAAACAGAGAAAATTCCTGAAAAAATCGTTGACATAAAAAGGGCAGATGCCTAGAATGCGCCCCGCTGTCACGGAACGACACCTACTTGTTGGGTAAAAGCGCAAGCTTATTTAATAAGTTTGGGGCCATAGCTCAGCTGGGAGAGCGCTTGCGTGGCACGCAAGAGGTCGGCGGTTCGATCCCGCCTGGCTCCACCAATATCAAGGATTGTCTACTACCACCTAGGCCAGTAGATAAATAGATAAGACTGATAAATAGAAACTGAAAGGTTTTTTTATATCGGAAGACAATTATTTTAGTTGTTCGGAAAAGATACTGCCGCTCAGTTTGCAGGCTCACTTCTCCTAACAACAATTTATCAAAGCTAAGCTTTGATAAGCAAAATTGTTGTCCCCATCGTCTAGAGGCCTAGGACACCGCCCTTTCACGGCGGTAACAGGGGTTCGAATCCCCTTGGGGACGCCAAATATCAAAGCCGCTTAAGCAATTAAGCGGCTTTTTTATTGCTTCAAGAAAATGAAGACCCAAGGGGATGAGAACCCCTACGGTTCGACAAAAATGTCTGGAACATTTTTGAACGTGC
This sequence comes from uncultured Paraglaciecola sp., assembly GCF_913020055.1. Taxonomy (GTDB): domain Bacteria; phylum Pseudomonadota; class Gammaproteobacteria; order Enterobacterales; family Alteromonadaceae; genus Paraglaciecola. The sequence goes on along the minus strand of NZ_CAJWCF010000172.1, from coordinate 1,035 downwards.
TTTAGCGCGGCCCAAGCTGGTGAGGGCAGGGAAAGCCCGAATACAAAAATGTCTGGAACATTTTTGAACGTGCTTTAGCGCGGCCGCGAAGCGGTAAAATACATGGACGTATTTTATAATCCCCTTGGGGACGCCAAATATCAAAGCCGCTTAAGTAACTAAGCGGCTTTTTTATTGCTTCAAGATAATGATGGGCAAAATGGAAGAGGGTCCCTAAGATTCGATTCAGATATCCGATATAGATAAATCAAACCCGGCTTTTACGATGTGTGTTATTGCATCGCTAGGATTTAAAAATTTCATTGGTTTGACTGGTGCGTTTTGAAAATACGGCAGTAAAAAGTCACCTTGCTTCATATTGTCAACAATCCAACATTCTACTTTTTGATTAAATCTATCAAGGGTAATTTTAAACGTAGGTTGAGTGTAACCTTCTGGCACTATCCAGCCTCGCATATCCACTAAGATGCCCCAAGAGTTTTTCTGTAATACATCTATTTCTTCAGCTAATGATGCAATATAAGACAGGTCGTCGTGTTGAGACCAATTACCTCTCAATTTGGACACAATAAGAGAGTCATAAACGTGAATGTTGAAGTGACTACTGTAGTTCATAGACGACTATATTTTTACCTTGGAAGTTTCAGCTTAGCGTATTTTGTTTGGTAATGTCGCGGTTAAAAAGTCCCACAGCCTATCAGTAACCTTTGTTAATTTACTAGCGGGTTCTTTCTTACTCTAATAACTGGGCAATTGAAGCTCTGAGTAGACTTTCACGACCACTCAGAGTCCAAACTAAGTATCATTCATTTACAGAAAAGAAAGTAAATCTTCGTCTAGCTGCATTAACGTTTTTGGATCGGCCATCATGGTTTTGGCCAAAGACTTAGTTCTCGGTAATAAACGTTCAAAATAGAACTCAGCGGTTTTAATTTTGGCACGATAGAAGTCACGGTTTTCAACATCACCGGCTAATTTTTCGTAAGCTGTTTGAGCCATTTGTGCCCAGAAATAACCCATCATGATATAACCTGA
>NZ_CAJWCF010000171.1 GCF_913020055.1 uncultured Paraglaciecola sp. | reverse complement strand
ACATCAGGAACGGAATAGCCTTTTTCAACCACTTGGCGAACGGCTTCTTGTTTAAATTCATCGGGATATTTTTTATTTATAACACTTTTTACCTTACTTCGGTTTCTAAGTAAAAAGTGTCTACAGATTTAGGGGAAGATCATCTGAAACATTGTTTTCCGATAAGAAAGGTACGGGAAATCTTATTAACCACGACTGGTCCTCAATTGAATATATGATTGAAGTATTTAACCTCTGGTTTAAAAAAGGTGTCAAGGTTTCAACTTATATGGATGTTCATGAAGACAAAGCCTCTATATCTCATAGAAGAGAGCTGCTCTTGTCATTTAAAAATGGGAATAAATACAGTGTGGGATTTGATCAGGGAGTTGGTTATTGGAACCATGACCTAGGTTGGAATAAGCATTATTTTGACTTTAAAGATGTTAATACTCAATTAAGTCAATTGTTTACGGCATGGGACAAGGGTAGGGTTAAAAACGGATATGAGTGGAAAACTGTACTTTATGTAAATAAGGTCTGAGTTGACTTGTATCGAGATTCGGCGAATTTAAAAGACAAATATCGAAAATATTTTAAGTTTGGATAACACATGATTGAACCAAAGTTTTTACGTCGAACCATTAGGCTATTACGAGCAATACAATTGTTGCATAAACAAGGTTATGAGCAGTTAGGTTGTACGTTCACCGCTAGGGAAAATATAGAAAGTTGGACCTTAGCTATTTGTCATTAGAGCAATTTAATTATCGATGATAAACATTGTGTTGTCACTATGATTAATGAACGTGAAAATTTTTATATTCACCAACTTGGCACAGAAGGTCAATGGACTTCTCAACTTTCAATAGACATTCTGTTGTTCCAAAAAATATGCTTCTTCGAATTTGACAGGTGATACGACGCCTGTATGCGAATGACACTTTTTCGGAAAGCCCAATAGGACTTTGGTCACGGTGAGGTCACGGGCTGTATTTGAAGGACATTTTAGTCACGGGGAGCAACGGGCAATTTTGAAGTAAATGGCGCACCCGACAGGATTCGAACCTGTGACCTCGGCCTCCGGAGGGCCGCGCTCTATCCAGCTGAGCTACGGGTGCATCGCTATTTTTACTCTTTTTCTCATCGGTCAGACTTTGTGTCTTTGACCTTAACCCTCAACTTCCGTTTTGCCCTATGTCCGTTACCTCCGGAGGGCCGCGCTCTATGCAGCTGAGCTACGGGTGCGTGGTGATTTTTACACTTTACATTTTTTCTGGTCGAGCTTTACGCTTTTGACCTTTACCCTCAACTTCCATTTTGCCCTATGTCCGTTACCTCCGGAGGGCGACGCTCTATCCAGCTGAGCTACGGGTGCTTTTTGCAAAGTATTCGCTTGATTAAGCGAGCGGTGATTCTAATGAAAAACCGTATCTTTTCCACTGTTATTTGTTATTCGTTACATTTGAACGTGTTTAGACACACGACTTTCCAAAAGCGTGACGAGTTCGGACTGAGTTTTTTGATAATTGCCAGTTACTCAAACAGACCAATCGTATACTTTTACCCATGGCTACAAAACAATGCGCTGCCCTTGTGTGGCGATAATAAAGTTAAAGCCAAGCTTATTCAGTTGTTCTAATTGCTGTTTGATTTTCACTTTAGGATCAACCGTATTTTTTAAGCTGTATTTCATATGACTTATGACAATTTGCATATCTTTGAATGCTTTTTTGTTGTCCAACAAAGCATGAAAGTGGGTTAGTTCAGACATTAACCATTTTGGAGTGAGATGACCAAACAACAGATTGTCAGGTTGTTGATTGGCGTAGGAGACTTCTATGACCACACCTCTCAGTGTTTTGGTTTGCATTTGTTTGGCGAGATATTGCCATATGGCAGATAACTTTCCTTGTTTCTCAACTTCGTCAGGGCCTGTGTCGCCAAAATATACAAACATATTATCTTTATATTCAATCACAAAAGCAGTGGACTCTCCGGGGTGACTCAGGCTGAAAGCGGTGACGCTCAATTGCGTATCTTTTAGGTTCATGGCTTGTTGGGGGATTAAGTCTATCACTTGGTATTTTTTCAAAAGAGGAGGTAAACCTCGGTCAGTAAAATTCGCCCAGGCTTGCCAATTGAAGTAGGTATCACTCATCGTCTGATTAACGGATTTTAACGCATAGATAGGTTTGTTATTGTCATCTGGTGAAGCAATCAACAGTCCAGCCACGTGGTCGAGATGGCCATGACTAATCAAATAACCTTTAATGTGGTGATGCAAAATATTACCTGTTGAAGATAAGGTGTTATCTATCTTTACTGGCAAGTGTTTAAACGCTTTGTTGGACTGGGCTACGTTGATACCATTAACTAAGGTGCCGGCGTCTAGGGCAATATAATGAGGTTCTGATATAACCCGCAGTAAAAAAGCACTGAGATTACCGTCTTCAATACCACCCGTATCACCTAAGGTTATTAGCTCAAATACGGGGGCTGTTGCAGATTGCGCTGAATGTAATTGACTCGAAAGAAACAACAAACATATCACTAGGTTCATTTGTTTCATCAATGACTTCGCTAAAGGCAATTGATTTAGCCGCAACCATTAAGCCTTAAGTTGGACATGAGTTGTGCCCATACTTTGTTTGTATAACAACAATGCGTGCTGTGAGTCGTTTTGTGATTCTTTTATCTCTGCCATCAAGACTAAATCTTCCTTGCGACTTGCTAATTTAATCGCTTTAGCTAAGGCTTTTTCTGCTAATTGTTTGTCGTTTGCGTTAAACGCGATATGGCCTAAAGTAGATAGCAGTTCGACATTCAGATCATCTTTTTTAATCCAACTCTCAAGTTTTTTGATAGCCCCTGCTGGATTAGGTAATTTTATTTGTTTAAACAAGGGTAGCAGTAAGGGTTGAGGCGAAGACGCTTGATACTCAACTAATGCGTGTTCTGCATCTGCGTGCATACCTTGGTCGATTAGCTGCTGAATATAAGCCGCTTGTTGAGCTGGATCTTTACGTGTAGATCTAGGTAATGATTGCCAATTTTGTTTTAGTTGACTGGCTCCTTCCTTACTTGCGATTTCAGCAAAGTTACCTTTTGATGCCTGTAGCATTAAGGGTTCGTAATCATTGCCTAGTGCTTTTTTCCAACCTTTTAACTTGTCTTTTAATTCTTGCCAATGACCTGCTTGGCCTAATGCTTGTGCCCACAGTTTTAGCACCGGTGTTTGAGCTTGTTGCTTTTCACTTAGGTTTTGAATCAGTCTAAGGGCTTCATCTGACCGATTATGCTGCAGGGCATCACGAATTAAACATAGAGTAGCGGCCAGTGCAGACTTTTCGAAACTGGCAGCCATACGCCAATAATTTTTAGCGCCTTCTGGTTGGCCCAACTGCATTTCAGCTTCAGCTGCAGCTAACAAATTGATCCCATCAAAATCTTCATTTTCGATTTTATGCAGCTGTTCTCTGGCAATCAGATAATTAGTTTCAGCTAAAGCCAGTAAACCAGCGGTAAAGGCTTTTTGTTTTTTACGACTGCCCCAATTACCTAACCAGTTCTTCGAGCCAGAAGCAGCGGCTAAAGAGGATTTAACCAATAAATTAATCAACATTAAGCCAACAAAAATAGCAATCAACGATAGACAAAGCGACCAGACATTCATCTCCACTACCCAGCCGTTGAATTCGACCATCACGTAACCACTATCATCAAACATCATCGCGGCAATCACCACGCTAATAAGCAGGATAACCAACACCAGAAAAATTCTAATTAGTTGACTCATCATTAGTTGCTTCCGTTCACAAAACGACTATTGAGGCGTTGTTCGATTATGTCTTTTAGTAAGGGAGCAACACCAAATTGATCAGGGTAGTTCTTTTCAAAATCGGTTTTTTGCAGCTTGTTTAAACTGTCGGTGAACTGAACTACCGCTTCTTTTTCAGTATCGAAAGACTCAATTAATACACTAAGTGCTGTTTCTACAGACTGTTGGTACAGGCTTGTGTTTTCTTGTAATACGGCAACTTGTGCTTGTAACAAGGCAAACTTAAGTTGTTCTTTGGCTAACCATTGTTGCTGGTCAGACATAAAAGGTTTTATTTCAGTGGTTACCTTTTTAATACTAAAAAAATGTTTAGTTGCTTCCCGCCAATTTCGGGCTAGATTTGCGCGCCAATCATCAATAGATTCTGTGACGCTATCATCAATGACCTCGGCTTCAGGCTTTTCAAAAAAAGCTAAGGGCAAACTATCTACGTGTTTATTTAAGGCTCCTAAAGCAATTGCAATAGAGCTAATTGAAATTTGATTAAGTTGCTGTAAAGCCAATAAATCCTCAGCTAGATTAGTTCGTAAAGGCAACAAACTTGGATCGTCTAAATCTTGAATGCGGCTATCAGCTGACTGCAACATCATGATGGCAGTTTTTACATCGTGCTCCAACCAGAGTTTACGTCCTGCTATACGCACTAAGTAATCTGCTTCGGCCAATAACCAATCTGCTGGCCTACGCCCCGATACATCAGCCAAATTACGTTGGTTGGCCTGCACTTGCCCGCTTGTCAGCTGCAGTTGCTCTAGCAAAGTCTGCATATTGCTTTGTAACGCTTGGTTTTGTTGTTGCAACTCACCTTCTGCCAGTTGATTAGCAGCAATGGATTGCGCGATGTCGCTTTGCTGCTTAGCTAAACTAGCTTGTTGTTGCTCGATACTGGTGACTAAGGCGTCGGATTGCTGTTGGTTTTGTGTTTGCCATTGCAACCAAGACCAGTAACCTACACCAATAACAACGGCCAATAAGAGTAAATTGATGATAGTAAAAAACCACAATATGCTGGTTTTTCCTGAGCGAGCTGTGCTGGAGTCATGA
>NZ_CAJWCF010000170.1 GCF_913020055.1 uncultured Paraglaciecola sp. | reverse complement strand
CTGTTTAAGAAACAGTAGGCAAAATTTGGCTTTTAGGTATTATTGAAGTTCTTTTAGGTATCTAGACGCAGAAATGAATGATTGTTAACGGTCGGCAGCAGCAATATATAGAGATTGCAGATAGAGCCTTTCAGTATGGTGATGGCTGCTTTACTACTATGGCGTTTAGAAATAGCCATCTTGAATTTTTTGATGAGCATATTCAACGACTAAAATTGGCTTGTAGCAGGCTGTATATTGATTTTGATCAATGGTCAGAGTTAGAAGTCTGCGTTGTTGATTCGTTAAAGTCTGCGGGTGATTGTGTCGTCAAAGTGATCATTACCCGAGGTCAAGGTGGTGGGGGATATAGTCCAGTAGGTGCCACACACCCGAACTTTGTTATATCTCATCACAGTATTCCATCCCATTACACTTTATGGCAATCCGAGGGAATTCGGTTATCCATTAGCCCAATCACATTAGCTTGCCAACCGCTGTTAGCTGGTATTAAACATCTTAACCGCTTAGAGCAAGTATTAGTTAAAAATTCACTGGCACAAACCCGTTATGATGATGTCATTGTTTGTGATACTCACAACCAAATAATAGAAACCTCTGTGGGAAACCTGTTTTGGTATAAAAACGATAGCTGGTATACCCCAAGCCTTATGGAGTCAGGTGTTGATGGGGTTATGCGTAACCAAATTCTGCTTGTTATGGAAGAAAATGGACTAAGCTGTGAAGTGGTTAAGCAGGATGTAAGTGATTTACTTACCGCTCAAGAATTGTTTGTTTGTAATTCTTTAATGGTCATGGTGCCAGTAGTGAATTTGTTTAATCCAATCAATCAGCAAAACACCGACTATGTTGTAGATAAAAGCAAACGGTTGCAGCATTATGTACAACAAAAAATAAACCTTAAGGCGATAAACGTTTAATGAAAATTGTAAAGTGGTTGTCGTTTTTAGCCGTACTATTAGGCATTGGTTTTGTCTATACACTGTTTCATTTTGACAAAAAGGTACACCAACCTCTTAACATTACTGAAGCAACTGTCTATCAAGTTAAATCAGGTCAATCAGCCAAAGGGATACTGAATCGATTACGAGACCGGGGAATTATCTCAGATACACTTGGCCTTAAGATCAGATTGAAACTCGAACCAGAACTGGCCAATATTAAGGTCGGCACCTATCAACTTTTACCGACAATGAGTGCATTAGATTTATTGAGTCTTTTCTCTAGTGGTAAAGAGTTACAGTTTTCAATCAGTTTAGTTGAAGGACTAAATTGGCGGGAATGGTTATCAGTATTAAAGTCTCATCCCCAAATTACATTTTCTGATGAGTTCAACCAACAGCTTGAAATCCTAACTAAATCATTGCCAAAGCAGTCAATTGAAGGGTATCTATTACCTGATACTTATTATTTTGTGGCGCAGACAGCGGCGATTGATATAGTTAAACGAGCCCATCTTAGTATGCAAAGCTATTTAGATATGGCATGGGAGAATCGTGCATTAGACTTACCCTATGATTCGGCTTTCGAAGGTTTGACTATGGCATCAATCATCGAAAAAGAGACGGGAGTGGCCGATGAACGACCTAGAATTGCAGGCGTTTTTGTAAACAGACTTAACCTGAATATGCGTTTACAAACCGATCCTACTGTTATCTACGGTATGGGCGAAAGCTTTGATGGCGATATTCGGCGTAAAGATTTAAAAACCGCTACGCCCTATAATACTTATGTTATAAAGGGATTACCGCCAACACCTATCGCCATGCCAAGTAAGTTAGCCATTGACGCTGCCTTTAATCCTTTAACCACTGACGATTTGTATTTTGTATCCAAAGGCGATGGCAGCCACAAGTTTTCAACCACACTAAAAGATCACAATCTTGCAGTGCGTAAATATCAATTAAGAAAATAAGAGAGTCCTAGTTGCAAACATCAGGTAAATTCATCGTTATTGAAGGTCTAGAAGGCGCAGGCAAGAGCAGTGCCGTAGCGATTTTGACACAAGCTATTCAAGCTGCTGGTCACACTGTGGTTAATACTAGAGAGCCTGGCGGTACGGCAATGGCAGAAGCCATCAGAGATGTAGTTAAACACGACTGGAAAGATGAAAAAGTCACGGTAGAAGCTGAGTTGTTGTTAATGTATGCATCCAGAGCCCAATTAGTGCAAAACGTAATACTGCCTAATTTGGCCAAAGGTTATTGGGTACTTGGAGACCGGCACGACATGTCCTCACAGGCCTATCAGGGCGGCGGTCGGCAGATTGATCAGCACATGATCGAAAGCCTAAGAGCCATCACATTAAGAGACTTTAAGCCAGATTTCACCTTGTATATGGATGTTGAGCCCAAAGAAGGCCTTAAGCGGGCAAAAGGTCGTGGAGAGCTAGATCGTATTGAACAAGAAGAACTTAGCTTTTTCGAACGAACCCGCGAACGGTATTTACAATTAGCTCAGCAAGATCCTAATTGTGAGGTGATTAACACCATGCAAAGTATGCAAGCGGTGCATAATGATGTTGAGATATGTATCAAGCAGTTTTTGGAGAATTAGGTGTTCCCTTGGTTAGATGCATCTTTTAAACAATTAAGTCATAGGATTGTAACGAATAAGTTGCACCATGCATTGCTTATTCAAGGGCCTTCAGGGCTCGGTAAAGCCAGCTTTACCATGCAATTAGGCCAGCTGCTTCTATGTAAAGCTAGGCAGGGTGACAAGGTCTGTGGTCAATGTCAGTCTTGTTTACTCAATGCAGCAAACACCCATCCTGATTTACATGTAGTGGAATCTGACAAACAAATTGGTGTGGATCAGATACGCGAAGCCATCAAAAAGTTAGGTAGCTCTGCTCATATGTCTGGGGCAAAGGTGTTGATCATCTATCATGCACATACCATGACCGAATCAAGTGCTAATGCATTACTTAAAACATTAGAAGAACCCACAGCCAATACCTTTTTGTTACTTACAACAGATAAACCCGAACGTATCTTAGCCACAATCAAAAGTCGCTGTGAAAAATTAGCCTTACCTGTGCCAGATTTGGACACAACCTTAGCGTGGGTGAAAACCCAATACGCTGCAGAAATTGATATTAACTTTGTAAAGTTGTTTAGTGCCCGACCACTGGCGTTATTAGCTGAACTACAAGAAGAACAAAAGTTTACTTATGATATCTTTAGCCAAGGACTACAAGCTTTGTTACAAGGGCAAACCAATGCCATGCAACTAGCCATGGATTGGCAAGACAGTGCAGATAAAGTGCTTAAATGGACTCAGTACTGGGCACGGCAGCAATGCACCGAACAAATGTCAGAATCGGTTTGGCAGTTAAGTGAACAAGCCATTAAAGTCACCCAACAATTGCGTAATCCTGGGGTGAATAAAACTTTAGTATTAACCCAATTACTCAATAAGCTGGCGCTAGTTAAAGCCGCATAAATTTTGTAACCTAATTAAAATGGAAAAAAACTCGTGTTTGTTGATTCACATTGCCACTTAGACCGATTAGATAAAACCCCAGAAGAACTGTCAGACGTACTCAATTTTGCGAGAAACCGCGGTGTTGAACATTTTTTGTGTGTGTCAGTTTCGGTGAAAGACTTTCCTGCCATGTTAGATACGGTCAAGGATTTTAAAGACGTGTCTGTATCTTGCGGCGCACATCCTTTACATCAAGAAGATGCCTGTAGTTATGAAGACCTTTTGCAAATGGCTGATAGCGATGACGTTGTAGCCATTGGTGAAACCGGCCTCGATTATTTTTATAGCGCAGAAACCAAAGCGGTACAGCTAACGTCTTTTGTCGACCATATCAAAGTGGCCAATAAGTTAAATAAACCTTTGATCATCCATACCCGCGATGCCCGGGTCGATACCATTGAATTACTTAAACAACATAAAGACCCATCAACCCTAGGTGTACTGCACTGTTTTACCGAAAACTGGGAAATGGCGCAGGCAGCAATAGAGCTGGGTATGTACATCTCGATATCTGGCATAGTGACCTTTAAAACCGCTACAGAGTTGCAAGATGTGGTGAAAAAAATCCCACTAGATAAATTACTAATTGAAACAGACTCACCTTGGTTAGCACCTGTACCCTACAGAGGTAAACCTAATCAACCAGGGTTTGTTAGAGAAGTAGGGGAGTTCATTGCTGATTTAAAAGGCATTACCGTTGACGAGTTAGCCAAGATCACTACTGAGAATTTTTATAACTTGTTTGCAATTGAACGAACAGTTTAAAGAGGGATTATCAACGATTCTGGTTCACTTGTTTATTACGTTGTGATTGGATGCCTTGTTACTTTGAAGGTCTAATTAAGTAGCGTCTGCCATTCCTGTTTATAAAACTAAGGTTTTAAAAGGGTCCAATTCAACTCCTTTTTCCATTGCTCTTTTAAAAGCCGCTCTTGCTGTCAATCTTGATAAGTAGGCAGAAATATCAGAATTCAAATGTGTGTTTAAACCAATAATGCTAGCAAAATGTAGCGCATAACCCACTGCGATATCAGCCACAGTGAATCTCTCACCACATAAATATAGTCGACCCGTTGATAAATGTTGCTCTAACCAACGTAGACGTGCCGAAAACCACCGAATATAACCTTCTGCTACTTGAGGTAACTTGCGGTCATCAGGCTCTAAATGTTGATACCTTAAAGCAATCGCTAATGGGAACGTTAGAGTTGCATCGCTTTGATGTAAAAAATTTAAATAATTACCATAATCAGGGGAGTCAACCGTAATGCCAAATTCAGGTTTATCGTAAACGTCGACTAAGTATTGACATATGGCTGATGATTCAGTCATTTGACTTCTGCCATCATCAAAAAATGGAATAGTGCCAAGGGGGTTGGTTTCCAAGTACTCTCTTTGGGCAAAGCGTGGTGGAAACGGCATAACGTTTAATTGATATTCTATGCCCATCTCTTCTAAAGCCCATAAAGGACGTAAGGATCTGGCGTTATAGCAATGCCATAATGTGGGAGTTACTTTGCTCGTATTAAAAGAAGTCATTATTTTTATGCTTAAACTAA
>NZ_CAJWCF010000169.1 GCF_913020055.1 uncultured Paraglaciecola sp. | reverse complement strand
GACTTAACTGGATAGCGCCAGAGTTCCTTGATAGTACCGATTTGTTGTTTCATTGATTATCCAAAATATTGATGAAGCTATACGGAGCTATAACCAATGATAGCGACGACGTGTCTTTTAATAAAGTAGTTAGATCGTCGCCCCAGTTTTTAAATGCCAAGTTAAAAATAACAAACTAACCAAACACACTAACGGTTTGCCGGCTACTCACCGCTACCTTACCGTTTTTATCCCAAAGAGTAGAGTCGATGTGGCTGTAGCCATTTTCAGAACTTTGAATATCTGCTTGGTCTTCCTTTTGTATATTCAGCATTGGTTTGTCTAGAGTCAGTTTCCCTGATTCAACTCTCTTCGATTATTATCAATCAGTTTGGCGTCCAAAAAATCAATAACACGTTCTGCGTATTCATTGGGCTGTACGGCATAAGCATGAGTATGCTTGGCATCGGGTACTTGCCAAAATTCCGCTTGAGTTCTTTTTTTTAGTGCTTGCCATAACAGTTTGCCGTCTTCAATAGGCGTGAATTCATCAGCCTCACCATAAATCAATAACATGTCCGGGCTGCCCACTAGATGCTCTGCTGCATAAGTTGGACGCAAACTGCGCTCACCAGCGGGGTAAAATATTTTGGAAAGCTGTATACCCAACTTTGGAATAGGATAGCGACGCCAAAAGTGCAATAAAGTTGGAAAAGCAGATTCAAGCACAGCTGCTTTGAAAGGGTGTTTGGGTTGAGCCATAGCACATACGCTCATGGCGGCTCCCATGGACGCCCCCATTACCGCGATAGGTAATTCCGGATATTGTGCTTGCAAAGTTTGCCCTGCGGCTAGCACGTCTAGTGGATAATCCATGGTGGTTGAAGTACTTTCACCAAAACCATTTAAATCAAAAATCATGACATGGTAGCCCGCCTCACGTAACAGTTCGGCATGTCCGTATTTCATCCAAAAACCTTTCGCTACCACACCCATGGGGTGAGACATTAACACCGCGCCCTTAGCTTGTTGTGTGTGTGCTGGCCCTAAAAGTGCGGCAATGGTTGCTCCTGATTCACTTTCAACGCTTAAACGCTGCCACTGGCTCTGATCAACGGTTTCCGGCCAGCGCCATGGTCTTGCGAAACGTCCAAAAAATGGCTTTTTAAAGATTTTATATGCGGTGTTTTTCATGATGATATTCTCTACTTACTATTAACGATCCGTGCCGATGATTTAGCGTTGCGGCTGTATGAATTCATAGTAGGCATTGACGTTAAGGCCAACTATAGGCAAAAATGACTAATAACATGCCGTTTTTGCCTGAAGGCGAAATTAATAATGATTAACAAGGCAGTAGGATAATGAAAGTCACGATATTGATGGCAGATAAATGCTCTTCTACCAGTGTTGCCGCCACCATGGAGTTTTTCGAAACTGCCAATGTGTTGCACCACTATGCGGAAAAAAAGAGCGCCCGCAGCAAGCTAAATAGCTCTGCACTATTTAACGTGGAAACGGCATCTATTGATGGCCAAACGGTTTTGTGTACAGGCGGTCTGCAATTAACGCCGGACAAATCCCTTGCAGAGGTTCACGAGACTCAGTTGATTATTGTGCCAGGCTTTATGTTTAATATTTTGGGGGTACTACCAACATTATCTGACATGATTCAGTGGTTGCAGTTTCAACACCAACAAGGCTGTTACATTGCCAATATGTGTACTGGTGCATTTGTGACAGCTCAAGCGGGGTTGTTAGACGGCCGCTGCGCCACCACACATTGGGTATTTAGCGATCAGTTTGCTCAACGCTATCCACAAGTAAAATTGCAAACAGAGCGCACCGTCACCGACGATGGATTAGTCATGTGCTCAGGGGGCTCTACTAGTAGCAGTGATTTATTGCTACACCTGATTCGAAAGTTTGCATCCCCTCAGTTGGCGGCTGAGTGTGCAAAGAAACTGTTGGTCGATATATCCGCACGCAGTCAAACCCCTTACTCCAGCACCACGTTTAAAAAGAACCACACAGACCCAGATATACTTAAAATTCAAATATGGCTAGAAAAACACATGGTCGAAAACATTAACATGGAAAAGGTGGTAGACGAATTTGGTTTAAGCATGCGTAACTTCATCCGCCGGTTTAAAGACGCGACGGATCAAACCCCCATTCAATATTTACAAAATCTACGCATTGAAAAAGCTAAACATCTATTAGAAAGCAGCAAAATGGCATTTGATCAAATCACTTTGCATGCAGGTTATGAAGACGGCAATTCATTTAGACGATTATTTAAAGAAAAGGTAGGAGTCACCCCCAGTGCGTATCGCAAGCGATTTGAGATTGTGCGGGTATAAGTGATGTTATCGCCATACTTATTGAATTTGGAAACACCCAACTAACCTAGTTAACCGGATCACTGCGAACGTACTTCCCGTTATCAAATTTAGAAAAAAAGTGTTCAAGCATAGGCTGCTTGATGGGGTCTGCACTATCATCAGGTTCCAAATTTTGTTCGGCCACATAAGTTGAATGCACACTCCCGTGAACTAACACATGGTACCAAGGCCTATCCTTCGGAGGACAAGACTTTGCCACTGTTTCACACCACTCTTCTGTTGCTTGTAAAGCTTGGGGGCAGACTCGATTGCTGCTCAAGTAGGTGATCCATTATTCCAGTTCTTACTGAATTAAGTTCAATATATCTATAGCAGGTTAGTAAATAGCAATCGAGTCTGACCCTATGCTTCCCTCAAAAATCTAGTCATCTGATTTTTTGTTCACTGATTCCACCCCCAACTCGAGCAATGTTTTTGGTTCGAAGGTACCCCATAAGGTGTGAAACCGACTAAGCTTATATCTTACTTCGGGTATGTTGGTGGTTTTAGTTTGATAAATATTCAATTCCTATTATCTCAATTATCTATAGGGGCAATCTATTGATTATTAAATCTCCCTTATATTTTGCTGCTTTTAAGCGCAATTCAAGTGCTTTAATGTTTGGTTTGGTATGTTACTTAATTGGATTTGGTGAAAATTCATTAGCAGCTGAAAGCGTGACTTTTTATTTAGAAGATGAGCCAATTTATACTTCCAGTGATAGCCAATCTCCTGGCTTTCTTATGGAGGTTGTAATGGAAATGGCAAGAACAATTGACGTAACACCTAAGGTCAAGTTTCTTCCGTGGAAACGAGCACAAGACATGGCAGTTCGTACACCCAATGCTGTTATCTTTCCCTTGTCTAGAAGTCAATCGAGAGAGAAAAAGTACCAATGGATGTGTAAGATTTTTGATGTACCTGTGATGTTTATTAATAAGAAGGGCAACGAACTAATTAATACTGTTAAGCAAGCCAAAAAGGTAAGGGGGATAGGCGCCATAATCGGAACTCCGCAGGAGGCGTTTTTACAACAAAATGATATACCTTATATTACGGTGACTGGTAAAGATCTTTATTCGAGACTGGCACACAATCGACTAACAACGATCTTTACTGCTAAACCAGAAGCAGTCTTGGGATGGAAAAAGGGAAGTTATTCGGAACATCTCCAATTTGGTCAGACATTGCAAACATTACCTTTATGGATTGCAACTAGTAAACTTTCCGATCAAGTGGATACTGACAAATGGTGTACAGCATTAAAGCAGATAAAGGATTCAGGTTTCTTTGAGAACAAGCTCGTGAAGTATTTTGGCGAGGAAAGCACACTCCAATTGAATTAATTCTTTTCTGTAGCAATGAGAAAAGGTTATTGTTTGTTTAAAATTCACCACGCATATATGAATGTTAGTCGTGAGGTTTGACATGTCGGTAGTTCGAGGTATTTAAATCAGGAGTTAGAGCTGCACACCACTTAGCGGTCTTACCATCAAATATAAGCGATGGCTCAGAACGGCCAAGAGCCGACCTTTGAGGCATGAACAATTGGCGAGGCTTAGCTCTCGCTTGTGTCACACATCGATCATTCTTCGTATTAGGTTTATAGTTAGTCACAGACGGAAAAGTTCATTTCAAAAAAATCAAGAATTAGCCAAAGCTGAAGTTTTTCGGTACTTCAAACAACGTATTCATAACCTTGGAACCGGACATGCCGAAGCAATCGAGTCTGACCCCGTGATTTTCTACCCCGTGATTTTTCTGTACCCAAATTAGATTTAGCTCAGGAATGGCATAGGCTCTAGCAATTATGATATGTTTTTAGGCAGTTGCATAAGTGGAAATAATTCCGTTAACTCACTGTTAGGCTCTCGAGAGAACTATGAATCCAATAGATATCGGCAATGCTTATAATAAAATCACTCACCTTTGGGAGAGTGATAAATTTAATATGAATAATGGCATTGAACAGCATAACAGAGCAATTTCGTTTGTAAAAAATAGAGATATAGCACTTGATGTAGGCTGTGGTTGCACAGGCCGCTTTATAGATTTACTCCTGGAAAAGGGTTTTGAGCCAGAGGGTGTTGATATTTCCGACAAAATGATTAATTTTGCCAAAAAAAGACACCCCGCTATTAACTTTCATACAAACGATATATGTGAGTGGGTTCCACCAAAAAGATATGATTTTATTACCGCTTGGGACAGCATTTGGCATGTCCCTCTTGATCAACAAGAGAAAGTGATAACCAAGTTGATTTCCAGTCTTAACTCTAATGGTGTATTAATCTTCTCTTGTGGTGGTACAGATAACCAAGGTGATCACAAAGATGATTTTATGGGTTCCGAAGTGTATTACTCGACACTGGGAGTAAGCGGTTTTTTAAAATTAATTATGAGTTTGGACTGCATTTGCAGGCATTTTGAATATGACCAATACCCAGAGTTACATAGCTACTTTATCGTACAAAAAGCCTAACAAACTAATGTTTAGGACAACTTTGCTACACGGCTTCGCCGCCCCACAAAGTTGCCTAAAATCAGGGCGTTAACACATACACCGAGTAGTGGTAAATTAATCGGGTGTGCAGGGTGTCTGCCACCAGCCAATACATCATCCAGCGAGCAATACAGTATGTGCGAATTACTTGGAATGAGTGCCAATGTTCCTACCGATATCTGCTTCAGTTTTGCA
>NZ_CAJWCF010000168.1 GCF_913020055.1 uncultured Paraglaciecola sp. | reverse complement strand
TTAGGATTAAACTGCTTAGCAAGCTGATCATCAAACAATAGGGTTAACAAGCCCAACCCAATGACCCAAGCGACAATTAACATGCCTTTACCCATTTGACTCTGTTGCATTGACTTGTTCGTTCCTCTTTATCCTAATGTCACCTCAAAATGTCGGATTCAGCGAGAGTGAGGTGTGGTATCAGTATATATTTGTCACATAACATTAATTCTGTTTGTTATGATATCAAAACTAGGCCTATTTATAACGCTAATACCTTGATTAAAAACGCCATTTTAACACAAGCTGAATATTGCCCAACATCCCATTGGGACGAACGCCCAGAACAGACTACAGTCTCGCTTTTAGTGGTACATAATATTTCATTGCCTCCAAACAAATTTGGCGGTGATTATATCAAGTACTTTTTTACCGGCTGTTTAGATCCCAAATTACACCCTTACTTTGCCAGCATTTATCAAATGCGCGTGTCAGCTCATTGTTTAATTAAGCGTGATGGGAGTATTCTACAATTTGTACCATTTGATAAACGCGCGTGGCATGCAGGAGTATCAAGCTTTCAGGGAATAAGTAGGTGTAATGATTATTCTATTGGAATTGAACTTGAAGGGGCTGATCATATTCCCTATACCCCAGCTCAATATGAGCAGCTTAGTCTATTAACCAAAGCATTAATGCAGGACTACCCAGCAATAACCCTAGGGCGTATTGTTGGTCACAATGATATTGCACCCGGCAGAAAAACCGATCCAGGCATTGCTTTTGATTGGTCACAATATCGGCAGATGATATGATAATTTTGTATAACCTAAAGAGATAAAATCATGACATTAATCAGCTTGTTGCTGGTATTGCTAGTTGAACGCGTCACTACTAAATCCCAATTTTGGCAAGTAGGGTTTTACACTGATAAATACTTACAAAGTATCGAATCTCGCGGTTGGTTTAACTCGTCCTCCAAATCTTGGATCTTGGCATTGGTTATTTTTGTGCCTGTTATTATTATCTACTTAGTTGTGCAAGAATTTGCCGGTGGATTACTAGAGTTGGTTATTAGCACTGCCATATTAATGGTTTGTGTAGGATGCCCAGCAATCCGCGCTACCTACAAATGCTTTTTACAAGCGGCTAACCGTGGTGATTTACAAGCCTGCAGTATGTATGAGGATCAAATAAGTGGCGATGACAAGGGCTCAACCTCCTTTGGACTAAACCTTGTTTGGCAAAACTACCGCCACTACACAGCCGTAATTTTATGGTTTGCTGTGTTCGGCGCAGCTGGGGCGATATTGTATGTACTAGTAAGGGAAATGAATTCAAAGTTGTCGAGCGATAACGAACAAGTAGCCAATCAAGTAAAACGTTTACTCAATCTTGTTGACTGGGTACCCGTGCGTATAACGGCTTTAGGCTTTTTATTAGTAGGACATTTTTCTCGTGCTTTCCCGACATGGTTAGGCTATTTACCCGACCCAGCTGTTCAGGCCAAAACACTGCTATTGGATGTATCTAAAAAAGCCGAAGAAATCGAACCAGATGAAAATGATTGTACCGAAGAGCCCTGCACTTTAGTCCGTTTGGCTAAACGAAACGTGATGTTTTTATTAGTCGTAATTGCACTATTAACCTTATCTGGTTGGATTGATTAAAAGGTCTGACCAGACCACCCCATCATTAACCATCTGTTTTTAAACATCTTTATTTTCATCCCCTGCATGTAACTTATCTTTTGTAAAATTAACATTTACCCCAAGACAAATGTCTACTAAGCTATTGCGGGTCAATGGTCTTACCAATTTACCAAGTACCAACGTTATTGCTATCACTAACTATGGAATTATTGAATGCGCCAAGTACAATCTAGAAAATTATCTGACGATATTATGGAGCAATTAGAGTCCATGATATTAGATGGTAGATTGTTAGCTGGACAAAAACTTCTATCAGAACGCACACTTGCAGAACAATTTGCAGTATCAAGACCCTCCGTTAGAGAAGCCATTCAGAAACTTGAAGCCAAAAATTTGGTGGAACGCAAACAAGGAGGAGGCACATTTGTTAAACCTCGCCTCAACGAATTAATTACCGATCCTCTTTTATTACTGTTGTCTGACAAACCAGAAATGCAATTTGATTTGCTTGAATTTCGACATGCGTTAGAAGGTATGGCTGCTTATTACGCAGCGCTGAGAGGGCAACCAGAAGATTATCAGGCGCTAGAGAGCGCATTAGACGCATTACCAACTGACTCTACCGATAAAAGCCAAGAGGCGGCCGCATTAGTAAACTTTTATCTGACTATGGCTAAAGCTGCTCATAACATGGTTTTACAGCACGTGATGCGCAGTCTACAGTCTATGCTGCAAGACAATATCCAACGTAACTTAGAGGTATTGGCAAAACATGCTGATGCGGCACAAAATATAAAGCGCCAAAGGCGCAATATAGTACAAGCTATTTTAGCAGGCGATCCTGAACAAGCTCGAAAGGCCAGCAATGAACATTTGGCTTATATTGAAGACACTTTATTAAACATTAATCGTCAAGACATGCGTATGCAAAGGGCGTTGCGGCGAATTGAAGTAAACTAACTATTTCATTGAATGTGTTTTGACATGTTCAAGAATGAAATGAATAACAACTTATCGAAATATCATGCAAGTTCAGTGTTTTACACTCGCTATATTGATTAACGGTAAGTCCCTACATTAACAAACTATAAAAAAAGGAAAGCACCATGGCTGATATGATGCATCCGGATGTGGATCCACAAGAAACACAAGAGTGGTTAGACTCTCTAGAAACAGTTCTTGAAGAAGAAGGTGCGGAACGCGCACATTTTCTTTTAGAGGCACTCATTGACAAAGCTCGTCGTAGTGGAGCGCATTTACCTTATGACGCCACTACAGCGTATATCAATACCATTCCGGTAGCTCAAGAGCCAACCATGCCTGGTGACCAAACAATTGAAGCACGTATTCGTGGAGCAATCCGTTGGAATGCTTTGATGATCGTTTTACGGGCCTCTAAGAAAGACTTAGAGCTTGGTGGTCACATAGGTAGTTTTGCATCATCTGCCATGTTGTACGATGTAGGGTTCAACCACTTTTTTAAAGCACCTAACGAAAAAAATAGCGGTGACTTTATTTTTTCCCAAGGACATATTTCTCCTGGCATTTATGCCCGATCTTATGTTGAAGGTAATTTATCAGAAGAAAAGTTGAATAATTTCCGCCAAGAATGTGATGGTGAAGGTTTATCGTCATATCCTCATCCGCATTTAATGAAGGATTATTGGCAATTCCCTACTGTGTCTATGGGCTTAGGACCACTACAAGCAATCTACACGGCTCGTTTCTTAAAGTATTTAACCAATCGCGGTATTAAAGATTGCTCTGGACAACAAGTTTATTGTTTCATGGGTGACGGTGAATGTGATGAGCCCGAATCATTAGGTGCCATTGGCTTAGCCTCTCGTGAAGGCCTAGATAACTTAACCTTTGTGATTAACTGTAACTTACAACGTCTTGATGGACCGGTACGTGGTAACGGAAAAATCATTCAAGAACTTGAAGGTACTTTCCGTGGCGCGGGTTGGGAAGTGGTCAAAGTTATTTGGGGAAGTTACTGGGATGCACTGATTGCTCGTGACAAATCAGGTAAACTTTTACAGCTTATGAGCGAAACAGTGGATGGTGAATACCAAAACTGTAAAGCCAAAGGTGGCAAGTACACCCGCGAGAACTTCTTCAACAAATACCCTGAAACAGCCGCATTAGTGGCCAATATGTCCGACGAAGACATTTTCCGCTTAAACCGTGGTGGACATGACCCAGTTAAAGTTTTTGCTGCCTATCAAAAAGCCATGGACACCAAAGATCGCCCAACGGTAATTTTGGCTAAAACAGTAAAAGGTTTTGGTTTAGGTGCATCTGGTGAAGCCCTTAACATTGCGCACAACGTGAAAAAAATGGATGTGGATTCTATTAAGAAATTCCGCGACCGTTTTAACATTCCTGTAGCCGACGAAACGATTGCTGATTTACCTTATTTTAAATTTGCTGAAGACAGTGAAGAATATAAGTATATGAAAGCACGTCGCGAAGCATTGGGCGGCGCATTACCACAACGTCGTCAGCAAGCAGAAGAACAGCTTGAAATGCCTGAGTTAAAAGCATTTGATGCTATTTTGAAAGGTTCTGGAGATCGTGAAGTATCTTCAACTATGACCTTTGTACGTGTGCTAAACGTATTATTGAAAGACAAAAAAATGGGTAAACGTGTAGTACCTATTATTCCTGATGAAGCCCGTACTTTTGGTATGGAAGGTTTATTCCGCCAAGTGGGTATTTACGCCAACGAAGGTCAAAAATACATTCCTCAAGATGCAGATCAAGTGGCCTATTATCGTGAAGATAAAAAAGGTCAGGTGTTACAAGAAGGCATTAACGAACTAGGCGCAATGGCTTCTTGGGTCGCATCTGGTACGTCTTATTCAACTTGTAATGCGACGACTATTCCATTCTATATCTACTATTCAATGTTTGGTTTCCAACGAGTAGGTGATTTAGCATGGGCAGCTGGCGATAGCCAAGCTCGCGGCTTCTTGTTAGGTGCTACTGCTGGTCGTACAACCTTGAATGGTGAAGGTTTACAACACCAAGATGGGCATTCCCATGTACAAGCGAACCTCATCCCTAATTGTGTGACTTATGACCCAACTTATGGATATGAAGTAGCAGTAATAGTACAAGACGGTTTACGCCGTATGTACGGTGAAAACGAAAATGTTTTCTATTACCTCACCTTGATGAATGAAAACTATCAGCACCCTGCAATGCCAGAAGGTGATGATGTAGCTGCAGATATCATTAAAGGTATTTACAAGTTAGAGCGTGTTGAAAGCAAAAAAGCTAAGTCTAATGTTCAACTTCTAGGTTCAGGTACTATCTTAAATGAAGTGCGTAAGGCGGCTCAAATACTGAGTCAAGACTACAATGTCTCTTCTGATGTTTATTCTGTTACTTCATTCAATGAATTAGCCCGTGAAGGTCAAGACGTGGTTCG
>NZ_CAJWCF010000167.1 GCF_913020055.1 uncultured Paraglaciecola sp. | reverse complement strand
TGTGCTACAACTACACTTGGTTTAATCAATAAAGGAGATGCATCTATTGAAGCTGCGAAAAAAGCAGGTAATATATCAGAAGTAGCTTCTGTTGATTATCATACAAAGGGCTTTTATCCTTTCGTAGGAAAAACCTGTGTGATTGTGACAGGAAGGTAGTTAATAATCGCTACTTGGTGCTAAAAGCAACTGTGTATCGGTTACTTTTAGCACCCTTGTACTGAGCTAGTCCTGCCCTAATATGGTTGCCGACTGGCCGGGTGGGGACTGACTACTTATACATAAAATGTAAACAAAGTTATATTAGGCTTTGTTAGAAATTAATGCCCTACTTTACTTCTTGTTTTTTAGTGTCAGTTTCTTCTTTTTTACTGGTGGCTTTTTCTGATTCTTTTTTATCGTTTTTAGACTCATCAGATAGGCTTTCTTTTACTTCCGTTGTATCATCAGAGACAATTTTTACTGCATCATCAAACATTGAATCAAAGTCAAATGCATGAACATTAAAAGATAAAAATGAAGCCGTAATGGCTGTAAATATAACTAATTGTTTCATATTAATACCTGCAATAAATATAAAAATTAGTATTACTCTAGCATATTATTGTTAGGTTAGAGCCAATTAGCGTAACAAATATATCTTTTTACGCACATCATGTATTATTTTGATGACATCGTATTTGATAATCCAGCTATCGATAAACGAGTTAGGGACAGAAAAGCATTAACTTTTTATCTTATTTTCCCGAGGCGACATGTTTACGCTACCAGATAGCTTCTCAAAAAGTTGGCACACCGTGAAAATTGATTTCATTAGAGCATATCTACATAAAAATTAAAAATTTGGTCACTGATTGGTCTTCGGTTGTACAACAAAAAAATGAAAATACCGCAACGAGCTTATTGACCCAAGCGCGAACAACTCAGTTGCAATTAGACATAGTGCAATGCTTAGTAGAACAACCTTGGTCTTCCAACGTTTAGTTCTGTTTGAAAGAAACTCAGTGGAAATCTGATTTAAACCTTATTTTTATTGGTTAATTATTTTTGAAATTTGGTCAAGCATTATAAAAAATGATTTAGCTAATCGATTTTTTATACTTTACCTACACTAGTAACATAAAGATTATATAAGTAGAAAAACAAGTTAAGGCCATGACCTTACATTTCTGTTAACTCTAACAACTCAATAGTTGTGGGTTAATAACCCATAAAAACTATAGGAGCGCCCATGAAAGCGTCTGATTTATTTATTAAGGCCCTTGAAGCAGAAGGTGTTGAATACATCTTTGGTATTCCAGGTGAAGAAAATCTCGACTTGTTGGAATCTTTGCGAGAGTCACCAATCAAACTCATTTTGACCCGTCATGAGCAAGGCGCTGGCTTTATGGCTGCTACTTATGGTCGACTAACCGGTAAAGTCGGGGTATGTTTGTCGACGCTCGGTCCAGGAGCTACCAACCTTGTAACTCCTGCTGCCTATGCACAACTAGGTGCAATGCCGATGTTAATGATAACTGGACAAAAACCAGTTAAAACCAGTAAACAAGGGCGTTTCCAGGTGATTGACGCTGTAGATATGATGCGCCCTATTACAAAATACACCACCCAATTAGTCAGTGGTGACCGCATCCCATCAGCAGTTCGTGAGGCATTTCGATTGGCTCATGATGAACGCCCCGGTGCAACACACATCGAGTTGCCTGAAGACATTGCAGCGGAAGCCACCACTGCGCACTTGTTGTCAGCTAGTGTGAGTCGACGTCCTATTGCCGAATATAAAGCGATTAATAAAGCCATCGAAATGATTGAAGCTGCTAAGGCTCCTCTATTACTTATCGGCGCTGCAGCTAATCGTAAACTAACCTCCAAAATGCTTAAAGAGTTAGTAGATAAAACAGGAATTCCCTACGTCACAACTCAAATGGGTAAGGGTGTACTTAATGAAAGTGCAGAGTTATTTATGGGCAATACTGCCTTGTCTGCAGGTGACTTTGTACACCGTGTTATTGATAGCGCCGACTTAATCATCAATGTAGGCCATGATGTGGTAGAAAAGCCACCTTTCTTTATGAAGGATGATGGGCGACAGGTAATACACATAAATTTTGAGCCAGCAGCTGTTGACCCCGTGTATTTCCCACAACTAGAAGTAATTGGTGATATAGCCAATACTATCTGGCAAATGAAAGAACAAGTTGTCGCACAATCTAGCTGGGATTTTAGTTTCTTCATTACAGCGCATAAGGCTTACCTGGCACATAAAGCTGAAAGTGAAAACGATGACCGTTTCCCTATTTTACCGGAACGTTTTGTTAAAGACATTCGTACGGCGATGCCAGATGACGGCATAGTCACTCTAGATAACGGCGTTTACAAAATTTGGTTTGCTCGTAATTATCCAGCAGCGTTGCCAAACACCTTGTTGCTAGACAATGCTTTGGCGACCATGGGTGCAGGTTTACCTTCGGCTTTGGCGGCTAAGATGGTACATCCAGATAAACCAGTGATCTCTGTATGTGGAGATGGTGGCTTTATGATGAACAGCCAAGAGTTGGAAACTGCAGTGCGACTTAAACTGCATGTAGTAGTGATCATTCTCCGTGATGATGCTTACGGCATGATTAAATGGAAACAAGCTAACATGGGATTCGAAAATTTTGGGTTAGATTACGGCAACCCAGATTTTGTTAAATACGTCGAAAGTTACGGAGGTAAAGGCTGGCGTATTGCTGCGGCTGATGAATTATTACCTCAGGTACAAAAATGTTTGGCGGAACCAGGTGTGCACTTGATTGATGTGCCAGTGGATTATTCACTCAATGACGAAACTTTAAATCAAACATTGCGCTTGCGAAGTGCAGCCATTTAACCCAGATATTACCAAGGAGTTTTTATGTTAGCTAAAGCTTACCCCTATTATCTGGCTAATGAAGCCGTATTTGCCAACCAAGACTTGGCGATAACTAATAAATACACCAACGAAGTGGCGACTCATACTGCCCTTGCTGATGCTAAGGTCATTGACCAAGCTATTGCAGCAGCAGAAGCTAGC
Organism: uncultured Paraglaciecola sp.; assembly: GCF_913020055.1. GTDB lineage: Bacteria > Pseudomonadota > Gammaproteobacteria > Enterobacterales > Alteromonadaceae > Paraglaciecola. The sequence continues at coordinate 2,088 of NZ_CAJWCF010000167.1, read as the reverse complement.
CAGCCTTTATTGAACAAAATGGCGCCTTACGAACGTCAGAATATTCTTAATCACTGCGTTAAACGCTTCGAAGAAAGGTTTGATGAGTTGGCTCATGCTTTATGTATTGAAGCAGGCAAACCAATCAAAGATTCTCGTGGTGAAGTAACAAGGTTAATTGATACCTTCAGAATTGCTGCTGAAGAATCTGTACGAATGCATGGTGAAGTAATAAACCTTGAAATAACACCTCGTGCTAAAGGTTATACTGGCATGTATAAACGTGTGCCAATTGGTCCATGTTCTTTTATTTCGCCTTTTAATTTTCCGCTAAATTTGGCTGCACATAAGGTGGCTCCTGCTATAGCAACTGGCTGTGCTTTTGTGCTTAAACCAGCCAGCAGAACGCCGTTAGGTGCCCTTATTATGGGAGAAATTTTGGCTGAGACTGATTTACCAAAAGGATCTTTTTCAATCTTGCCTTGTAGTCGTGATGGAGCTGATTTATTCACTACCGATGACCGATTTAAATTACTTAGTTTTACTGGTTCACCTCAAGTGGGTTGGGAGCTAAAGGCAAAAGCAGGCAAGAAACCCGTCATCCTAGAGCTAGGCGGAAATGCAGCTTGTATAGTCGATGCGGATTCAGACTTAGACGATGCCATTGAACGTATCGTATTTGGTGCTTATTATCAATCTGGCCAAAGCTGCATCAGCGTGCAAAGGGTCATTGTACATGAGTCAATATACAACGACTTCAAACAACGTTATACCGAGCGAGTGGCAAATCTGGTCCATGGCGACCCACTGAATGAAGATACATTCATTGGCCCTATGATTTCAGAGTCAGAAGCCTCGCGTTTGGATAATTGGGTACAAGAAGCCGTTGCTGCTGGTGCCAATTTATTATGTGGCGGCAAACGTGATGGCAACATGTTGCAAGCTACTTTATTGGACAATGTTCCAAATGATGCAGCTATCAATACCGAAGAAGCCTTTGGACCCGTCTCCATCATCAGCTCATTTAGTGATTTTGATGAAGCCCTAAAAGAAGTCAACAATAGCCAGTTTGGTTTGCAAGCAGGTGTATTCACCAGAGATATCTATAAAGCTCATAAAGCTTGGGACGAACTAGATGTTGGTGGTGTAGTGATCGGCGACGTACCAAGCTGGCGAGTAGATAACATGCCCTACGGCGGAGTTAAAGAGTCAGGCTTAGGTAGAGAAGGCATAACCTTTGCCATGGAAGATATGACCGAGATTAGGCTAATGGTATTAAGAACCCCAAGCTAATCTTGAATACCAAGCCGCTTTTGGCGACAAACTTGAGCGAATTTCCCAAGTTTGTCGCTAAGTTTGTTCGTTCTTGAAAAAATTTTGTAGGATTTTTTCAGTAAACTCTTTTCTTAAATAAAATCCTCTTGGTCGGGTGCTAATTATTTGACCATTATTACCAATAGCATTAGTTAATACTTTGCCATTTGCGGCCTTGGGCCGTAGTTGTAAGTATTGACCGTGCCTTGCTGTAATATTTTCAATTTGACCAAGTGATATCATTTCCATCAACTCTTCCCAGTCGATTCGTAATTGATTGCCTTGTTCTATATCTGGCGACCATAAAAAGGGAGTCGCAATACATCTGTGTTGTGGGGCAACTTCGCGTCTGCCATCGATTGGCACCCATAGCACTTTTTGAATCTTATTTTTGACGCTGCTGGTTTGCCATTCTATGCCGGCGATATTGGTAAGCGGCGCAAAACATACATAAGTGGTTTCTAAAGGTTTGCCGTTGTCATCTATGGGTATGGTTTTTAACTCGATTCCCAATTGTGCGAAATCTTGCTGGGTTTTCGAGCCTGCGCTGGCACCAAGGCACAGTTCAATAAGTTGACCTGTCCAACCCTTTTCACGTTTGAAGTCTTTAGGAACTTTTATACGCGCTAGTTCGGCGACTTCACCTAGAGTTAGGCCTGCCAGTGCTTCAGCTCTTTGCATTAGCTCATTGATAGATCTAGGTTCGTCTTTTGGCATGCTAAACATTTTCATTTGTGCATTTTTACTTGTCGAATACTTTTTTTATTCCTTTGAATACACGGTAGTTTATGGAAG
>NZ_CAJWCF010000166.1 GCF_913020055.1 uncultured Paraglaciecola sp. | reverse complement strand
TATATGGCAGCAATGAGTGTTGTTAATCAGTCAAATTGGTGTCTTGCAATTGGAGAGGGTCCATATATGGTATTAGACAATATCTACAGTCACTGCATTTTAATATTCGCTTCGATTAAGAGAATACTATCCAAGTTGGGGCTGGGGTAAGGGACTAATTATCCCTAATTCATTGGAACTAGGGCGTCATCCATTCGATGGGGAAGTTATCTTTGACTAACTGATTAATACTCACATTTAAAATATTATATTGTTCACCAACATTCTCGGCAAATTTTGATGGTAGATAGCTGCGAGCTATTATCATTGAATCGGGATATTTGTTTTTTAACCACAAGGATGTTCTAAAATTATCCTCCACAGAATCTGTGCAAAGAATAATAATGGGTTGTGTGTTGGCCAAATCTACCTTGGAACGCAATTGTTGCCACACTTCTGGATGAGAAATATTACCCTCAAATATTTCTCTGTTACAAAAATTAGCTAATTGCCTTTGTTCGTCCACTACCTGAATACGTCGCTTTGCATCGATACCAATAATGGCAATAGTATCAATTTCTTTTTGCGCATAGTGTTGCAGTTCTTCAAGTATCGTTTGACCAAACAAACCAAAACCAGCAATCACTACTACGTCTTTTGGCACCGTTTGCACAAAATGTGAAATCAAGTGTTGTTGCACTAATGCAGATGCTGCCAGTTGGTAGGAATTAAAATTGATACATTGTTGAGCTACAGCAGAATCAGCCATTGAACGCATAAAACGAATGCTATTGCAGTGAATAATTATTTTTCCTTTTAATGAAGGCTGTAACTGCAATATTTTGTAAGCGGCTTCATAATTTTGAAAATTATCGTCTCCTAGCAATACCACTTTCTTAGCTTTATTCAGAAATAATTTGGATAAAAAATAGCTGCGGGTGATATCGCCGGTGACAACTGTGGCGTGATAATGGCTTTTCAGTTCCTCTTCTCGCATAGGTGAAAATTCATCACAGATAATTAGCAAGGGGATTTTGGGCTGTACCAATCTAAGTTGTTTTAAATAGGTGATAGTCAACTCGCCGGAGCCTGAAACCACAATATGATTACTAATCCGCCTGAAATGCCATTTGTAAGGGGAAATAGTTTTAATGACAGCTTCGATAATAGTAGACGCAGCCAACATTGGTGAAGCAAAATAACTCAACCACAGCATTAACCTTGGCACTAAAGGCCCGCCAATAGGTGTGCCAATGTCTAGCCCCCCCATAACAAACAACCCTAAACTGTAATAGGCTTTAGTCAACATATCAGCAGTTTGCACATCCGGTCGCTCAGATAGGGATACCCCCATCATTAAGGCAAAAAACGCGCATAGAAAAAGTATAACAGCGGCTGACCATCGCCAACTAAATTTCAATGCTAATAAAGACATACTGCTCACCTTAGAGACCAAAAGAAAAATAGTAAACTAATCACAACAAATTCACAGCTCATTCAAATTATAATTTATTACACCTTGGTTATTTCACTTGATTTCAGTAAAGACAAATACATGTTGCTAGAAACTAATTGTTTCAGAAGTACCTATATTTAGTACATACATAAAGAGGCAAGAAATAGGAGAAAAGCGGCTGACTACAATAGGATTGGTATCAGACCTTGCTGGTTAAATGTAAGGTAAACTTAGAAGTATCAATCCAGCTATCCAAAGTGTTTCTAGTAATAACAGTAGAATAGGTTTTAGCCCCACTTCTAGCAATTGTCCGAGATTCGATTTCATACCAATAGCAGCAATTGAAATCACTAAAGCAAAACGCGAAATATCGGTGGCCCCTTGAGTAACAACCTCAGGTAAATCCACCAAGCTATTAATTGTCATTAATACAACAAAGGCAATTAAAAATGCAGGAATACCGGGCGGTTTGGCATCTGAGGTTTTATCCATATTCATTCTCAAGACTAACAAAATACACACCACTACCGGCATTAAAAATGCCACTCTAACTAACTTAGTTAATGTGGCCAAATCCCCTGTTTGTTCTGATACTGAATAACCCGCTCCTACTACTTGCGCCACATCATGGATGGTACCGCCTAAAAAGATACTAGTATGGGTAGGGTCTAGGTTGAGTAGTTCAGCCAATATTGGGTACATGACCATAGCCACGGTAGACAATGCAGTTACGCCAACAATGGTTAACAGGGTATCTCTGTCTTTATCTTTACTCTCAGGCATGACTGCCGCAATGGCCATAGCCGCAGAAGCGCCACATATGCCAACCGCGCCACCGGTCAAAACGCCAAAGCGTTTTTGTAAGCCGAGTGCCTTGGCTAAAACAATGCCAAGGCCAATTGTGCTGACAATTGCTACGACTAACAACAATGCAGTTTGCCAACCTAACGCAGCTAAATCGCCAAACGCAATACGTAAACCTAACAACCCCACGCCTACCCGCAAAATATGGCAAGCGGTAAACTCAATGCCCTCTTTACAAGTAGTGCCTTCATATAAAAATGACATGGCAATACCCAACAGTAGGGCAAATAACATAGCAGGGGCGCCATAATGCTCACTCAAAAACAGTGCAGCAAGGCCAACAATGACAGAAATAAAAATACCTGGCAGCTTAGTTTTTATATGCAATGTATTCGCTCATATGGCCAGTAAAATAGTTAGAACAACGTAATAATCATACATTTTGTTTAGTCGATAGCTAAAGCGACTAACACTTGTCTCTTACGCTCACCAAAAAATGGGCGTCTACCATGCATAGTCATATAATTATCGACTAAGGCTACATCGCCGTCTTGCCAAGGTAAATCAAAGGTGAACTTTTCTGACAATTTTACTGCCAACTGCAACCCTGCAATAGGAATGTCACTACCGTCACCAAATGTAATGGCGCTAGAGGGATTTTCGCGTACCCCCTTCCAGCCCATAAATGCTGCAATCAATTGATTATAAAATACTTTCTTTCCGTTACCTAGATCAATAACAGCAGGTAGTACAGGCGTGGTAGCGCGCAAACTATTATCTGCTAGCCATTTCCAACTATATCTTAACTCAGCCAGTTTTTGTTCGGCTTGGGCAGCATCTTGTACACTTAATGTGCTTTTCCAACTGCGTCCTTGTCCAGAGTTAGGATCATCTTCTGCTGGCATATGCGTAGTGTATTTGAGTCCCTTACTTATAAAATCAGCTGCAAGTGTCGGCATTTGTTGCTGTAGATCATCAAATAACATGTCAGAGCGACATAAAGGCGTTTCGCCACCTTCTTCGGCTGCACTTTTACAAAAGAAAAATAATTTACTTGGCGAGATAGGCGTTTGCGCCATTTCATGATGGAGAAATATCTCCACGTTTTTTGGCGCTTCGTTAGCAGTAAAAACTCTTTCGGTGAAGTTTATTCTAACGGCATTCGACAGTGATTCTTGGTAGGTAAAATTGGGATAATCAAACGAGTTTGAGAATTCATCAAAGCTTTCCGCCGAATTAACAGGAAACCCTCTGAATAGAATCGCACCAGTTTCTCGCAACTTAGCTTCAAGTTCAGTCAAGTTTGCTTTAATCCAATCGGCGCATTCTTGTTGGGTTGTCAGCGTGCCATCGTTAACCACCACACTCGGAAAAACTGAATCACCACAGTTTAATTGGTGAGGCACTTCTACATAATTTATCTGTTGCATAGGCTGACGCCTCTCTAATCGTATATAGGATGAAAAGTATTAAAGGCAGCTTCGCAAAAGTTGCCGGGATCATTAAATCGCCTACTACAGTTCAAAGCTGAAATTCCCTCCATTTCTTCTGAAGTTAGTTTGAAATCAAAAATAGCTAAATTCTCAATTAATCTTTCAGGACGAGACGTTTTGGGGATGATAGCATTACCCCTTTGTACTCCCCAACGCAACACTACCTGTGCGGCAGTTTTACCTAATCTTTGTGCTGCCTGTTTAACCACCGCCTGTTCTAAAACAGATTCTGCAGCGCCAGCCATGTCCAGCTCTAAGTAAGACAATGCACCTAAAGGTGAGAAAGCGGTAATCTCTAAACCATACTGTTTAGCCAGTCGCATCAAGCGGTCTTGAGTTAAATAAGGGTGAGATTCAACTTGTAAGACTGATGGTTTAATCCGAGCATAAGACATCAAATCATGCAACAAACCAGTGTTGTAGTTACATATACCAATTTGCTTAGCTAAGCCTTGCTCATATATAGCTTCCATACCTTGCCAAGTTTCGTATAGGGGTACAGGGGCTAATTCCATTTTGCCGACAACTGGATCAGTTACCCACTCTGGAGGGTAGCGATCTGCAAAATCTACGTATGGCTGAGCGATGGGGAAATGTATTAAATACAAAGATGGCTGCAAGCAAAGAACGTGCAACAGGATATGAAGGATTAACAAGCCTAGCAGAAGCAAGAAGGCAAGAGGCTTTAGGGTTAGGTCAACAGCAACAGGCCAACGCACGATCTGCGGCTGATATAAAGCAACAATTAACAGCGAAACTAACATCAAAAGATAAGCGACTAGGTAGCTTATACGGTTAAGGATTAATTATGCCAATTCAAACACAGAAATTCACACCACTAAAGCAGCAACACTATAAGCTTGCGATCACTCAGTCAGAACTTGACGAGGAAGCTAAACGAAAAATTGCTTTGCAAAATAACGCGGCTGGCCATGCGGCTGGCCTAGCTAATATGCGTCAATCTAATGCGAATAACAGGCTTGCAGCTACACAAGGACTAAGGCGTGAAGAGAACGCAGCAGCACAAAAGCAAACGGATATTGAAAATACAGCCAATCAAGAGCAAGCCGATATAAACAACGGACTTAATCAACGTCAAGCAGATAGATTAGATGCTAATGATGCGGCTAATGCCGAACAAACTACATACAACCGTAAGCAAGATGGTTTAAATCGAACTAGACAGCAAAAGCTTGATAGTCAAAATGATTATAGGTTTGGTCGCCAGCAAGAAGAAGATAAGCGCAATGATGTAAATCGTCAGAAAAAGAAACAGTCCCAAAATAGAGCGTTGGCACTTGGTACGGTAGGCGAACTATTATCAAGAAATATCAGTAATGACAATGTTAATGATAAAGGGTTGGTTGATTTGTCTGAGGCCAAAGATGTATTGCCTGTATTAATCAATGGGTATGAATTTAGAGGTAAAC
>NZ_CAJWCF010000165.1 GCF_913020055.1 uncultured Paraglaciecola sp. | reverse complement strand
TTGTATTACATGAAGTGCTTGAACAACAAATGGATCATGCACAGGCTTATCCAACTCACTTTTTTGATGGTGGTATGGGATTCTTTTTTGACCGTACTAGTTGGCAAGATGATGCCTCATTATTGGTCACACACAATGGCTGGCGTCATGTAGATCATATGCATATAGATGAAGGTGCACTTCAATTTTATCGTAAGGGCACATGGCTATTACATAGAAATGTTGGCTATGATGGCGACTCAGGTCTCTGTGCTGCTAACGCTACACTTTGTTTGCAACAACAATCATTTTTTGAAGCAGATGAACAAGCTCGTGATGATGTACGTTATTCGACAATGATACCTGGTGCAGCGAATAACAAGATTGACGTTAATGCAAACTATGATTTCATTGAGATGGATTTAACGAATGCTTTTTCAGTTCAAAACAATTCGTTTAAAGGTAAAAACTACAACAAGGTAGAACGCAATGTAGTGTGGTTTAAAGGCAGCAGTGACAAAGCCGATCACATGGTGGTTTACGATTATGTTGATACCTTGCCTGAATATGACTACCTGAACAAAGGCGTTAATTTTGTGTTCCGTTACCAGCCAACGATAGCTGGCAATGTGACCTCAATGGCTCGCGATGGTCAAGAGTTGGCCATCATTTCACAATTATCTGATGATAAAACCTTATCGGTGATTGATCCTGTTTTAGATGACAGTGTGGGTGAGGATTACACCTATAACTTGGATGTAAAATCCAATTCAAATCAAACACAAGACCATTTTTTACATACATTGGTCGCCTTTGATGAGGGAGCGATGAATGTCGAAGGGCGTTATGCTGAAGAAATCTTTGGCAAGGATACTGCTCAAAGTGTGAATGCAGTTGGTTCGTTTATAAATAAAGCGATGTTTGCTTTGTTCTCTCATAAGACAGATGAACTGACTGAAACACAATATCAGCTGCAATCAACAGGGGTGGTAGAACATGTTATTTCAGGTTTAGTGCCAGATATGCTTTATAAAGTCACCAGTAATAATATTGATTTAGGCGCTTATACTGCCAGTGAAAATGGTGTTATAAACTTTGAAACTGACTCAATAGGCACATTGGAAATCAGTCTTGAAGCTGTTACACAATAATGCTGAAAGGAAAATAATCTGAGCTATTTCTTTAGTGTAGTGACATCTTGTTTCTGTCGTGTTTTCAGGGTGAGATAATACTCTATAGGCTTAGTTTCTGTTCATATTGTGCTAATTGATAATGTATTACGAGAAGTCCATCACAAAACACGATGATTCACCTAGAACAGGCCTTGTATGTGTCTGTAGTTCAGGTAACTTGTTTGCCAGTTTTATTATTATTAGATGGTTTTAGGTAATAGGTATGCTCGTAGATTCAACTAGCAAAGTCATGTCGGCCGCCAAGGAAAACTTAGCTCTTTATAACGATACTGAATTAGACTCATTGTTCAGTTCGCGAGCAGGCAATACTCAGTTTTATTTAGAAAATGTCAATGTATCACCGACAACACATCAAATTTATGAAGTTGCTCATATCATTAAAATTGTTACGGGGATCGACTGTGATTCTTTCTTAGCAAAAACAATCCTTAGCTTATATCCAACAGCAAAAATTCAAGTTGCAGTCTATGGCACAGAAAGTGATGCTAAAGATGAAATATTATGGGCAGTGGCCCATTTCTTTTTAGGATGTCCATGGCCTACCTATAATGATGACGTGCAATTGACAGAGTTTGTGCTGCTACTTCAAAAACAAGCACAAGCCTTGGGATTTAAGGTGTGTCGTCCTATCACGATAAATGAAAAAAAAGTAACAGGTTTGCTTGGCTAAAACAGCATACATATTAATAGAACGTTTGATTCGTTAACGTAGAGGCAAAAAAGAGTATGAAATATATTGGATACGCATTGATCGCATTTGGCATCGCTGATTTTGGTCTTAGTTATGGTGGCACTGATCTTTGGGGTGAACTTATTGGTGTTCAATTACCAGAAGTTATTTGGGCATATTCAGGCATGATTGCCGCAGCTATTGGTTATGGCATTATTAACCTTTCATCATTATTGACCGCAGAGTAAAGCCTATACGCACTGAGACTGTTGTCTTAGTAGCTCACAACAAGCCATAGAACTATGGCTCCAAATCTCTCGCCTACGTTATTAAACAAACAAAGCAACCGTATTTCAGATCAATAAACTTGATCTGAAATACAAGATGGTGCACGATTAAATTTCTGTAAAAAGTAAGTCCAAGTGTTGTATTACATGGAGCAGAAAATGACGGATGAAGAATGGCAAAACGGTGAGATGGCCGAACATGGAAATATCAAGGTTCTATTAGAACAACGTGCTAGCAGTGGTGAGCCGATGTCAAAATTTAGCCTTGTTAAAGCCAATTTATCTGGCATTAACCTCGTGAAAAAAACATCCAAAACGGGTTATCAATTAACCGACAGTGATTTATATCGTGCCGATCTGACAGATGCTCATTGTTTTAAATTGGATCTTTCAGGCAGTTCATTAATGAAAGCCGATTTTAGTTTTGCCAATTTGCATTGTGCCAACCTTAGCAACTGTAATTTATTAGGTGCAGTTTTCAAGGGCGCTAAGCTGGAAAATGTCACTTGGGGTGAGCAAATCATGCAAGAACAACAAGCGGCAGAGGCGCAAGACTTAGCCGTTGCTAAGGACTATTATGAACAAGCCGAAGAAGTTTATCGTAATCTGAGAATGGTCACTGAAAAACAAGGGTTGTTTGAACAAGCTGGGCAGTTTTTTCAAAATGAAATGGCAATGAGACGTATGCAAATGCCTTTATTCTCATTACACCGTTTGATATCCAAATTTGTTGATTTGTTTTGTGGTTATGGTGAAAGACCCAGCCGTGTGGTTGCGTTTACTTTAGTTGTGATCGGCGTATTTTCGATACTGTTTTTTTATTCAGGGATTCAGTCTAGCGGTCAAACGATTGCATTTGATAGCAGCTTGGGCGTCAGTGAAAATTTCAAATATTATTTAAACAGTCTGTATTTTAGTGTCGTGACCTATACCACCTTAGGTTACGGTGATATTTCACCAACATTAGGTCTTTCACGATTTTTTGCAGCAGTTGAAGCTCTTATTGGAGGCTTCACACTCGCATTATTTGTCGTGGTATTTGTTAAAAAAATGACCCGATAATAATACAACTAGTATTTAACTCAATGCACCGCCTCAATCAAAGTTTGATCCCAGCGATGATTATTAGCGCTTTTGCTGATTGTGGGTGTTTCAGGCATAAATTTCCAGTGACTAACAGCAACAGCTAGAACTTCATAAATTGCAACAATGCCTTGTTCATTGGCGGCTGCCAAAATGAAATGTTTACCATTCCACCATGCTTGAGATACTGTTTCGTCCATCCATAAAAACACCACGACTTTTTGACCTACTTCTGGCATTTGCTGTTGTGTTTTTGTCCACTCAAGTTTTGCTGCATTAGTCTTCATGATAATTCTCCCAAGCTTTCGCCTAATTGAGCATCAAGATCGTTTTTAAATTATGTCCCTCGTATAAAATCGTCTTCTCCTACTTAAGCTATCGACTGATATTGCAGAGGCTTTAGAATTAAACTCAGGTTTTAATCTGGTTAGATTTGTTTTTTCTTCCTTTTCTTTTTAGCTTTTTTAGGAATAGGTAATTTTTGGATTTTTCTTTTTCTAAGTTTGACAATCAGATATGTGAGCAGGCCAAGAAGGATGAGAGTTGAAAACACTGACCACAGATTAAGTGTTGTTTCGCATGATATTCCAGCTTCGCAATTAATCGTGCGAAAGAAAATCTTGAAAATTAGTTTTGCGAACATCTCAAATAGGAAATCAAAAAAGCCTGAGAATAAGCTGCCTTTAGTTGAAAAATAAAGTAATTCATTCCATTGAATCATTAAGTCTTATTCCATCAAGCCTGGTAGCCATAAAGTTAATGACGGAAAGCTGATAATTAAGATTAATACCGCTAGTTGAATCACAATGAATGGCACGACACCTTTATAGATATCTTGTAGCTTTAATGTAGGAGCACTGGCTTTTAGGTAAAACAATGAAAAGCCAAATGGGGGTGTTAAAAATGAGGTCTGTAAGTTAAGCGCAATAAGCAAAGCAAACCATAAAGGATCGAGTCCCAAATGAATAGCGATAGGGGCAATGATCGGCACAACAATAAAACAGATCTCGATGAAGTCTAAGAAGAAACCCAAAACAAAAATTAGCAGCATGCTCAGGATTAAAAAGCCCCACTTACCACCTGGCAGACCACTAAAAATATCAAAAATTAAATTGTCACCGCCCATACCAACAAATACCAAACCAAACGCAGTGGCACCAATTAATATTAAAAACACCATGCTGGTTAAACGTGTGGTTTGTTGCATAGACTTGTTTAAGTTTTCTAAACTTAGTTTTTTATGTATTGCTGCTAATAACATCGCACCTAAGGCGCCGACAGCTGCTGATTCTGTCGGTGAGGCGATGCCAAAGAAAATAGAACCTAAGACTGCTAAGACTAAAATTAATGGCGGCAATAGGCTTTTAAGTACTTTATAACCAAGGTATTCAGAATCTTTGTTATCAATGTTAATGGCTGGAGCAAGTTCAGGTTTTTTCCAGGCAATAAATGCAATGTAAGCGATATAGGCAATGACTAACATCAGGCCAGGAACCGCAGCGCCAATAAATAGTTGTCCCACGGGCACTCCAATAACATCACCTAATAAAATCAAGATAATGCTGGGCGGAATAATTTGGCCTAAAGTACCAGAGGTGGCAATGGTGCCAGCGGCTAAACTGGCTGCATAACCATTTTTTAACATAACGGGCAGGGCAATCACGGCCATCGTTACAACTGATGCTCCAACTACACCTGTCGTGGCGGCTAATAATGCGCCGACAATGACTACAGATATAGCTAATCCACCACGAACTCGACCAAACAGTTGCCCCATGGTTTCAAGTAGTTCTTCAGCAAGGCCTGATTTTTCTAATATCACGCCCATAAATACAAATAGCGGCACGGCTAACAATGTGAAGTTAGTCATGATGCCCCAAATACGAAGAGGCAGAAGATTAAAGAAGTCGAGACCTAGAAATACACTGCCAAATCCTAAGGCAACAGCACCTAAGGTAAAAGCGACAGGGAAACC
>NZ_CAJWCF010000164.1 GCF_913020055.1 uncultured Paraglaciecola sp. | reverse complement strand
ACTCTATATCAATAAGAATATGGCGGTCGTGAACTCTATACTAAAGCAATCAGGGTTGACTCGTTTTTACGGTCCCGGATATGTCGACAGCAAAACGCTTAAAAAAGGACTTTCTGCATTTGTTGACGCGACAGGCCCTTATGATATTGTAATAATTGATGCAGTAACGCTTTTTTGGACAAAAAAAAATGGTGCCGACCCCTTGAAAGGTAGCTTTAACTACTTTAGCTACTCGGATATTGAACATTGTTTTCAAGATATGATTGACTTCTTTTTGAACTCCAGTAAGTCTATACCTCATAAAGTATTTTATCCCAATTTTGACCCTTACAACGTTTCAAATCAACAACTGGAATTGCTCGAATCCACAGAAAGTTATTTGCTCACGAGGGATTCTAAATTTTGGCTTAAAAAGGAGCAGATGGAAGATTTAGAAATGGAAAAATTCTCGAACTCTGTTAACGATAATTGGGCTGAATTTATTGATAAAAGTGGCGAGAAAATAGTTTCGTTTCATGGAACGGTAGGTGAAGACGAGTTTAAATATCACCCATTGGAATTTAGGTCTTTTGATGTCGCTGTACCGGGTGTAGGTTATTACAATAGAGCTAAGGCATTAGATAATTTAAAGTTAGTAAATAATGGAATTAAGTTATCTTTAGATGGACAAGGAATTAAACGAAAACTGAGGTCACGCTTTTTTCTTTTAACTCAAACAAGAAAGTCTTTGAGTGATTATCAGGAAACATTTTTTCGTACGATAGAAGACTCGAAAATGTGTTTTACATGCGGCTCTGCATTGGGGTATTCAATAAGAAAATTTGTTGAGATTCCTTCAAGAGGAGGTGTTTTATTATGTAAACCCTTTGCAGGTTTCAAACACGTGGGCTATTTATCGGGGAAAAACTGTTTCGCAGTAGAGCCAGACACTATTGGCGATCGAGTTACTCAGCTCTTGGGTGATATGGATGAACTCGAAAGGGTCGCTAGAGCAGGTCAAGAGATGGTGCTAGATTTGCACAGTTTTTCTTCTCGAGTTTCTCAGATTCGATCTATGTTTGAATCAATGATCGACAATGATTTTGAAGGTTCAGAGTGGCTGGATGGGAATTTGAATATCATCAAGGCTAGGTGCTAGGTGCTAGGTGCTAGGGTTAAAAGTGAAATCGGGACGATGGGGTCGAAATCGGGACGCATAGGTTCCAGTAAACACGGGGGTTGTAGAGCAATCGTCCCGATTACCAGTAAAATATGTGTTGTTAACGCTGTGATAAGTGCTAAGTAGTAATAGTAGACAGTAATAGCACGTGCACTTAACAAAGCTAAAAACCGTGGTAATCGGGACGATTCGGCTGTAGGCCGCGTATTTACTGGGTTTAGTGCGTCCCGATTTACTTTTGAAATCGGGACTTCGTCCTGTTTTTGCCCCTATCGTCCCGATTTTGAATTTAGAAAAAAAAATTAAGCCGCTTTTTCCAATAACGCCTTTTCTGCTTTCTCAGCAAGATGTTTGTTGAGTAAAGCGTTGAGTCTCGCCCGTTCCTTTACAGCCGCGTGTCCTGCCGTGTCGAGTGCTCTGATCTGAGCGCTTGTTGATCTCGCGTAAAATTGCGGATTCATGTTTCTGTAGTTGAGGTTATTTCGCCGTCATTTACCCCTCTCTATGGGGCTGCTGGGGGCTGTAAGGGTTGTTGGTTGTTTCGTTAAGTTATTGTTCTTAAAAGGAAGATAACTTTGGCAGTTGGCTTTTGGTGGTCGTAGTAAACGGTTTCGGTCCGTTTTGTAAGTTGTTATATCTAGCTAACTAGATTCTGAGAATAGGGGATATCACACAATTTTTAAATCTTATCTGTTTTGTCTATTTTGGCTTACATATTTATTTTATTTTTTGAAGTACCATGCGCGTTGAAAACTTTCCTGAGTAGGAGAGGTAATAAATAAAGGGCTTTTTTTCAATGTATTATCTTTTACGTATAGTAATTTTATTTTTTCCTCTCAACGCCGTTTCAGGTGTTTTCGAAACTGACGAATATAATGCCCAGTGGGGCCTAGGTGCAGTCAATGCAGCAGGCGCTTATGCGAAAGGGTATACCGGTGCGGGCGTTACTATTGGTGTGGTTGATACTGGTCTTGAAGCTGATCACCAAGAGATTAGCGGCAAGTACGTATTTGGTAAAGACTTTAAAGATCCAACTAATCTATCACTAAGTAAAGATACAGGTACGCATGGTACGGCCGTTGCAAGTCTTGCTGCTGGTGTGCGCGATGGAGTGGGTATGCATGGTGTGGCTTATAATGCTGACGTGGCTGTTGGTCGAATCTTTAATGACCCATTAGTTACATGGAGTACTCCTGCCGTAGAGGAAAGTATTTTTACTGCGGTGAATTATCTTGCCGATGCGGGGGTTCGTGTTATTAATCAGAGCTATGGTCCGGCAGCATACGCGTCTGGTGTGGTGACTTATAGAAATAATTGGGGTGCTAAGGAGTTAAAGTACACCCGTGATTATTTTGAGCCTAGTGAGGCACGTATGCTTTCGGGAGATTGTAACCCCGTACCAGCTTGGGGCGATTGTGACAAATATGCGGAAGCGATTGCGCTGGCAAGAACAGTAATAGAAAAGAACGCCTTGATGGTTCGGGCCGCTGGTAATGATGGTTATAGTGACCCACAATTTATGACGGCTCTTCCCTTTGTTTACCCTGAGTTTGAAGATCCTTGGCTAATCGTTGGAGCGGTTGATGATCAGAGTACCATAACGTCTTGGAGCACCCGGTGTGGGGTGGCGCAAAACTATTGTCTAGTTGCTCCGGGAGCTAGTATTAAATCTGCTAATGCCGCCAATGGTACAAGTGATCTAATAATGAGTGGTACATCAGCGGCAGCGCCCATGGTTAGCGGTGTCGCCGCTCTTGTTGCAGAGGCTTTTCCTTACCTGACGGCGAAACAGATTAAACAAATACTACTGACAACAGCGACTGATTTGGGTGATCCGGGCGTTGATAGTATTTATGGCTGGGGGTTGGTAAATGCGGAAGCAGCGGTTATGGGTTTTAAATCGTTTGCTTCTGGTTCTCGGGCTATAACCGATAACACGGATAGCGAATGGACCAAGGACATAACCGGCAGCGGCGGGTTTACTAAAGAAGGCACGGGTACACTTACGCTTAGCGGTACTAATAGCTATACAGGGGATACCACTGTCAATGCTGGGACATTGGTGGTTGAAGGTAGTCTCGCTAGCAATCTGACCATTGCTGCCAATGGGACGCTTTCTGGTAGTGGTCAAATCGGGAATGATGTTACTGTATCTGGGACGCTTTCCCCAGGACAGTCACCAGGAACACTGACTATTGCCGGGTCATTAAGCCTTGCCTCAAGTAGTACAACAGAGATAGAAGTTGACGGTACTGGCATTGGGAGTGGGGCGGGTAATTATGACCGCATTATTTTAACGGGTGCCGGCAGTGTATTTACTGCTGATGGCAGTATAAACCCTATTTTGCGTGGTATTAGTGGCAGTGCTAATAACAACTTTACCCCGACGCTCGGGCAGTCTTTTTCCATTATAAATGCTACCGGTGGTATTAGCGGCAGTTTTGATAGCATGACCCAGCCGACCTCAGGGCTGGCAGCCAACACCCGTTTTGATTTGCTCTATGGCGACAATAATATTGACTTGGTGGCTACCCCAGGATCTTATCAGACATTTGCAGGCAATCTCAGCACTACCCGTGCCCTATTGGCTAATCTGGGTACGGCGCTTGATAATGCCCGTTCAGCTGCTGGTGTGAAGACTGCCGGAGACAGTAAGGTGTTTTTTGATGCCTTGTATCCACTGACTGAAGTTGCTGTTGGGGAGGCTATGGTAAATCTAAGTGGTACGATTCACTCTTCTCTCCTTGCTGAAAATGTGAATTTAAAACACGATTTGATGAGGCAAATAATCGACCGGGATCATTATGCGCAACGTGCTGCATTATCTGCATCTAGTGATAGTGAGATAGCTGCATTTATCTGGAAAATAGGATCAACTTCTTTCGGGGATCATAAAGGCGATTCACAAGGCTTTGGGTATGACTTTGATCGTTATGATGTGATTGGCGGCATGGATTTAGATATTGGCCGTAACTTTCAGGTGGGTTTCGGTGGTGGCTATATGGATAGCTCTGTGACAGAACATGCTCAAAATAGAGGCGGGTCACTTGAGAATTATCTTGGGTTTCTGTCAGGCAGAGGGGAATATAATAATTTTTTCAGTTCTGCGACTGTTGGTGCATCACATAGTATTTATAAAGCGGGGCGGTTAATTACTCTTGGTACCGATGGGTTCGTCAGTGGTGAAAGTGGTGGTACGGATATTTTTGGTGGGTTTGATGTAGGGTATAACTATGACCATGAGAACTTTTCACTGACGCCAAGCGTTGGTTTTTCTTTTACGTCCTTAGATCGTGATTCTTTTGACGAACAGGGCATTCATCCGGGGCGGTTATCCTTATTGCGCAGCCAAGTTTTTTCTACACGTAGTCGTGTTTCTGTTGCGGCTGAGCGGGTTGTTTCTGTCATGCGAGACAATGATTTAACCTTGAATGCTGGTCTTGCCTGGCAGCACGAATTATCTGCTGAAGGCATTGCTCCAGAGGCCACTATCTTGGGCAGTAAGTTTTCCGTTAATGCGGTTCGGCCTGTTGAAGATATGTTGCAGTTTTCTGGTGATATAGGGTTTAGCCCGTTTGCCAATACGCTTATAACTGTCGGTTATCAAGGTAACCTCGGTAATAATTACATGGCTCACAACTTCCGCGCCGGTGCAAATTTTAGTTGGTGATAGAAGTTAGGGGATGATGGCGGTTACTGGGTGTGCTTTTATAATTAATATCTAGTATAGCTCCTTCCATTTCTAACAATTCTGTGGGACACTCATGGGACAGTAGCGAGCAAATAACAGCGATAATTGGCAATAACTGACGAGGTCTATTTTCTGTAAGTTATTAATTTTATTGTGGTTTAGTGTTGTAGGTTGTTGTGGTTTATTGGTTGTAACTCACTTTTAATGCGATGGTCGACGGTTCGAATCCGTCACGACCCACCATGTATTCCTTTGTAATACAATAGCTTAAACGGATTTTAGGTTATGTCATCTGTGAAACAACAAGAGCGACTATAGTGATTTTCGAGTTATCACTGTAGTTTTTGTGTTTGTTTTCTTTTGTGGGAGCAAAAAAGATGGCTAGTTATTTCATATCTAAAGCAATTCTT
>NZ_CAJWCF010000163.1 GCF_913020055.1 uncultured Paraglaciecola sp. | reverse complement strand
ACTCGAACTAAAGCTTGTTGTTTAGTTTGATGCGGGCGCACCATTGTCGAAGAATACATGGGAGAATTAGCCGCATTTTGGTCAAATGAATGGCTTTCTGACAAAGGAATAGATGTAGGGGTATTGCTTTCTATAGAATTCAATGTTTTATTTTTGAGTTATTATATGCGTGAATACTACAATTCATAACCGACGCTATAAATAGCTTTATTGATAGAGTCGGTTATTCAAAATAAATTTATCGCTTACTATTAAGTAAGGAATACAAAATCAAATACATATTACGTAAACATAATAGAAACCCTCAACACAGTACAGTTTTCTGTATTGAGGGTCATCTTGTGCAGGCCTACAGATTTTCCCATTCTACAAGCGTGCGTTTTAAGATCCTTCTATCATTGACAAACATTAAAATTCATTCTGACTTTAAATAACATCCATATTTTCAGATAATGCAGCCAACAAATTAACCTTCTACCAAATTAAGCTGGTAAAACGTTTTTACGACGGTTAGCACCGAATAGACTCATTAGAGCACCACCGAATAACCATGCAGCAGCTGGAACTGGTACAGCTGAAACTTCAGAAATAGCTAGCGAAGCTGGAGCTCCCCCCATTGATCCGCCGAATTGATGAGCAGTCATACATAGATCACCAACCAACATATTTGACATTAAGCCTAATGCTGAACAGTCACCATAAACCATTTCACCAAAAGTTACAGATGTATCCATTGGGTTCATTTCATCAAAAACAAGTGTAAAATATGCATTGCCATTCATATTAGTATTACCCGTGTTTCCTGATATCTCACCGAATGGTTCATCATTACCTATAGTGTAATTACCACCACCAACAACAGTACCATCATTCGTAAATACATTTGTATCATTTGCATTTAAAAAAACAGTAGTTGAGACCATACCTCCAGCTGTCACACTTGCAAGTTGGTGAGTTAACTCAAGCAAAGGCGCTTCATTATCTGCATAGCCACCTGGTTTAGCATATACTTTATTTGCATAATCAAAACCAGCAGTTGTTCCCATCATGCCTGTACCAAGACTTTGCATACCCAAAGCAGCAGTTCCGTTTGAATCGAATACACCACCAGCTCGCGCACTATTCCATCCCCACATTGCTTCTGATAAAAGACCATTAAAGTTAGTTACTGAGGTTCCGTCCCACTCAAATGTTCCGTCGAATGTAGTCTGGCTTTGCATTCCACCATCACCAAAAACTGATGCTACAGAGTAAGTTGTTGCTTGAGCCATAGATACAGATGAAGCCAGCAGTATTGATGCCGCTAGTTTAGTTTTTAGATTCATTAAAAATCTCCATTAATTTATAAAATTTAATTATTAAGTGATATGCTCTAACAACTAAAAATTAACCCTTAGTTTTTAAAGCCTCCATCACTTAAGGAGACAACCCGGCTATCTGAATTCAACCCAGACCCTATGGCTTTCCGACTCCGCCTCACGACGGTTGTGGCAAATTAAGTATTTAATACACAAGCCTTACATATGATTTATATCGCTCCTGCGAATAAAGCTAAAATATTCACTCTGAACATACAATACCTACAAAGACTACCCTAACAAAGCATTAGCCATGCCAAAATAATATTTATCTTACAAATCAATACCTAAAAACATATCCACTTACAATAACCAAGTTTTATTAATTTAGAGTGGGGGAATACACTTATATTTCAACATTAACATGGGGGATTTAACCCACCCCTAACGCCGTACGCTTAGTCGCCCGCAGATGATATAAATTTTCAAATTGCCCTCCAATAGCAAAAATATATAAAACCTCACTATCGTACCTATAAATAACACGGTCAGCTTGGCTTATTCGATGAGACCATAGACCTGATAGCTCATGATTTAATAACACAGATCTCCCTAAACCTATAGATGAATCACCACAAAGCATTTCTTTAAATAATCTGCATAATGTAGCGTATAACTTTTTATCTTTTTCCCTGAGTTGTGATAAAACCACCCATGTGTCTCCCTCAAACACCAACGATCTCATCCAATTCCTCTTCAGTTGCTATATAGCCCGCCTTACCAGAATGACTCAACGATGAATCGGCAATCTGCTTCACTAAATGATTATTTTGTAGCACATAGAGTGTTTCCTGCTCTCGCTGCCAGTTTTCAGAACTAATCACAACAAAGTCTTCTCCATTCCTACGCGTTACTTTTAAAGGCCGATGATCATTAACAACAAGCTCTACAAAGTATTTCAAGTTTTCTCTAAATTTATTAACACTAACACTATCCATTAACAATCCTATTTCAAACAAACAAACAAACAAACACCAACATCCAAGCCACATTTATTTTCTTCAACTACGAGGTGAACTATTTATTTCCTTCAATAGAAACCTAGCTCGCTTAATCCCAGTAAATTTTCCACGCCTTTCTACTAGTGCCAACGATTTCTCCAATTCAAGCTTACTTGCAGAATAATTACCAACAGCATACAAAGCCTCCCCCAAATGATAATGAATGTCAGTATCATCAGGCATAATAGAAACCGAATTTCTCAGCACTTCAATTGATCTCTCAAATTGACCTGATTTAAATAACGCCCATCCAAAAGTATCCTGTAAATATGGATTAGCGGACTTTTTAAATCGCTCTAAAAGAGAAAGTGCTTTTTCAGTAAACTCTGGGCCGGACCGATATTCAATCAATAAGAAAGCCAAGTTATTCGCTACTTGCTCATCATCTGGAAACTGACTAACCATTTTTTCATATGCAGAAATAGCCTTTTCATAATCCTTTAAGCTTTCATAACCCCGAGCCAGCCCCATCATTAACTTACGATTATTTGGCAAAGCTATTAACCCTTCATTGTATAAATCAATAACCTTAAAGTTTTCACCTTGCTGTGTATGTACAGCAGCCAACAACTCATATGTAGAAATAAATTGTCTATCTATATCCAAACTTTCTTGCAAAACTTTTGTAGCCTCAACCCAATTTTTCTCTATCGCATACAACTGACCTAACATATTAAAAGCAATGATACTCCGTGGGTTTTTCTTGATAAAGACTTGTAAAAAATTCATGAACTCAGCCTTACGTTTCAATTGACTATACGCTCTTGAAATCGCAACTAAAGCACCATTAGACTTCGGTTCCTTATCTAAGACTTGCTTATATACCTTAATGGCATCCAAATAACGACCTCTCTTATCAGCAATCAGACCATCTAGCATTAGCGCAGAAATCTCTCCATTGTTCTTTTTTCTCAACTCATTCACAGCACCTTCAGCGCCTGACCAGTCTTTTTTTGCAATTCTAAACTTTACCAACACTTCAACTAACGCACTATTCAAGGGACTTGCTTTTATTGACTTAACAACCAATTCTTCTGCACGTTCTATATCACCCCGCTTTGAAAGCGTAGCCACCAAAGGTACAATTGCAGTCAAATTAGCAGGATTGGCATCGATTGCTTTTTTCCAGTAACTTTCAGCTACTTCAAACTCTCCATTCATCACACTTGCACGAGCCATCAACACCAACCCCTCATCAGAATTTGGCTTATCACGCAAAACAATACGAAGATCAGAAATTGCGCCATCCGCATCTTTCTTATCTAGCCGCATATTTGCTCGAATCAACAATGCCTCATTATTACGTTTATCAGTATCAAGAATTTCACTTACCAGCCGCTCAGTCAATTGCTGATCTTTCTGATCTAAAGCAATTTTAATTAAGTGCACTTTAGCTCTCATACCGTTTTTACCATTTGGATCCGCATCGATAATTTGCTTAAATAATTCACGAGCTTTCTGGTACTGCTTATCTTTGGTATAGATTCCAGCAAGTCGAAATTTAAACCTTGCCTCCGCAGGCGCATTATCTATAAAACCTTGTAACAAAACCTCAACTTGATCTTTTTTAACCAGCTCATAATGCCCTACAAGTGCCATTTTATGATCAATATCAGAGGGATCCTTAGATATCGCCTCCTCCAATGCTTTTTCTAACATCTTTGATTTCTTAAAACCCGCTAATGTCGCAATCTGCGTTCTACGCAAAGACTTATCATCAGGAAAATCAGCAATTAACTTCTCATACACCTCTATCAAACGGTCTTGCTTATCCTCCCTATCCTGCTTTGTTAATATACTGACCTCCAATAAACGCAACCCTAAATCATCAGGATTATTTTCTATACCTGGATTCAAAACTATCATTGCATCATCATAAAGCTTTTCGTCAGTCAGGACCCTCACTAACATTCGAACAGCCTGAGAATCACCTTTATCTACCGCAAGTACACGTTCAACCTGCTTTCGTGCGCCAACATTATCACCTTCATGATATTTAATAGCAGCATCAAGCAGAATAGCCTGAAAATTATTTGAATCAAGCTTGAGTGCAAAATCCAGCTGCTCCTTCGCCTTTTCAGTTTGCTGAATAAGTAAAAAACCAAGCTTTACATGTCCATCCAAATGATTAGGATCAAGCCTTACCACCTCCTGTAGATTGGTTCTCATTGCTGACCATTTTTGCTCTTCTTCATCTAGGAGTGCAATATGATAATACGGTTCAGCCAACTGCGGATTATGCTGCAATGCACTCTTAAACTGAACCCTCGCACTCTTCAGCTCCCCCTTTTCAAACAATACCTTCCCTTCCTCAATAAACTTCTGAGGATCAGGCGACGCCTCAAATCGAAGCTGTATTAACCCTTTAGCTCTATCATTTTTAGTTGAAAAAAAGAGCTGAGACCAGGCTTTGTGCGTTAGATTGAAAAACTCTGCCTCCTCTATCCATCCCATTGAATATAGCTTTCTCAACAGGATCGCTACCACTTGCAAATCGCGTGACAACAATTCAGGCTCTCTCACCAAAACAAAATCAGACTGACAAATCTCGTCAATTATTGAAGAGACTAGTTCGAGCAAGCGTGATCGCTGCCTATCACTGGGATCAATTTTTTTATTTGGTTTTAATGATGCTGGCATTTTATCTGGCTGATCAACTTCGGTATTACCACCAGCTTTTTCATCAACTAGTTTTTCTTCTAATAGATCCTGACCATTTAAGCCAAAACTACTCAATAACAATGAATAGATACTTTGAGATTGATTGGCACTGTGTAGATTAACTAAAGGGAATGAAAGTCCGCGCCCATACCCTTTAGAGACTAATAAATCTTTATGCAATTTAACCGACACAGCCTCCCCGCTGCCTTTCGTTGATACTCCGGCAGTTTCACGTGAAGAGCGATTTTGAAAATTTTGACTTACTAGATCAAACAACATAATCCATCGTCTAG
>NZ_CAJWCF010000162.1 GCF_913020055.1 uncultured Paraglaciecola sp. | reverse complement strand
AGCTGTAATGCATCGGTCCCATTAGCACACGTAATAACGTGTTTAACACCTGCGTATTCAGCCAACTTAGTCTCTAATTCATGCACCTCAGGGCCCATGATATATTTACCATGGTTAAGTACATGTTCAATTCGAGTATCAATACGTTTTTTTAAATAATGGTATTGTGCTTGTAAATCAATAAACTGCATCTATTTCAATCTGTTACTTTAGTTAATTTTTTATTTTCTAAGCGGTATACAATGCCGGTATGTTTGCAGGTTGCTGAAGCAGCCCCTTGGAGAGGTATATCAAGTTGTTCTCCATATTCACTCATCCAGCCAATTTGCTTTGCGGGAACTCCTACCATCAAGGCGTAAGGCTTTACATCTTTGTTTACCACAGCCCCCGCACCCACAAAAGCATATTGCCCGATGGTAATGCCGCATACAATAGTACAATTAGCACCCAAGGTAACCCCTTGTTTCACTAAGGTATCACGATATTCATCTTTACGTTCAACGCCAGATCGCGGATTATATACATTGGTAAATACCATACTTGGACCGCAAAACACTTCGGCTTCCAAATAAACATTATCGTAGACCGAAACATTGTTTTGAATTTTACACTTATTGCCAATGGTTACTCTATTACCTACAAAAACATTCTGCCCCAGAGAAACTCCTTCGCCTATCTGAGCACCGCTACAAACGTGTACAAAATGCCAAACTCGTGAATTTTTACCAATCTGAGCCCCTTTATCAACAATGGCACTCTCATGTATATAGGTTTCTAGCATTAGCCAATCACTTTATTTATAAAAGGATGTGCATCAGACTTATTACTCACAACACCTTGATTTCGAATTTCACTTACTATTTCGATGCTATTGCGCGCCTCTTCCAAACCAAAACCTTCACCTTTTAGTATATGTTGATAACTGGCTGTGTGCAGGTCAGTGAAACCATCAGAAAACTCAATTTCTTTTCCATCAACAGTGATTGAGCGATAGGTTCGTTGGCCTGCAACTTTAACTTCTTCAGGTATATAATCGTAATTAACCGATAAGAACCAGCGTACTTTCGCGTGCTTAAATTCTAGATAACCTGCATTCGCATCCGCGTGTTTTAGATGCGCTTCATTTTTCTTAATATCACCAAACACCCAACCTAACATGTCATAAAAGTGAACACCGATGTTCGTTGCGATACCGCCCGATTTATTTACATCACCTTTCCATGATGTAAAATACCAGTGCCCACGACTGGTTAAATAGGTTAAATCAACATCAAAAACTTTATCGGGGTTATTGGAAACTTCAGCTGTTACATATTCCTTTAATTCAATAATACTTGGGTGCAAACGAAGCTGTAGTATGTTGTAGACTTGGTTTCCTGTTTCCTCTTGTACGACTTTTAATGCATCAATATTATGCGGATTTAACACTAAGGGTTTTTCGCATATTGCATGAGCTCCTTGCCGTAACGCAAAACGAATATGCGAATCGTGCAAATAATTAGGGGACGCGATACTCACATAATCAAGTTGAGTACCCTCACGTTTTAACAAGTCAATGTGGCGATCAAAACGCTCATACTCAACGAAAAAATCAGCACCAGGAAAATAACTATCGATGATTCCCACTGAGTCATTTTTATCTAATGCTGCTACAAGATTGTTACCAGTATCTTTTATCGCCTTCATATGACGAGGGGCAATGTATCCAGCAGCCCCCATCAATGCAAAAATCTTCATCTAAAACTCTCAAATATAATAGATTTCAACCAAAGACAAACCCTATCGGGCCAACTCTGGTTTGTAAATAAAATGATGAACGAGAACTAATAACATTGAGAGCATGACACCCAGTACAGCCCCTAAAATCACAATGAACGCACGCTTAGGCTTAATCTTAACTTCTGCGATTTTTGCAGAACTTAATGTTCTAAACACATATTCACTACTAATTTCAGCCAGCATCAACGTTTTAGTTTGCTCTTCAATTAACTGATAAAAAATAGTCCGCATTTCAGCAATGTTAGTATTATTAATCTGTGTTTTAAGGTATTTAATACTATTAAGCGCTTCTTTTCTGCCCTGTAATTGCATATGTTCGTTAATAGCTAACACCAACAAGTCAACCCACCTTTTCGCAACAAAAGGAGAGTAGTGTTCGACGCTTAGAGATATCAAACCTGTTTTTGACTCCTGACTGATATTAATTTTATTTTTTATTTTTTGAAATAGCTTCCAGCTTGTAGGAACTAATGTACCATCTTGACTAGGCGGTACGTTACCCCTTACCCAGGTAGATGTTTTCGTATCATACAGATTTTGGTCAATAAGTAATTTTCTGGTACTTCTATCCCAGCCTTTGGCAGCAAATACTTCTACTTCAATTTTATTATTCTTAATAAAATCCTCTAAAAAACCCCAGGTTTTTATTAGCGCAATTGCAATAGTAGTTTTATCCCCGCCACTAGAGCCACCTAAATTGATTCCTGCCAATGAGGCAAAGCCACCAAACTGGCCAGCTAAACTTGACAGAGTGGAAGAGCTAGAAGTTGATGCCGGAGCTAGAATTGCTGTTGATTTGTATACATCAGGAATGGATAGAGCATAAAAAACGGAACTTACGGTAAAAACTGATGTAATACAGATGATAAGCCACTTACCTTTCCAGATCGTGGACCATAGTTCACGCAGGTCAATTTCGTCGCTTTTAGAAAAATTAATCGGTGGAGCGGGAGTTTGCATTTGCGGCATTTCAGTTTTTTGCACGTTTAAGCTCATATTAATAATTTTTAGTAATGGGAAGAACCTACTATATTCGGTATATGACTTGAGATCACAGATACTCCCGATATTAATAGATTAGGCTACACCAGTAATTTGCTTGACTTCTGCTTCTTTCTGCCTGACTTCAACTCCTTTGATACATTATAATCATGCCATACGACATCATTCATTATAAACTTCCCACAGCAGCCGCACCCAACGCAATCTGATAAAAAATCTGACTCATATCACGCCATAGTACAATCTGGTCTAGTTTATCTGCATCGAGCGGCACCACAATTGTATCCCCTGGTGCTATTTGCTTTTCAGTACTAGCAAACCACGTAGAGCTTTCAGGCATTTTTACTGCACCATTTGCTTTGATGATATAAACACGCCCTTCATCAGCTTTATCGGTTGTTCCACCACTTCGCTCTATGTAATCCCAATAACTTAGCTGTGCTT
The DNA here is from genome assembly GCF_913020055.1 of uncultured Paraglaciecola sp. GTDB lineage: Bacteria > Pseudomonadota > Gammaproteobacteria > Enterobacterales > Alteromonadaceae > Paraglaciecola. Next base: position 2,099 of record NZ_CAJWCF010000162.1, on the reverse strand, counting down.
CATATATTTGGGAAATTGGCAACTGAACTTCTCCTACGATGGTAACAGAATTCTTTTTGCTTGGTATATACAGTGCATCGCCCTTTTGTAGCGGGATAGAGTAATCCGACTCTTTAGCAAGTACTTTTTCTAGATCAATGACTAGTCGCCCAGTCGCTTTAGTGCCTTTTAGTTGGGACAGAATTTTTTGCGCTACACCTACATCACTTGCCTCTTTTGTTTCTGAGCCTTGATTTACAGAGACCAATTCTGCTTTAGCAATGTCCTCAGCTAAACGCTCTTGCATTTCTTTTAACTGTTTAGCTTGTTGTTTTTTTAGGTCGACACGAGTAAACATAGAACCGGGCGCATAGGCATACTCTGTTAGACCGCCTGCACGCTCTAGCAATATTGCTAAGGTATCATTTTTATAGATTGGGTATACACCTGGAAATTTAACTTCACCACTTAAAGTTACCTGCTCCGATTCAGCCCACTCTGGTATGGTTTTTATTTGTAGTACATCTCGTGATTTGAGAGTGAACATTAATGAGTCAGTATTAGTTAAGTTCAAATCTACACGATACTGCTTACGTTCTTGTTGTTGATTAAATTCGGTTCGACTTAATTCAGCTCGTAGCTGAAAGGCTTTTTCGGTTAGTCCACCCGCAGCACTAATAAGATTACTGACATTCATTCCCTTACTAAGAGGGTAGACTCCTGGGAAGCGAACATCACCACTTACGGTAATTTCTTTTGATGGGGCTACAATGGTTGATTGAGATTTTAATAGTTCGATCAGTTTGGCAATTTCTTTTTGTCTGCTTGAGTCATACAAGCCAAAAAATAGAATTTCATCTTGATTTTGCAGAAGAATATCTCTTTTTGAACCTTGTTGATTTAAGGCATTTTCTAAGCTAAATGGAACAACCTCTAACTTTTGATCTGGTTGGTGATAACGTTTTATTAAACCATAGTTTAAATCAGGATTTGGTTTTAATCGCTGAACTTCAGACATGACATTACTTAAACGGAGACCCTGCTGCCAGGTGAGCGATTCTTCACGCAATATATGGCCTGAAAGTTTAATGATATTTTCAACTTTTTCCGCCACTTTCGGAATTGAGATTACATCGCCGTTTTTTAAATTTGTTTGCAAGTCAGTTGATTGTTTTAAATTAAGATTCAATAAGGTGCGTTGGTTATTTTGGTCAATTCTTTGGAGTGTGGCTAACTGTGGATATGCTGATGATAAAAGACCGCCAGCATAATGCATTAATGATTCTGCCGTTTCATCACCGGTTAGTTCATATCTTGCAGCCCGCCTTACTTCGCCTTTTATTCCAACAGTACTGCCAATTGACGGGATAAATACGACATCGCCTGACCTCAACTGCGCATCGTTACTGGTATCACCTTTGAGTAGTAAGTCATAAACATCCAGAGTTTGGATGAGCTTACCCTTGCGCTTTAATTGGATTTCTCTTAGTGAGCCATTTTCGGAAACCCCCCCACTTAATACCAGCGCGTTCGTCATTGTAGAAAGAGAGCTAACCACATAAGAGCCTGGTAAGTACGCTTCACCTAAAACGAATACACGTATAGAGCGTAACTGCCCCATAGACACACTAGCCTTTACGCCAATCATTTTTTGATTGATGGTATTGCTTATGTTTTGTTTGGCTTCTGAGAAGGTTTGACCTGCTAGGTGTAGCGGCCCTAGATCTGGTAAATATGTAGCGCCTTCCTGATCAATAACTAGTTCGTACGACTGACTGTCTTTACCGAATAGATTTACTTTTAGTGAGTCTCCAGGACCTAATACATAATCTGAGGAAACTGGGATATCATTAATGGGGGTGAATGTAGTTGGATTCCCTGAAAACAGGTCATAACCGAAGGGCATTAGACCTTCTTTTTTGGTTATTATTTGTTGTGGCTGCTTATGGTTTAGGCTTGTATCAACAACTCTAGGCTGAACGGTCGTTTCTTGCACAATAGTTTGAACTTGCCCTACACCACCACCCTGTGGAATTTCAACCCCAAACTGTTTGGCAAGGCGGCTTTGCTCTGCCGGAGACATACGCTTAAATTGTTCTAATTGCTGGGGCGTGGGTTGG
>NZ_CAJWCF010000161.1 GCF_913020055.1 uncultured Paraglaciecola sp. | reverse complement strand
GGGATTGATAAGCCCAATGTTAGGTTTGTAGGGCATTTGGATTTACCCAAAAGTATTGAAGGCTATTATCAAGAAACGGGAAGAGCAGGGCGAGATGGTCAACCTGCCAATGCTTGGATGGCTTATGGCTTGCAAGATGTTATCACCTTACGACAAATGTTAGCGACTTCTAATGCGGATGAAGTACATAAACGGGTAGAGTTTCATAAGTTAGATTCAATGCTGGCTTTATGTGAATTGGTTAGTTGTAGGCGACAGGCTTTATTAGCTTATTTTGGGGATGAACTTAAAGAAGATTGTGGTAATTGTGATACTTGTTTAGAGCCCGTTGAAACTTGGGATGGAACCATTGCGGCCCAACAAGCTTTATCGTGTATTTATCGTACCGAGCAACGCTTTGGAGTTACTTATTTATTGGATGTGTTATTAGGTAAGGACAATGACAGAATAAAAAGTTTTGGCCATGATAAGCAATCAACTTTTGGTATTGGTAAAGACTTAGATGAAAAACAGTGGAGATCAGTCTTTAGGCAGCTTGTTGCAAAAGGGTTTGTCGAAGTTGATTTTGAAGGCTTTGGTGCATTCAAATTAACAGAAAAATGTCGACCTATTTTACGCAGTGAACAAACTTTGATGTTGCGTAAAGATATTGCCCCAGTAAAAGGTAAACGTAGTAAATCAGAGAAAAGAGCTGCCGCAGCTGGAAAGGATACATTGTTGTGGGATGCTTTGCGTGCAAAACGCAGAGAACTTGCTGATGAACAAGATGTCCCTCCTTTTGTTATTTTTCATGATGCTACATTAATGGCAATGATTGATGAAAAACCCACTGATTTAAAACAAATGAGTTATATCTCAGGTATTGGTGAGAAAAAGCTGGAACTGTATGGTGATAAATTCTTAGAGGTGTTGTATGAATTCTCAAGTATGGATTTACCTGATACGGTTGCAGAATCAGTAGCTTTGTTTAGGTTGGGTTATACGGTAGACAAAGTTGCTAAAGAAAGGGAATTAACAGAAGGCACAATTTATACCCATTTATCCCAAGCGATAGAAGATGGTAGTGTTTCGTTAAATGATGTGATTGATTTAAATGAAAAAGAAATTCAGCAAATAGAAGATGCCCTTATTAATTTGCCAGAAGATCAAAAAAATGCACTTAAGCCTTTGTATGATTTATTTGATGAAGAGTATAGCTATAGTATTTTGCGCTGCGTGAGAGCAAATTTACAATCTAATATTGATTGAAAATATAACTATATCAATATCTTAAGTGGGGGTGTTAAAATTTTTTATGTTATAGTCTATGCATTGAACTAAAATTAAGTTTATATTAGGCATTTATTAAAAGGTTATTCGGTTGTCACTGAGTTTAAATACTTTATGGATAAGAGCACGCCCCCATTTGTAGACATCGTTAAGATGTCATTTTTATTAGCGCAAGATAAATTGTGCTGTTTAACGGTAAGTCATGATTTAGACCTATCAATAGGTTATACATCTCAAGATTTTTTATCTGAAAGTCCCTCTTTTAATAGCCTATTTCACCCTGATGATAGTGATGTGAGTAATGCTATCTTTTTTCATTCAACAGAAACTGAACCTGTTCATTTAACCTTCCGCATTATTTCAAAAAATGGACTGGTGAAAATCCTAAGTGCCAGTTATACCAAACTATTTAATAGTGAGAAACAAGAAACCGTTATAGAGCTTTCTCTGTTACCTATATACAGTTTGGACCTCGACGTTGCTAACAGGTCGGTATTAAGTAACTTTATTGCCTTGTTGGAAAATACTGATGATTATATTTACTTTAAAGATAGAAATCATGTGTTTACTGGGGCTAGTCAAACCTTGGTTAACATAACGGATCCAACTGAACATTGGAGAGATTTGATTGGTAAAACAGATTACGATGTATTCTCTAGAGAGTATGCCGATATCTACTATAGCCTAGAAAAACAAGTATTTAATGGCTCAATTTCTGTAGTTCAAGAGGTTCAGCCTATTTTAGATGATGTGGGTAATGCTGGCTGGGTTGATAATCGAAAATATCCTATAAAAGACAGTCAAGGGCGTATTATCGGGTTGTTCGGTATCGCACGTGATATTACTGCGCTTAAACAGGCAGAAGCAGATTTACAGAAAAGTGAGTTTATTCTAAAAGAAGCTCAGCAGGTCGCTAATATGGGGACTTGGGAACACAATATGGTAAGCAACCAACTTAGCTGGTCTGATGGTATTTACCGTATTCTAGAAATTGATCGTATAAGTGTAAAACCTTCTTATGAATTATTTAGCTCATTCATACACCCAAAAGACCGTGAAAAATCAAATATTGCTTATACTGATTCTCTAGAAACTCTTGAGCCTTATAGTGTTGACTATAGAATATGCATGGCTGATGGGAGCATTAAGCATGTCAATGAGCAAGGGGAGATATTTTATAGTAATAAAAAAGCGGTTAGAGCAATAGGTACCTTACAAGATATTACTCATGAACAGCGGCCTAGAGAACTTGCTTCTAAATTAACGCATGATTATGCTCATCTTAAAGGTAAAGCATTTTTTGAGGCTATTAGTCGGTATATCGCTGAAACAATGCATATTGACTATATCTTTATTGGTCTTTCGGCAAATGAAGGTCAAAAAATTAATGTAGCGGGTGGTTGGGCACTTGGTAATCCCATAGGGGCATTCGAATATAAGCTTATAAACACACCTTGTGAAAAGGTGTTAGACAATAAGGCTTGTGTTTTCCCTCAGGCGATACAAACACATTTTCCAAATGATGAATTGCTCGTCCAAATGGGAATTGAATCATATGTTGGAGTGCCCTTAGTTGACCCTCAATATGATAGTTTAGGGGTTTTTGTCGCTTTGCATTCTGCGGAAATGCATAACAGTGATGAATTACTTCACTTGCTTGAGCTTGCTGCAACACGGGTAAGTAGTGAGATTCTACGTGAAAAATCAATACAACAATTACAGGAAATTGAAGCCCGGTTTCACCATGTAGCCAGTCAAAGCCGTACTTTTTTATGGGAAGTTGATCCAACGGGGTTATATACTTATTGTAGTGAGGAAATTGAATTGATTCTTGGTTATCGACCAGAAGAAATTGTTGGGAAAAAATATTTTTATGATTTGCACCCTGAAGAAGGGAGAGAAGAATTTAAAGCATTTGCCCTAAATGTTGTTAAACAAAAACAAGCGAGCAATAATATAGAAAATCAACTGATGACTAAAGATGGACTGGTTGTATGGGTCAATTCTTCTGGTCAGGCACTAAGTAACGAACGGGGTGAATTAGTTGCTTACCAAGGTAGTGATACCGATATTAATGATCGTAAATTAGGCGAATCAAGGGAACGATCTCGAAGCAATGTGTTGGAGTTAATGGCCGATGATGCGCCACTCTCAGATATTCTCAGTGCGATTGTGTTAAATGTAGAAAGTGAAAACCCAGCTATGCGCTGCAGTATTTTATTGCTAGATGATGAAGGTACACATCTATTAAAAGGCGCTGCACCGAGCCTCCCTGATTTTTATAATGAGGCTATTAATGGATTAAAAAATGGGATTGGTGTTGGCTCTTGTGGAACCTCTACCTATACAGGGAAGCGCGTTATCGTTGAGGATATTCAGACACATCCCTATTGGGCGCCCTATAAAGAGCTTGCAGAAAAAACGGGTTTAGGCGCGTGTTGGTCAGAACCTATTTTTTCTAGTGAACAAAAAGTTCTAGGTGCTTTTGCTATTTATCATCAAGATATTCATGTACCCACTGATTCAGATCTTTTACTGATTGAGCAAACAGCTGGGTTAGCCAGTATTGCTATTGAAAAAAATAAAATAGATCAAGCATTAGATGCAAGTAATAAACGCTGGCAATTTGCTCTTGAAGGAACGGGAAGTGCAGCTTGGGAATATAACTTTCAAACACAAGTTAATCTAGTGTCAAAACAAATGATAGATATACTTGGGATAAAGGATGAAATGACTGGACCCGATTTTCGACAACTTAATGATTGGGATAGGAGGCTGCATCCTGAATGTATAGAAGTAACAATGGCTAGGTTGGCAAAGGTGGCAAAAGGCGAAAGCAGCGAATATCAGGTTGAACACCAAGTTCGTTGTGAAAATGGGGAATATATCTGGTTGCTAAGTCGAGGTATGTTGGTTAGTAAAACCTTTGATGGAAAGCCTTTGTTGATGATTGGTACCTCTGAAGATATTACCAAACGTAAAAAATCCGAACTTAATTTGCAGCTTGCTGCTAGTGTATTTTCTCATGCCCGAGAAGGCATTATGATTACTGATGCTAATGGGACGATCATTGAAGTTAACGAGACTTTTACTCGCCTCACTGGATATAGCCGTGAAGAGGCAATAGGTCAAAATCCAAAGATATTACAGTCGCGTAAACAGTCGAATGAATTTTATCAAGCGATGTGGAAATCATTGCTTGAAAAAGGCCATTGGTATGGTGAAGTCTGGAATCGGCGAAAAAGTGGTGAACTTTATGCGGAGATGCTGACAATCAGTGCAGTCAAAAATGAAAAGAATGAAATAAAACATTATGTCGCTTTATTTACTGATATCACTGTTGTTAAAGAACATCAGGAGCAACTTGAACACATTGCGCATTATGATGTATTAACAAAACTACCTAATCGTGTGTTGCTGGCTGACCGTCTTTCTCAATCTGTTGTGCAATGTGAGCGACGTGATTTATCACTTGCCGTGGTTTTTCTTGATTTGGATGGGTTCAAAGCCGTGAATGATAATCATGGGCATGATATAGGTGATGAGTTATTGGTTGTTATTGCTCAACGGATGCAGCTTGCTTTACGAGAAGGAGATACTTTATCTCGCTTTGGTGGTGATGAGTTTATTGCAGTATTGGTAGATTTAGAGCAGTTAGACGATTGTAAACCTATATTAGAGCGGCTTTTATTGGCAGCGTCTGAACCTGTTGTTATTAATGATATTGAATTACAAGTCTCCGCCAGTATTGGTGTTACTGTTTATCCTGAAGATAATGCTGATACTGAGCAATTAATACGGCATGCAGACCAGGCAATGTATATTGCTAAGCAATCGGGTAAAAACCGTTATCATTTATTTGACACAGAACAAGATACCGCAGTAAAAATTCTTCGGGAGAGTTTAGAAAATGTTCGTATTGCATTAGAGAAAAACCAGTTTGTTTTATATTATCAACCTAAAGTCAATATGAAGACAGGTGAGGTGATTGGTTTAGAAGCATTAATCCGCTGGCAACACCCTGAACGAGGTTTGGTTCCACCTATTGAATTTTTACCCGTCACTGAAGAACATTATCTCAGTATTGAAATAGGTGAATGGGTGATTGATACTGCATTGGCACAGCTTGCTAGTTGGAAAAAACAAGGTTTAGAACTTCCTGTTAGTGTCAATATTAGTGCTCGTCAGCTACAAGAGGATAAATTCCCTCAACAATTGGCTAAATCTCTCGCCGTGCATCCAAATGTTGCTGCTGATCAATTAGAGTTGGAAGTACTAGAAACCAGTGCTTTAGGTGATATGGTTCATGTCTCAGGCATTATGGAAGCTTGTTGTAAGTTAGGTGTACATTTTGCTTTAGATGATTTTGGTACAGGCTATTCCTCTCTTACCCATCTACGACG
>NZ_CAJWCF010000160.1 GCF_913020055.1 uncultured Paraglaciecola sp. | reverse complement strand
ATCAACGTATAATTTTTTAAATCAACCCCATCCAAATAAATTTCGCCATCCTGATTATCATAAAATCGGGACAATAATTTAATCAACGTGCTTTTCCCGCCCCCCGACACCCCGACTAACGCAACCGTCTGTCCTGCCTTTATTTTCAAATTAATGTTATTAAGCGCCAACGCCTTTTCTTTTGCATACGTAAACGATACGTTCCTAAATTCAATTCCCCCTACTACCCTGTCTTTTTCATAACTCCCGTCATCCTCTTCCAAGGGCTCGTCTAATACTTCGAACAATGACTCGGCGGCCGCCACTCCCCGACGCATCTCGCCATTAGCTTCACTTAGCTGCCTTATCGGCCGAGGCAATAAAAATGCGGCCGTCAAATAAGCAACAAACTCCCCAGGACCTGCGTCCTCCATCAAAATTAATGCCAGATACATCAACCCAGCTAGCGCCAATGAAATAATAAACTGTATTAACGGGTTATGAATTGACATAGTCATCACCAACTTTAAAAATTGCCGCCTATTATTTAAACTCGCCTGCGCAAATCGTTTTCTTTCATACCCGCCCCCTCCAAAACTTTTCACAACCTCCACCCCAACCACCATTTCTGAGGTAACGTGAGTCATATCCCCGACCGTTTCTTGCATCTTTTTACTTAACCGCTTCATACGTTTACTTACATACTTCACCAAAACAGCCACAAGCGGAGCAACCAGAAAAAAAACCAATGATAACTGCCAATTTGCATATATCAAATAGGCTAACAACCCGATAACTGTTAATCCTTCACGCACAAAAGTCCGAATAGAATCGCTAGTGGCTCTAGTGACTTCACCTACGTTATAGGTGATACGTGAAATCATATGTCCATTGTTATTGTCAGCAAAAAATGAAACCGGCAAACAAGTATAATGATTGAATATTTCACTCCGTAAGGTATGCGTAACGTTGGCGGACACTCGACCCAAAAAATATCGCCCTAAAAAAGTCCCCAAACCACGAGCAAAAAACAAGCCCACAAAAAAGAGTGGTAAATACAGCATTCCTTCTTTGGCCTCTGTCCCCAGCGTATCAATAATATGCTTAATAACCATTGCAAATAATGGCTGGGTTGCCGCATACAAACCAAACCCTACGAAACTAATTACAAAAAACTTCCAGTATGGTACAGCGTACTTCAAAAGCCTCTGATATGTCCCCCAGTCTGAATCTTCCCTTACACCCTTACTTCCTTTCATCTAAATTACCTACCTTAATTATTTATCAAACCAGCTAAGTCTCCAAAACTCTATAACACAACAAGACCCTAAAAAAAACCGACAATACTAATTTCACAATTGTGCACGATCACATTGCTAAACAGACAACATTAAGGGCCTTTTTAAACCACTCAATTTAGTATAGAACCTCATCATAGCCTCCCATCTCAAACCAAAGCTATCAATTACACCAAAATATCTTTAACCTACCATCAACTTCAATTAGAGATCAACACCGGCGTACGCCATAAACTGTTATCATGAAAAATCACTCTAGCAATGCAATTAAATACCCCCCTAAACAGACCTCCCACGAGCACACAAAAAACGACACGATGAAGACAGTTATAACCTACGGTACATTCGATCTTTTCCATATTGGTCACCTGAATCTCCTTAAGAACCTCTCAACCCTTGGGGATAAACTAATTGTTGCCATATCAACAGACGAGTTCAATGAGCTCAAGGGTAAAACCACGGTAATTCCATACAAACAAAGATCTGAGATTGTCAATGCTATCCAATATGTCGATATGGTTATTCCTGAATATAATTGGGAACAAAAACCATCCGACATTAAAGAAAACAACATCGATATTTTTGCCATTGGGGACGATTGGAAAGGAAAATTTGATTTTCTAACGGATATATGTGAGGTGCTCTATCTACCAAGAACACAAGGGATATCCAGTAGCGAACTAAAAAAACATGTAAAAGAGAATTTTCAATAACAAGCACTATCTCACAATTGCTTTTTCTTGTGTAGAATCCCAGTCTTTTACTGGAATTTTCCAATTCCCATACTTTACAGTCAAATATTGTTGGTAGTTAACTGAAAACTAAATTGTAGCCCCATATAGTTAACTACCTCATAAAAACTAAATGCTACTCTCATTATACTTCCTCCCACATAGCAATAGGCACGCTCTTGAACGTTGTATTTTACAAAAATATCCAGCCTCACATTTCTTGAACGAAATAAAAATGCTAGCCGCTAGGAAAAATAATGAACCCACCGTTCTTTAACTTTAATTACGCTTACCTCATTAGCCGTTTTTCTTATTCGAAATCTGTAAGGAGATGTTACCTTTTCAAGACTACCAACTCATTGATCCAATGAACTGAACATAATTGATATCTCCAGACTCATAATTCCAAGGGATCAATTGTCCGTCACATACAATACCTAATAATGCTCCACCTTCTAAATGATATGGAATTTAATACAAGCCAAGTAAATCAACTATATAAAACTACACCCGACCGGCTCCACCTAATGTGGAGCCAACTAACTGAACAGGATGCAACTTCATAAAATACTTCGAACTCCATACTTCTTATATACTTTGAATTTACGGAACATCGATATTTTTCTACTTATAGGCACTCCAAAATCAGCTATATACCGTTCAACTTCATCAATCATTCGGCATGAAGACTTACCATCAGAATAGGGGTGATAAGTCTTTTTTAATTTTGCCCTATCAGCCTTCTTCCTATCATGGCCCGCCATAATTTCTCTTACTTTTTCTAGCACATCACTGATTAAATGAACATTCTCCCAAACAATATTTTTTGATTGACTCAAATAACTCACCACAGGCTTATCAAGCAAAATAAACTCATAAACAATAGAGGACGTGTCACTTATCAATATATCCGCCATTTTCAGCAAAGGCAGCACATCTATTTCATCAGAGACAATGAGGCTTTTATTCATACACTCTTGATAGCGCTTCACAATATCCTTATCCATTAAATCATGAAATTTACAGACTACTAACACATTGTCCATATCAGCTATCTGATTAATCACATCAAAAAGAATAGTGGCTGATGTCAATTTTGGCGAAAATGTTGGAGCAAACACAATCATAAATTGCGATTTATACTCCTTAAGCAATTGCTGTTTTGTATTATGTAATTCAGGGGGGGATGTGAATAGCGCATCTAACTTACTCCACCCCGTTTCAACAACTTTTACATCATCACGCATATTAACTAGCGCATTAAAGCCTTCGGTAAAGTGCGGACCTTGGGTTAAATATAAATCAAAATAATCCCTAATACGAAAATGCCCTTTTTTCTCCGATGCCAGCCCATGAAATACTTGAACTTTCACTCCCCTTAAATAATGCGGCACATCATTTCCAGGCACAAAGATCGCATCGCTCTGAAATCCAATTAAATCTTCCATTAACGAGGTTGATTGAGAACCAAGAAACGAGAAAGATTCCTTAATAACTGCGGGAACATACCAAAGCACAGCATAGCCTCTTTGCATCAATTCCAACTCTAATGGCCTTAGTATTGAAAAGGCATAAGGCTGATTACAAAATAAAATAAATCTCATAACACACCAAAAAGTGACTCAATTATTAATGGAAACGATTCATATTCTCACCCATTAAACTTATAATCAACCAAAGTGATGTTTATCAAACATACCGTACCCCCTAAAAACCCTAGGAGTCAAATTGCTAACTACGTTTAATCACAAATTGTTAGCTGTGCCTTTAAACGACAACAAACTATGAAAATAATTTTTGATGTTAAGCATTTATACTATTTACCTCAGTACTTACCCGTTTTAACTGAACTAACCAAACGGGGCTTTACATGTAGTTTTGTTTTTTATCGACAAGACGATACTTGGTTATCTAATATTTACAAAGCAGTTGTAACAACGCAAAAACTTACCGCCCATTGGCATGACAACTGGCAGCAAGCACTTGACTTTTATCTTGACCAAGCCGCTGATTGGGTTGTTTTTGGTAATGCTGTGAGCAATATCGATAAAATACACACTGTGAGCAAAACAGTTTTAATGCAGCACGGGATTGGACCGAAACAATGCTATTACGATGTATCACAAAATTTAACAACAGTGAGATTTGTCGAAGGCCAACACCGCTTAAAACGTCTTTGCGACCAATACCCTAAAGGAAACTTTATTGACACCGGTTATGCCAAGCTTGACCCTGCTTTTAACGGTACTGCAAACAAAATCAAGCTGGCCGATCTGGGTTTAGACCCTAATAAACCAACATTACTATATGCCCCTACTTTTTATCCTAGCTCCATAGAGCACTTTAGCTCTCATTTTGCTGAAGACTTTTCCGATTATAATATAATTATTAAGCCGCACTTTTTCTCATCAATCAGCACTAAACATATTAAGCACCAGCGCTTATTTGAGCATTGGAAACAGTCTAATAATGTTTATTTAACAACAATGACTGATTACAATTTATTACCTTTTATGATCGTAGCCGACGTCATGCTGTCCGACGCTTCGTCAGCAATTTTTGAATTTGCAGCACTAAACAAACCTATAGTTTGGTGTGATTTTTATAAGTTACGCTGGAGCTATCGCGGTATTTTTAGTTTCCGTTTTAAAAAACGCATTGATTCAGATATTGAATTCTTTCATGAAATAACCAGTCGAGCTAAGAACTATCAAGCACTTAATAAAATTGTTGCTCAAGCAATCAAAACCCCACAAGAAAAATCAGAAACTAGACAAAATATAACAAAAAAACTCGCCGGTAAAACTGATGGTAAAGCATCAATACGTATTGCCAATTATCTTGAAAATAAAGAAGATTCCAAATAGCCCTTATGAACATTAACACAGGTACGCCTTTTCATATCTTCAAAAGATGGCCTCTTTTAAATGAACTCATTCCAGACACATACTAATTACGAAGACTTTGATTAAGTTAGCCTAAATGTGCTCAACCAAAACGGATCGCACTGGACATGAAGATTCATACCTGTGTTTATGCACAAAGTAGCTTGATACATACGACAAGCATTACTATAACCAAGAGCACATGATGCTAAAGCCACTCATAAATGAATCACAATAGGGTATTTATCACCCCTTATCCTCTCAAGCTCATTCAGTTCTAATTCAGCGGCTTCTTTTTTCAAAGCCTGATCAACTCGTTCAAGATCTATGAGAAAAGCCTTATGATGTTTAGAACCCCTCGCCAAAAATTGACGCCCTCATTCTCAGAGTGATACAGACAATAATTAAAACGTGAACGAATGAAGCGAACGATATATGCAACTAGATATCTAGCACGACAAGATATATTTAATTATGTCTAGATGAGACCTTTACGCGATCAGTTCACATAGCCAGTTAAATTCTAGGACTTCGTTTTTCTGATTCCATGTTGCCTAACAGGGACAATTTATCGTCTATATCTACTGAAACACATCTGCTTTCCCCCTTCATTCGGTTTTTCAGACACAACTTGCCCGCTGAATAGGTCTGCCACGGTTGATGTTGTGTGCCACACACATCAATTGAAAGCGTGTGCGATTACGCTTGATACCCAGGTAACGAGCCTTTGTCATCTCATCATGCAACTTCAGCACACCAAAGACACGCTCGACAGTACTGGAAACACCGGAATGGGTTCAGTTAAAGAGTCTATCTTCTGCTGTTAAAGGGCGGTTACGATAGGGGTGTTTTGTGAATCTGTTGCCGAT
>NZ_CAJWCF010000159.1 GCF_913020055.1 uncultured Paraglaciecola sp. | reverse complement strand
TACAAATTATTCTTTTCGTCTTGAGGCGGTACCCAAGCAGAAACAAAATAATGTTCTATCATTGCAGCCCAACCTGCGACAGTCGTTTCTTTTAAATTATTATCAACCATGTCATCGAAAGCATATTTTTCGTATTTGTCTTCTTCGGTTGAATAAGCGCCACCACGATAAATTGGCATAAACATGCTGCCTTCTTGTTCAAGCATGCTTTGTTTAAGTTGGGCAAATTGTTGGACTTGTTTGGGATCACTAGTGTTGTTTTTGATGGTATAAGTCACATCAATTTTGTGACTGTCACGTGTAAAGATAAAGCTTTTAATAACCAGCAAACCTTCAGGAGTAACTAAAGTAAGAGGCACTGTTAAAGTATCTCCCTCGAGTTGATAACTATCCTTTGCAACCGTGTAATTAGGGCGACCTTTGCTATCTGTACCGTCTCGGCCAATTAATCCACTTTGTGCTATGAATAATTTGTCACCATTTGGTTTTAGTAAGCTATAAAACTCTTTTGAGTTTTCTTCCTTTGGAAACTTACCTAAGTTGGCTGAAATTACGTCGCCACCTTTAGTGTCGATACTAAGGATAAGTGTATCTGTGACTACAGAGATGATTTTTCCGTTATGGTCTGAACTTGCAATCAAAGTTTGCCCGTCTACCGTTGCCGCGGGTACATCGTCTGAGCTTGGCATGTCTTGTTGGGTACTAGCTTGTTCAGTACTTACTAGTGGTGCGACCGGCTTAGGTCCGTAATCTAATTGCCATTGTTGCCATAATAGAAAGCCGACCATAGCGAGGCCAATTAATAAAAAACTGCGTTGGGATTCCATAAAATACTCTAATTAACTACTTATTTATGTGTGTGACTTATTCGTGTCAATACATTAAACCACGGCGACGTTACTATTTTACTTTTATTCTGATTATTTATGAGGGCATAAGCCTAAAAATCATTCTTTATTTTGTTTTTTTTCTGGTACTGGATCATAACCACCATGATTTAAAGGGTGACATTTTAATATGCGTTTTAAACTTAACCAACTACCTTTTATCAATCCGTGTTTAGTAATAGCGTCAATTGCATAATAAGAGCAACTTGGGTGGAACCTACATGTAGGTCCTATCATCGGTGAAAGCACTATTTGATAGAGCTTAATTATGCCGATTGGGATTTTTCGCAGCGCGACGCTAACTTTTTCCATAATTTACTCAGTAAAAAAAACAATTCCTGATTAGATAATTTATCTAAACCACTTTTGCCTACTACAACTATATCAATATTTGGAAACGAATGGCGTTCTAGTCGGAAGCTCTCACGAATAAGGCGTTTTAACCGATTTCTGTCGTGTGCGTGTTTGACTCTTTTTTTAGCCAAAGTGATGCCTAGACGAGGATTATTCGAAGTATTAAATCTAGCTAGTAGGGTGAGTTGGGGTGAAACAGATGGAATTGCATTACTGAAGACATATTCAAAGTGGGTGGGAGTAAGTAGCCTTAGCTCCCGAGAAAAATGATTTTCACCCACCTTGGATAATTAAGCTGATAAACGCGCACGGCCTTTAGCACGACGATTGGCTATAACCTTGCGGCCATTTTTAGTCGCCATACGGGCACGAAAACCGTGTGAACGCTTACGCTTTAAGTTGCTTGGTTGAAAAGTTCTTTTCATGACCTAGTCCCGCTATACATAAGGTTTAAACAAAATGAACATTTATATGATAACCACTTTGTGGTAATCACCATGCTCAAAAATGACGCTGAATAATAGAGATCACTTGGTATATTGTCAATCAATTACTGCAACTAATGATAATAGCTGAATTATCCTGTCAATTTCCATCAATATTTGATAACTGTTGAAAATGTTTGTTTTATCCACAGTCTTGCTAATAAGTTAGTTAGTCTGTAGGGAATAGGAATATATATTGGCATTGAATACGTCTAAAAAATAGTAGCGAGTCAAGCTTGCTAAGATTCGATAAATTCATTTAAAACAATTAGATATAAGTATAGTTAAAGTTATTTCTAATTAATTTTAAATGTATGTTGCGTTAGTTAGGCGAATAGCGAGATAATTCACAGCTGGTTATAAGTTTGGCACGTAACGGGCTAAAAATAATACAAGGGTGGTTTTTGCCTTTTGTATTGTAATTTCCTTTTTTATCTTATATTGGCCTTTGTTTATAAGGGTGGAGTTGTTTTTTTTGATGTCTATATGGAATCAGTGTCTCGATAGGTTGCAACAGGATTTACCTATCCAGCAATTTAGTATGTGGATAAGACCACTTCAGGCCGAACAAGGCGATGCTCACATTACTCTTTTTGCACCAAATCGATTTGTTTTGGATTGGGTTAGAGACAAATATTTTTCGCAAATTAATAATTTGTTAGCGGAATTTTGTGGAGACAATGCACCTCAATTAAGATTTGAGGTAAAGGTCGTGAATCGAGATGTCAGGAGCGGGGCAGCAAATAGTCATCCGTCAGCCCTAGGGCAAAACAATCAAAACAAAAACAGCCAGTCTCCTTCAATTCCCTCGGTGCAAGTTTCTAATGTAGTAAACTCAGCGCCTATTCCTTTAGGGCATAAAAGTAATATTAATCTAACTTACAAATTCGATAATTTTGTTGAAGGTAAGTCAAATCAATTAGCAAGAGCAGCCTCGCAACAAGTTGCTGATAACCCTGGTGGTGCTTATAACCCACTGTTTATTTATGGTGGTACCGGTTTAGGTAAAACCCATTTATTACACGCCGTTGGTAATGGCATTATGGACAAAAAGAAGAATGCGACAGTTGTTTATATGCATTCAGAACGTTTTGTTCAGGATATGGTTAAAGCTTTGCAGAATAATGCGATCGAGGAGTTTAAACGCTATTATCGTTCGGTTGATGCCTTGCTCATTGATGATATTCAGTTTTTTGCCAATAAAGAGCGTTCTCAAGAAGAGTTTTTCCATACATTTAATGCCTTGCTTGAAGGTAATCAGCAAATAATTCTTACATCAGATCGTTATCCAAAAGAGATTGTTGGGGTAGAAGATCGCTTGAAATCTCGATTTGGATGGGGTCTAACTATAGCTATTGAACCCCCAGAACTGGAAACACGTGTAGCAATTTTAATGCGTAAAGCGGTTGAAAATAAGATATTTTTGCCTGACGAAGTAGCTTTTTTCATTGCCAAACGTTTACGGTCAAATGTGCGTGAACTTGAAGGGGCGTTAAATCGTGTTATTGCTAATGCCAATTTTACAGGCCGACCCATTACAATAGATTTCGTGCGAGAAGCGCTTCGTGATTTATTAGCGCTTCAAGAAAAATTGGTGACAATTGATAATATCCAGAAAACGGTAGCAGAATATTACAAGATTAAGATGGCAGATATATTGTCTAAAAGACGAAGTCGCAGTGTTGCAAGACCAAGGCAAATGGCCATGGCTTTGTCTAAGGAATTAACTAACCATAGTTTACCAGAGATCGGTGACGCTTTTGGTGGTCGAGACCACACCACTGTTTTGCACGCTTGCCGAAAAATAGTGCAGCTAAGGGAAGAAAGTCATGATATAAAAGAAGACTATCAGAACTTAATACGCACACTATCTTCATAAAAATTCACGAGTAAAAAGATGAAATTTAGCATCAGTAGGGAAAACTTCTTACAGCCACTTCAATTGGTTTCTGGCGCAGTTGAGCGTCGCCATACACTGCCTATACTGTCTAATGTATTGATAAAGGTTAGTGATAACTCACTTTGGTTAACTGGTACTGATTTAGAGGTCGAATTGATTTCTAATGTAACTTTAACTGGGGATTTTGTTGAAGGTGAAATTACTGTACCAGCTAAAAAGCTGCTAGACATATGTAGAGGCCTAAACGAGGGTAGTAATATCGACTTCAGTGTTGATGCAAACAAAGCGCTACTTAAATCCGGTCGCAGTAAATATAGTCTATCAACCTTATCAGCTGATGATTATCCTAATCTTGAGGACTGGCAAGGTGAGTTGGAGTTCGAAATTCCACAATCAGATTTAAAAAAGCTGATTGATAGTACCCATTTTTGCATGGCTCAACAGGATGTACGTTATTACCTAAATGGAATGTCACTTGAGACTGAAGATAACCTTATTCGTACTGTTGCTACTGATGGTCATAGGCTTGCCCTTTGCCGTTTGAACTATACAAATGCAACATTACCCAATCGCCAAGTAATTATACCGCGTAAGGGTGTGTTAGAAATCATTAGGCTTATTGAAGATAATGATAAATTGGTTAAGGTTCAAGTCGGTTCAAACCACATTAGAATCTTTTCTACAGATTTTATTTTTACTAGTAAGTTAGTCGATGGGCGTTTTCCCGACTATAGACGTGTTTTACCAAAAGATGGTGATAAAAAAATTGAATCGAGCAAAGACGTGTTAAAGCACGCATTTTCTAGAGCGTCTATTTTATCAAATGAAAAATTCCGGGGGGTTCGTTTGAACCTGTCGAATGGTGAGCTTAAGATTACAGCTAATAACCCAGAGCAAGAAGAAGCTGAAGAAATTGTAGATGTTGAATATCAAGGCGATAGTCTAGAAATTGGTTTTAACGTAGCCTATCTCATTGATGTAATGAATGGTTTAAGCTGCGAAGATGTACGCATTACTTTGGCAGATTCTAATAGCAGCGCATTGATAGAGGACTCTAAAGATGATTCCGCCCTTTACGTTATTATGCCGATGAGACTGTAATTCGATTATATAAGACGTTTCGTTCCCTATGAAGCTGGACAAAGTCCAGATTAGTCATTTTAGAAATATTGATGATTTGTCACTTATTGCTAATCAAAACCTGAATGTTTTTCTTGGTGAGAACGGTAGTGGCAAATCTTCCATATTGGAGGCCTTACATTATCTTGGCTTCGCCCGTTCTTTTCGTACTTCAAAACACAAAAATGTTATCAAACATGATGAGTTAGGTTTTACTGTTTTTTGTTCGACCGTTTTACAAGATGGTATACAGCAAAAATTTGGCATCAGTAGATTTTCTAACGATAAATGTGTTGTTAATATCGATGGTCAAAAATCTAAGCGGGCAACAGACTTAGCAAGCTATTTACCAATTCAAATATTTACGCCTCAAAGTTCAGACATGTTACTTGGAGCACCAAAGCTACGAAGACGCTATCTAGATTGGTTGTTGTTTCACGTGGAACACTCCTTTAATTTGGATTTCCAAGTGTTCAGTAAAGGGTTAAGGCATTTAAATTCTTTATATAAACGAGACCAACAAGAGCAAAGCTTAGACTACTGGACTGGGCTCCTAAGTGAAAAAGGGCAGATAATTAGCGACAAACGAGAAAGATTGCTAAGTGAGCACCTTATACAGCTTATTAATGCGAATTTAGCCGATTTTTTACCTGAGTTTTCCTTCGAAATTTCGTATTATAGGGGATGGGAAAAAGGCTGTAGTTTAGCGGATGCCATATTAAAGAATAGACAACGAGATCAACGAAATGGGTTTCTAAGTGTCGGTCCTCATAAGGCAGACTTACGCATAAAGACACAAGGTGTAAATGCCCACGAGATATTATCTAGGGGACAGTTAAGAATGTTGGTAGCAGCGATGCAACTAGCGCAAACACAATACTTACATGAACAAACTGCAAAGACGTCAATTTTCTTGTTAGACGACGTTGGTGCGGAACTAGATGAAGAAAAAAGAAAAGTGTTTATATCCCGATTGAACACATCTGATACTCAGTTGTTTGTGACAGCGATTGATGTCAAACAATTAGAGTTCCTTGAGAACTATAACGATAAAAAAGTGTTTCACGTGGAACATGGCCA
>NZ_CAJWCF010000158.1 GCF_913020055.1 uncultured Paraglaciecola sp. | reverse complement strand
ATCTCGCGCACGTCCCCTTTAACCACTGATAAGTTTTTATGCGGCGCCAGAAAATTACCAAACCACTGAAGATCAAAGGCAATCACTTCATAGTCCCTTGCTAGCAATTTAGGGATAAGAACATGGCCTTTATAGCCGCAACCACCTGTTACAAGAATTTTCATGCTGAATTAAACCTTATATGTTAGTTAAGTAGTGATAATACATTGTCAGAAATGGTCTTACCTATAGCCAGTGATGCAGTTGCCGCGGGTGACGGGGCATTGCAAACATGGATAATATTACCATCTTCACGAATATAAAAATCATTTAATAAATTACCTTGGCGATCACAAGCCTGTGCCCGGACACCCGCGCCACCAGGCTCAAGATGCTGTACTTGTATTTCTGGAATTAGCTTTTGCAATGCTTTGACAAAGGCTTGCTTGCTGAACGACCGGTGATACTCTCCTAACCCAGTACGAAAGTATTTTGTAGCCACTTTTCTAAACCCAGGCCAAGTTAAAGATTCCGAAAGGTCTCGCAAATTAAAATCTGTTTTTTTATAGGCCTCGCGACCAAAAGCAAAAACCGCATTGGGCCCACACTCTACGCCACCGCCTATCATGCGGGTAAAATGAACGCCAAGAAACGGGAAGGCGGGGTCGGGTACAGGATAAATTAAATGATTGACCAACTTAGGGGCCGATGCGGTAAATTGGAAATATTCGCCACGAAACGGTAGGATACGTAAGGGTAAATCTGGCTCTGACTTGCGCGCTAATCGGTCTGATTGTAAACCAGCGCAGACTACTGCAACTCGCGCTACCCAAGTACATGAACCCCCTATAACCTCAACCTGCTCACCTTGTCGCTGAATATCAACCACCGTCTCACCAAGAACAATCTCAGCACCCAACTCGGCCAGTAACTCCGCGTATTTTCTCGCTACTGCACCGTAATCAACAATTCCTGTTTGCGGCACAAACAAACCACGAAGACCACTACAATGAGGTTCAATTTCACGAATCTCGGCAGGCTGTAAAAATCGAAGACCTGTGAGTCCATTAGCTACACCTCGGCGATACAACTCCTCCAAGCCCGGCAATTCTGTAGGTGAAGTTGCCACGACAATCTTTCCACATATCTCATGTGGTATAGATTGCTCTCGGCAAAAATCCAACATTTGTCGATAACCAGCACGGCAATTAATAGCCTTGAGTGAGCCAGGTTTATAATAGAGGCCAGAGTGAATTACCCCGCTGTTATGACCTGTCTGGTGCTGTGCAACAGCTAACTCTTTTTCGATCAAAGTCAGACGGGTCAGTGGTCTCTCTTGCATAATACGTAAAGCTGTGGCTAGACCAACTATGCCGCCCCCTACAATCAACACATCAACTTTATCTACCATGTGTTAGTTAAGGTAGTATCATTCATAATATCTTGATAACTGCCAATACGCTTTATGCCACTACCACCCAACTCGACAATCTCTGTGCAATTTTTAAGGGTGGTGATGCGATGAGCTATAATGAGCACAGTAAGCTCTTTACTGAGCCCCTCGATCGCCAGCATGACCTCTTGTTCGGTTTCATTATCTAGCGCGCTCGTAGCCTCATCAAAGATAATCACATCAGCTTGCTTATAAAGAGCGCGTGCAATCCCAATACGCTGACGCTGACCGCCAGACAGTCGAACACCCTGCTCACCAACAATAGTTTGGTATTTCTTAGACCAACTTTCAATAATTTCAGCAATTTGCGCTTGTTGAGCCGCCAATTTAACTCGAGAATGATCAATCTGGTCTTTGGCTATGCCAAAGGCGATGTTTTCTTCAATAGTACTGTCGGCCAAAAAGATTGCTTGTGGCACATGAGCAATATGGGATTGCCAAGCGATATTGTTGCCTAGCGTAATAGTTTGGCCATCAATTTCCAAGTCGCCACCAGAAGGTTGGAGCAACCCCATAATAATATCAAGCAAGGTGCTTTTCCCACTACCGGTGGTTCCAATAAAACCAACACGACTACCTTTAGCAATAGTAAGATTGAGTTGCTTGAGTACAAAGGGCATTTGCTCGCTATAGCGAAAGTCGAGTTGCTTAAGCCTTATGCTGTGATTGAATGGCAGTGGCTGTATAACTGACTGATTAGCGTAACAGGGCAAGGGTTGGTCTAACAGTTTAAGCGTGTCTTCTAATGAAGCCGATCCTCCATTTATTTCGGACCAAGCAACATAAGCTTGTTGAAGCACTGGTAGTAATCGCTGGGCACCAAGCGCCAATGCGCCTAAAATGGGAATAGCCTTAGCAACGCCACTGGGCTGCTGAGCCATAAAATACGCTAACGTGGCGATAAGGAGCATACCTAACGCCTCCATACCAAAGCGAGGACTACTACCAATAAATGCATTATTTCCCTGTGCACGACGCAGACGGATGTCAGCATTACGGTAAATCTGGCAGTAAACAGCTTGACTGCCATCAATTAGTACATCACGTATACCGCCCAGTCCTTCTTGCAAAGATTTTATAACTTGAGTAGATTCGCGTGCCACACATTTACTATTAGCCAATAGTTGCTTACGGGTCAAGCGAATAATAACTACATAGATAAGACCAAACCCTGAAAAAGCGACTAATGCAACCACAGGTTGTACCATCAACAGAGTCATGAGAATAGAGGTGAGCATAATGATGGAACTAATGAGTGTTAGAGCAGGCATAATAATACCAAAAATAACTCCATTGGCTTTCACCGAGATACCATTAATCACTTCACTGCTATTGCGCCCGCAATGTACAGCATATGGCTGATAAAGTGTACGGCGATAGATCCTAATACTAAGATCAGAGCCAGTGGCAAAAGCCAATCTAGTACTCGTCCAAAGCAACAATAAACGCATAGCACCAGCGATTAACACTGCCCCACCAAAGACAATAGTAAGTGGCAATAACAGTTGCTTTGACTCAGTTAGCTTTAACGCCTGAAAAATAGGTTGCAGGATAGGTAACTCAAAAACAAGTTCAGGCGCCGTTAACACTCCAAGAAACGGCACCACGGCGCCAATGCTAAAAACTTCTGCGAACGAGGCGAGCAACATCAGCAACATCAGTAACTTGAACTGCCCATGACGATGCGGACTAATATGGCGCCAAAGGCGTTTTAGTAAGGGTGTGATTGATTGACTTTTCATACTACCTTCGATTACTACACATTACTTAAATTGTCTACTTGAATTCCAGTGACTATGTTGAACCCCCCAAAAGTACATTCAAGGACCGTTATCACTCAAGAATGAGAGGCTAAAATTGGCCTTAACGTATCAAAGCCGTTAAGACGTTACAATCCCAACCCCATATGCCATCTTGAATAACTATTACACCGCCTTTAGAGTCGTCATGAAAACGAGTAAATCTGTGTGAGTTACCGTTACCGACCCGCCTAACTCAAATTGTTTTGAGAACACAGGTATTCCATACCCTGAAAACCCTAAGACATTACAAAACGAAATGGGTTTATTCCCACACTACACTACACTACCGCTCTAACTCTTTTTTCAAACTTTCTCATTTGCCAAAAGCCAGCGCAACTCATTAGTTCTTTTAGTCTCTCTCTCCAACAAACTGCCGGAGAAGCTTATGTAGTCGCCACGGATGTAAAGCCCCATAAGCGTAAACGCAGAAAACAATTAAAAAAGCAACAAAACTATAGAGCTCACTAAAGAGCGACATCACAAACCCTATCAGCAACAAAGACACAGCTAGCGCATCAATAATTAAAAGTGCTTTCCTATCAGATACCTTAGCTAACTGAAACAAATGATGTAAATGCGCACGATCTGCAGCAAAGATAGACTTTTTCTTTAAAATCCTTCTACCCATAACGACTACGGTATCCACTACCGGAACTGCAAGACACCATAAAACACTTACCGGTTTTATTGCTTCTATTGGGCTCTGGGAAAGATAGATGAAAAACCACGCTAAAATATAACCTAAAAGCATACTCCCAGCATCACCTATGAAAACCTTCCGCTTAGTAAAAAAACCTAAGTTCACACACAAATAGGGCAGTATGGCAGCACCTAATACGGCCATCTGCTCAGCCAATAAAATTTGGCCGCTGCTTATTTGAAATAACACAGCTCCTGCTAACGCGACGAAAACCATCGTTGCCAAAAGACCGTCCATCCCATCTATCATATTATAGGCGTTAACTAAACCTATAATGGCAATAACGGTAAACACCATACCCCATTGCCCCAGATGAATATCGCCCCAACCAAACAAATCACCCAAATTTTCTACATACAACCCCGTACTCTTTATCATGATAACTGATGCCATCACTTGAACAAAAAGACGAAGCCTAACGCCTAGACCTGTATGGTCATCAACCATACCCATGAAAAAAACAAATGACCCTGTTGCAAACAGATAAAAAACCTTCTCGGACAAATCAAAAAAAAGCACTAGAGGCACTATGGTACCAATAAAAACGGACACCCCACCTATTAAAGGGATAGATCCATTATGCAACTTGCGACTATTCGGCTCATCTACTAGGTTGAACTTAACCGCTAATGGTCGGCAAATAATAATTACCAGCACCGAAATCACAAGCGCCATTAAGCATGCTAAGGTGAAACCATATGGAATATCATTCATAAAATAACTTATTCTAAACGAACAAATTTAACAGACTACTTAATAGCATTAACACTGTCGAGTAAACGTTTTAGACAGATTAACTTTTCTACCTTTATACACGTTACGCGCAAACCAAAAACAACGACGTCGAAAGCATCAGGATTAACTTTTAAAAATGGCTCCAATTAACAAGCTTGGAAAACATTGGTGTCTTTACCTCACAGCCCCCACGTCGGGCTACTTAAAACCGTAGCCATTTTCCCAGACCTTTAAGCTAAAGACTTAAGCACGCTACCGCCACCAGCGCGCAACCCCTGTTGCTCACCGTTAGATTAAAAATCACCTTTAAAAGGCAAAAAAATCCTTAAAAGCCTCTAAAACAGTAGTCTTGAGTGCTTTATTACTGACCTAGTATTGTACTTAAACAGCCCAGAAATGTATGTAGGCAAAAATGGACAAAATAGACTTTTATGTCATCTATCCTCACAACTCAAACCCAATACACCCTAAAAAAATCATAACTCACCACATTATTTTTATCACCGCGCCTTAAGGACAAAACCGCGCTTTTCACTGCCTTCGTAGAATGGTCTGAACCTGCTAATTGGACGTACGATCGAAACCATCATTTTCAGCCCAGTAGGCAACCCAATTAAATTTTCTTCACTTAATTAATTTGTAATGTTTTTTACTTAACTCCCATCCAAGTAACTTTTCAAGCTTAAGCATCAATCTGTGTTTTTTTTGTTTTTTGGTTGGCTGATAGTTAGCATCTACTTGATAGATGCCTTTATCTTTAGGCAGCCAATCTTGGACTACTTTTGGATGAGTACCGAAAAATTCTTTAATAATAGATTGATCCATTTGAGAATAATCTATGTTAACGGCCTGACCACCCCAATGATGACTAATCTTCTTCGTTTTTAGACTCATCTGTGCCTCACTCCGCACCCAACCGTAATGATAACATTTCGCTCCAGTATGCTTTGCCCTTGGATAACGACCTTTTTTATTCGAGTCAAGCACCAACCAAAACAACCCATCTGGCGCATAACTTCTAATCGAATTCTTAATAATTCGCGCCTCTGTGCGGTACCAGCCAGGTGAATTCAAATAACTATTGGCATTACCGTAAAAATGAATAAAATCAAAAACAAGCGCCTCTACCTTTGGGTCATCAACATATTGATCCATTGCCTGCGTAATTTTATCCAAATCATCTTCATGATAAACCTCATCCCCTTCAATATAAAAGGCCCAATCCCCAGTGCAGTTAAACTGAGCAATCATTTTTTGTTGCCCATAAACATAACCTCGGTCTTGCATTTGTTCATTCCATATCGATTGAATAATGCGAATCTTAGGATCATTAATTGCCTGAATTTGTGCCAAGGTATC
>NZ_CAJWCF010000157.1 GCF_913020055.1 uncultured Paraglaciecola sp. | reverse complement strand
TAAATCAATCTGCTTTGGAAATTTACCCTGAGATATCAGGTTATAGATTGTCGATCTAGACAACCCCGTCTTTTCGATTATTTCTTTCAATCTCATAATACGCATATTTAATTACCCCCACTTTTTCCCCCACTTTCGTAATATCAGGTATGACTATGTATATCCACCCGACGGCCAAACCCAGTGTTTATCATACTTAGGTTTACATAGTCATACTCTGAGCAGGTTCGATTCCCGCCGTCGAATCGAAAGAGTCGCGGCATTTTTATTAGTTGGTTAGAAAAACCATTTTGGCCTTAATGTATAAGTGCTTGAAACGGGTTTCGAGTCCTTTCAAGCTTGCTCACCATAAATGCCTGTTCATTATTAATGAACATCACAATAAGCAAACGAACTAGACTTATTCGTCTTTATCGTCTGGATCAACCAAGTTTTGAGGAGAACCTTCAAAGGTTGTCTCATCAAGCGCTTCTTGAAACTCTTAAGATCTTGGTTTAAAAAGCTCTTCAGACAACTTCTTTGTTTCTTCCAGAATTTTTTGTATTCTTACCGACTCCGTCATAAGTCTCTCACTAAATAATGACAAACACCTTTCTTAGCTGGTTTATTCTGAGAAGAACTATTGCCCACTGCGCTAGCTGTGCGTACCCCAACAAACATAATCATTGAACAGGCTGCGCAAGTTGTTCACTATAAAGCCCTGTTCATTATTAATGTACCAGCCATATAAGTGAACAACATATTTAAACTAGTCTAAGAACTTTGATTTGATCGGCTCTATTTTTGGTCAACCACCATCTCCGAGAAGACCTTGCCACGGGTCTTCAGAAAGACTTTTCTTCTGCTTTATTTGTACTTGTTTCATCTTGCTTTGGATTATATCTAGAGTGTTCAACTATTCCACTCCTTTCAAACTAGTTTAATCGCTATGGATACCTATTGTTTAAACCTAGACTGCCTACTGCAACTCACCCTCCATCCTGACACCTACAATTACCAAACTCTCTACTTATGATAACCACAAGCACCACTAACTTACTTGCAACCCAATCAACTGAGCACTACAATTACCAATACATTTAATTTTGACAAGCATAGTGATCATATAATGCCATCTGAAAAACGTAGTGCTGTCGTATACCCAAAGAGCCAGAAAGCTCTCACGCAACTAGGCGAAAATATTAAACTTGCCTGCAAGCGTCGTAACTATTCTCAGACTCTCATATCTGACCGAACAGGCTTAAGTCGCTTAACAATCCGCAAGATAGAACGTGGTGACCCCAAAGTTTCAATTGGGCATTATATTGCTGTATTAGCCGTATTGGGCTTAGTGGAAGATTTTGCAAAAGTCGCTAGTGATGACGAACTTGGACGTAAGCTTCAAGACATAAAACTAATGGGTAACTAAAAATGAGCGCGGAAGTTTATGTCTATGCAGATTGGGAATATTTTACTGATCCAATGCTTGTAGGAGTATTACGGTCGTCTGTGACCAAGAATAAGGAACATTTTAGTTTCAGCTATGAAAAGGCTTGGCTACACTCTGAAAATGCGCAAAAGATTGATCCAGAGTTACACTTATTTTCAGGCGAACAACACAGCTCAGACGCCAACAATTTTCGAGTATTCCTTGATTCCTGCCCTGATCGTTGGGGTAGACTTCTAATGAAGCGGCGCGAAGCCATTATTGCGCGTCAAGAGGAGCGTAAACCTAAAATATTTCATGAAATTGACTACTTGCTCGGCGTCCATGATCGATATAGACAAGGCGCTTTAAGGTTTAAACTAGACCCTAACGGTGATTTCTTAGATAACGATGAGAGACTTACCGCCCCCCCCATTTCCTCTTTAAAGGAATTGGAGTATGCAGCCTTACAAATAGAGAATAGCAATACTGATGACCCCGAGTATCTAAAGTGGCTATATATGCTCATGTCACCAGGCTCTTCATTAGGTGGCGCTCGCCCCAAAGCAAGCGTTGTCGATGATGAACAGCACCTTTGGATAGCCAAGTTTCCAAGTCGTTATGACGACTATGATATTGCCGCTTGGGAATATGTTGTTTATCAACTAGCACTCAATTCGGGCATTGAAATGTCAGAAAGTAGGATCGAAAAATATAACAGCCATCACCACACCTTTCTGACAAAGCGATTTGATCGCACCCAAAGCAGTCGATTGCATTTCACGTCTGCAATGACGCAACTTGAATATTATGATGGTGACTATGATGCGAGCTATATTGAACTTGCTGAATTTCTTTCCGCACAAGGGTCAAATACGAAAAGCGACCTCGCACAGTTATGGCGAAGAATGGTGTTCAATATTGCCGTATCAAATACGGATGACCACCTAAGGAATCACGGATTTATCTATCACGATGGTGGATGGGTTTTATCCCCAGCTTACGACATTAATCCGGTCACACCTTCAAACGGCCTTCACTTAAACATCACCGATGATGATAATAGCTTAGATTATGAACTTGCTATGGATGTCATCGACTTCTTTAAGTTAAGTGAAACCGAGGCAGAAGCAATAAAGAATGAAGTACTGGCCAATGTTAGCCAATGGAAAACGATTGCTACAGAAATTGGCATTAGTCGTAGCGAGCAGAAGTTAATGGAGCCTGCTTTTAATATTTAAGCATACGAATACTCTAATACAGCATCGCTGAGCAGGAAGCTAAACAGGGAACAGGAAGCTGAACAGCCGCCCATAAAGAACCTGTGCTGACCGACTTATTTCCCTTCGCTTCAACGCTGTCTAGCGGGAGGTTGAAGGGCTTCGGCCAAAGCGACAGATTAAATCAAATAGCAGATAAGGCTAGAAAATTTCTAATGATGCTTTCCAATGTTTACATCCGCTTTTTCGTGCGCTTCAAACTTGGCGGCGATATAAAACAAGCTTATTCCGACCGCAAATGTTGCCACCCATAGCACTGAACTTTCAATAAATAACATCATAAAACTCCCCTCTACCACACGTTTAATGCATGTATAACGGTTTAATAATGGAGTATTGCCTAACTCCCGATACCTATTTAAATTATACAACTTTGTACGATATTTGAATGTTATTTCGGTAATGATATGTTTTTGTTTGTGCGCTTTTATCCTGCTTTTCGTATATCCCCATACCTATAAACCAGCAATCAATCTAAGCGTAAATACAAACAACGTATCATTTTTAAAAGAACGAACACATAGGACGATGAGGCTTATTCGAAATGGACGAGACAAAATACTAGAGGTTTACAATGGGGGCGTTTATTTGAAATAAGGTACATCTACCTAAAAGAAATTAGGCTAGATGTACATTTTCACGATTAAGCGAGTCTTAGAATATTTTTTATTAGCTTTGAAATCCCTGAGTAAACATCTGCTAAGTTTGCATCATCGTCCATATAGGCTGGCGTGGTGACAATTTTATTTGCTTCATCGACGACACATTCAGATGTCTCACAATTTTGGTGCTTAGCGCCAAGCTTTTCTAGCTCACTCGCTATACCTTCATCGGAACCAATGGTTAGAGTAGGACTTTGATCTCCAATTGAAAGCGCAACTAAGGCTGGAGCAATACAGATTGCACCAATTGGTTTGCTCGCCGCTTTAAAGTCTTTTATTTTTACGACCGCTTGCTCGTCAACAGAGCCGCCGCTGCCATCGAAAGCAAATGTACACATATTTTTGGCAACACCAAAGCCTCCTGGCATGACGAGTGCGTCAAATTCAGTTGCATTTAAATTTGCTAAGTCTTCAACATTACCACGTGCAATTCTTGCTGATTCTTCAAGAATATTCCTTGTGGCCCCTGATACCTCTTCACCTGTAAGGTGGTCAACAACATGGTGTTGGTTCTTATTCAGTGCAAAAACTTTATAATTTACGCTTTCTGTATCTAAAGCTAATAACGTTAGAACAGATTCTCTAATTTCGGCACCATCAAGGTAACCACATCCAGACAATATAACCGCTACATTTTTCATAATAAATTCTCCTTCGAATTTTATAGTATCCATCAGCTCTGTATTCATTATGTTAATGCGAATCGCTCTTTGAGGAAATTCCGAAAACCGTCAACTTTTCGCCTTAATCATGCATTCGTGTTTTTCTGAGCTCAGTTGGTGTAATACCAAACAATTGCTTAAATCTATCGGTAAACCGTGATTGAGAATGATACCCACAATACTCTGCAATACGCCCGATCGGTTCGATCGTTGTTTGCACCAAATGAAGACCATGACCTAATTTTGTCCGATCTCTAATCGCTTGAATGCTGGTTCCTTCTGCTTTTAATCTGCGTCGTAATGTCGATTCACTTATAGCGAGCGTTTCAACCAGACGCTCGACGCCACAGTCACCTGAAATATTTTCA
Organism: uncultured Paraglaciecola sp.; assembly: GCF_913020055.1. Lineage (GTDB taxonomy): Bacteria > Pseudomonadota > Gammaproteobacteria > Enterobacterales > Alteromonadaceae > Paraglaciecola. The sequence goes on along the minus strand of NZ_CAJWCF010000157.1, from coordinate 1,668 downwards.
CTCATAATATCATGTAGCTGGTGACTAAGACTTGGAGGCGCTGCAATCGTACTGACCTGTTCATAGCCTAACTGGAACATAATCTGAAGCAGCTCTTTTTTCCGAAAGTGCCATGCTTCTGACGGGACGAACGTCGACAATTCAATATACTGCTGTAACGTTTTAGCTAGAACAGAATCAATTTCACCTTGAAAATATTTTTTTGATTTATTACGTTTGCGCTTGAACTGGTCGAAATCACTATAGTCAAATTCTATTAATACAGCGAAATACGCTTCGTCATCTGGAATATTTCTCATATCAATCGTAGGACTATTAGATAAAAAAACAAAACTTCCAGCTGGGCATACCAATTCGTTATCTTTACCTAATTTTTTAACGCCGCCGAGTACAAATATCAATAGTGGTTTTATGACCGGAACATTTAAAAGACGCTGCTCTTTGACGGAGGAATAGATTGAAAAAGGTAATTGTTTATTTTCATTTAGCGCTTCTTTCGCTGACTTTATTAGTTCTTGCATAGGTTTACTGTTAATTAGTTGTTTTAAATATGTTTTTATCACTTATAAATAACAGCGACAAGCATTTTTATCCCTATATTAAACACTAATGCCTTTCGATAAATATTACAGCGTTTACTCTTCTATGTTTTTATTACGAATGTACGCCATCATGAATAAAGCTCATAAAAATAGACTAATGCCTAAGCCAAGGCTGCATTACAACATTAAAGCCCTGTCTAAGAAATGGTGTGGTTTCCATGACTTAGACAAGGCTGATCAATGTATTTATTTAGTGCTTGGTCAAGAAGTCTGAAGGACTTCTGCGCTGGTCGATGGCTGCAGCTCCTCCTCACTTACCGCGGCATCGACAATCGATGCAATTTCACGAATGTTATCCGCGGCAATAATCGCTGACACAGGCAATCTAATCTTATGAGCAGTTGTAGAAAACTTGGTCTCAAGTGTATTGGTGAGCTGAACGATACCCAGTGAAGCAAGACCGCACTCCGCTAGATTCCACTCTGGTTTCACTTCTATACCCGTCATTCGCTCCACAATTAGTAATACTTCAGTCGTCGTATCTTTTGCTAACGAACGCGTGTCACTTTTAGTTTTCATTAAACTGACAGAAAAGGTAAAGCCACGTCTAAGTATTGGATCGATCGGTTGAATGATCTTAGCAAAGAGCACAACCAGGCCAACAACATAAAAGTACTCGTACCACTCTACCGGAACGGGTTGAGGACTAAACCAGTAGAAGGACTTCTGATCACTCCACCAGTTCCACCATTCGCCGTTACGCGTAGCCGCGAAATACCACTGCCCAACCATCTGATGAAACAGAAAGCATGCGTACGCGGTCGGCGCAAGGGTCTGCGATATTGTATTGAATCGCAAAACTCTTGCGGTTAGTCCCTGCCCTGTACTAAGAGCAAAAATCCAGAGTAGCGTAATCGGCGCGAATAATCTCGCGTAGATATTATCCCAAATCCGGTTAACTGTTGCAGGGTCTGCATACGTATCAGCAGCCTCAGGACGCATAAAAAATGATTCAAGAGAGGTTTCCGCCACACTTACTCCGTATGGAATATAACCTTGAGCGACATGCGCGACACTAACAGCAAGCATGAAAACAGTGATTGCGTCCGCAACGTAGCCCCATATG
>NZ_CAJWCF010000156.1 GCF_913020055.1 uncultured Paraglaciecola sp. | reverse complement strand
TATTTGGACAATGATGAAAAGTTCAATAAAAACAGTATGTTTAGTGTTCAACAACAGTTAATACAAACATAGCCTTCTGATTAATTATTCTTTATCTTAGTTTTTAGCCATTGTTTCATTTGCGGCAGTATGTCGTTTTCAAACCAACTATTCCTTTTTAACCAAATATTATTCCTTGGTGAAGGGTGAGGTAATGGTAGGTATTGCACCTGATAATCACGCCAATTTCTAATCCGCTCAGTTAACGTTTTTTTATCTCTTAAATAATAATCTTGCGCATACTTACCGACTAAAAGAATAACTTTGGATGTAGGTTGTTGTACCAATAATGGATGCCACTTCGGCGCGCATTCTGGCCTAGGTGGTAAATCACCTGACTTGCTTTTTCCGGGGTAACAAAATCCCATGGGAACAATAGATAAGATGTTTTTGTTGCAGAACATTTGTTCTGGCATATCTAACCACAATCGTAGCCTATCTCCTGAGGCATCATTCCATGGAGTGTTGCTTTGATGCGCTTTGATACCTGGTGCCTGACCAATTAAAATAACGTTTGCAGTGTTTGAATACTGCAAGATAGGTTTAGGTGAAAAAGGTAATGAGTGGGCGCACTCGGTACAATTATTGATTTCAGAGATAATGTCCATTTTTCTCATCGTAACACGCTCCCAATTGTTTTTTTGTACAAAAAAGGCCTCAAAATGAGACCTTAAAAAATTTAATGTTGAGTATTGTTATTCAGTCAAGGCCGGCAAGAAGTCAAACTGATTTAGGTGTAACCATTTTTGTTTTTGTATGGCTAAACTTTGTTTTAACTCTTTGTATTTGTAATGTACCTCAAGATTTTCATAGCTGCGTTTCAAGCTTTGTCTCTTGATTTCCATGAGCTGCTTTTTTGCCGCATAATAATCGGTCATGCGTTGTGCAAGCAGTTCATACTCAATTTGCACTTTGGCTAATATTTCATCTGCATTTGCCAACTTCGATACTTTTTCTTTAGCTAATTTGAGCTGCATGGCTACCTTAGCTTTTTCTATTCTTTCTTCTGGGCATCGTCTAAGGTTACTGGTCCAGCCAACAAGAGATAACCCTTTGATTAACCATTTTGTTGGATCAAATTGCCACCATTTAATGCCATTTCTGTAGTCGTATTCAAATATATGGTGGAAATTATGGTAACCCTCACCAAAAGTAAAGAAAGCCAAAATATCGTTATCTCGCGCGGTATTTTTATCTGTATAAGGCTGTTTTCCCCATATATGGGCCAGAGAATTGATGAAAAAAGTAACGTGATGAACCACCACTAGACGGAAAACCCCGGCTAGTAATAACATGCCCCAAATATCGCCGTTCAACCAGCCGAGTAATAGTGGAACACCAAAGTTAGCGCTAAGCATGATTTTCAAATAGTGTTTGTGTTGCCACATTACTACAGGGTCTTTTTGAAGATCGCGGCAGTTACTGTAGTCATCATAACGTTGAATTTGGTATTCCCTTAACATCCAACCTATATGTGAATACCAAAAACCTTTTTTGGCAGAGTATGGGTCATGATCGTTATCGTCTACATGTTTGTGGTGAATACGATGATCTGAACACCAGTGCAAGATACTATTTTGTAACGACATTGCGCCACCGATCGCTAACACTACTCTGACAAATACATTGGCTTGATATGCTTTGTGTGACCATAAGCGATGATAGCCAGCAGTAATAGACATACCTGAAAAGTAGATTAGAACGACACACGCAATAATTTCTAAGGCATCGAAACCATTTATCAGTGCTTCAATAGGCACTAATACGGTAGCTATTAAGCCAGTAATAGTAAAAACCAATATATTGGTGAGTAACAGTCGTGGTTTTTTCATTTAAATATTAATTTCAGCTTACATGTGTACGCTATTTTACGTTGCCTTTTGCGTTACGCAAGTGCTAAATAACTAACCACTCTAAAACTCACCCTAAAGGAAGTGCTCAAGTCGTTCTGGATAGCGCATTTTGAAGTGGTTTGGGGATATGTACATAGAGTTAAATTTCTCCGGTATGTGTTTTACTTTTTTCAGGATAGAATTAACAAATATTAATTTTGTCACCAACAACAGGTTTTAGCTATTGAACCGTCAAGAACAAAAATTACGCACCCGACGTTCTATTATTGAAGCGGCGTTTTTACTATTAGATGAACAGCGTAGTTTGTCGAGTATTAGTCTGCGAGAAGTTGCACGAGCAGCTGGCATAGCACCCACCTCTTTTTATCGACACTTTAAAGATATAGACGAGTTAGGCTTAACATTAGTTGATGAAGCTGGTTTAGCTTTGCGCCAGTTGATGCGTCAAGCTAGGGTGAGGATTGCTTCAGGTGGCGGCGTTATCAATACTTCAGTCGATACTTTTATGGAGTTTATTACCGCCAATAACAATGTTTTTCGGTTGTTGCTGCGGGAACACACAGGTACGTCAATGGCTTTTAGGGCTGCAGTACTGCGCGAAATAAAACACTTTAACGTAGAACTGACTGATTACACCATTGCCACTACAGGCTTGCCGTATAACATTGCTAATCTACAAGCAGAAGCTATGGTGAAATTAGTTTTTAGTGCTGGAGCCGAAGCTCTCGATGCGTCGGATGAACAAAAAGCCAATGTTGCAGAGCGCGTAAAACAACAACTAAGGTTTGTTGTAAATGGTGCCTTGCAGGCTAAAACCGAACAAACCTCGAATTAACTTCGCTTTTGTAAATATACTCCACACTCTGCATGATGCGTATAGGGAAATTGGTCGAATAACGCAAATCGTGTGATGGTGTGGGTTAGTAACAATGTGTCTAAGTTGAGTTTTAGTGTGTCTGGGTTACATGAAATATACACAATGTTTTCATACTGACTAACCATCTCTACAGTGCTCTCATCTAGGCCAGCTCTAGGCGGATCCACTAAGACTGTTTTGCATTGGTAATCGGCCAAGTTAACTCCTTCCAAACGCCGAAATTCACGCACACCTTGTTGCGCCTGAACAAATTCTTCACTCGACATACGAATAATCTTTAGGTTGTCGATACTATTTTGTGCAATGTTATCTTGCGCAGCAGCCACTGAGGTTTTAGATATTTCAGTGGCCAGTACTTTTTCAAAATTTTGCGCCAAGGGAACAGAAAAATTTCCCGCGCCACAATACAGCTCGAGTAAGTCTCCTTGACTATTCTGAGTAATATCTAATGCCCATTCAATCATCTTGATGTTGACCAGTGCATTAGGTTGGGTAAAGCTGTTTTCGATTTGTTTGAACGTGAAACTACGTTGGTTTATTGTCAATTTTTCGGTTACATAATCTTTATCAAGAATGATTTTTTGCTTCTTTGCTCGGCCAATAATATCTATTTTGTATTTTTTTCTTAATACAGAACGAATATTCTGCATTTCCTCTGTCCATTGTTCATCTAATGCTTTGTGATAAAGCAAAGAAACAATGATTTCCCCGCTTAGTGTGGCTAAGTAATCAATTTGAAATAGTTTTCTGCGCGCCGTCTCGTTTACTTTAAGTAATAAGGTCAAATCAAGCATAACATCATTAATCAGTTGACTGGCTGGAGGAAAATGCTCGACGTAGTACTTTTGTTTGGTGGTTTGGTCAAACATGACATGATGAAGGTCATCACCGTCATGCCAAAGTCGAAATTCTGCACGTAATCTATATTGTAATGGCTCAGATGCAAATACTTCTAATTCGGGCATTGGATGCTGGGCAAAACTATCTTTAATAAAATTGGTTTTGTTGTTCAGCTGTTCAACATAATTGTCTGCCTGAATCTCAGTTGGCCGCATGTTTTGCCTCAATCATTAGGGGGTAAAAACGCGCAACTTAAAGTGTTTTGACTCATTCTGCAATATCTAAGAAAAGTTAAACCTTCTTGCTCGTATGATTTTTATGCAAATTTAATTAAAGTATTAGAGAGTATGGGCCGATAGGCTTAGTTGAGGATAGTGAGGTATCTGCCATGAACATTAGTCAATTAAAAGCCTTTTTAGGTGATAAGCCCCAACATTTGGGCAATGAAAACAGTATTCAAAATCAACTCCGTGAGGCTGGTTTAAAGCAAGCTATTAGCGGGCAAAATAACCAAGGGTCACAAAGAGTAGATCAATTCAGTTCCAGCACATTTCTGGGTGTACGGATATATTCGAATGCGCTAAGCAATACTTTGGAAGTTGATAGGAGTAAGCCAGACTTTTCTGCACCTGTTGCAAAAGAATCTGAAGGTTCTCTATTCGATTTTGAAGAGATAGCCAAAAATGTGCTCAATTTTGTCGGCGGTGCAATTAAAAACGCCCAAAATAAAGGCGCTGATGACAGTGAGCTAAGTGACCTATTTGAACAGGCTACATCTGGCGTACTTAGAGGCATAAAATTAGCAGAGCAGGATCTAGCTGGATTTTTAAATGAAGAAATTGCGAATGGTATCAGTCAAAGCAAAAGTTTAATTGAAGATGGCATCGCCAATCTCAAACGTGACATTTTTAATCCGCAAGCTTCAGACTTGAATGAATCGACTCAATCTGTAACCAACGCCTCCAGTGTATCCTACGAAAAACAAGAATCAGGTGAACTGAATATTCGAACTAGAGATGGCGATAGAGTGAATATTAGGTTTGAAGATATTCAGCAATTTGAGTTTAATCAAAGACAGGTTGAACAACTTACTCAAGAAACTAAGGCTGACGACAAGGTGGTTTTGCCGGAATCAGCAAAGGATAACAGTGCGCCGATAGCGGCTTCTGAAACTACAATACCAGTAATTGATGCTGCAGAGCCTGATCTCGCTGTTGAACAGACAGGTGAAGTAAAATCTGATGTTAATGTCATTGAACAAAATACAGTTTTTTATCAGGAGAACTCATTCTCGTTTTCAGTTAATGGTGAATTAGATGAAGATGAACTTAAAGCCATTGGGCAATTAGTCGTTGACGCTAATGAGCTAGCTGAAGAGTTTTTTAATGGAGATATAGAAACTGCATTCAATCAAGCGCTAGAATTAGGTTTTGACGAGCAGGAGTTGTCTAGTTTTGCTTTGCAGTTAACGAAGATTGAAAATACACAAGTTATCAAAGCGTATGAAACCGTATCTAGATTTGATGAAGATAGCGTAGACAGTGATCCTGCTAAAGCCGTTAAGCCAATTGCAGATTACCTAGATAAACTATTGAATGTGATAGATGGCTCGAGACTCCAGTTGGAAGATAGTAAGTCTTATGAAAATGTAATTAATGAATTGATTAATAGATTAGGTGAAGATGTCGCCACGCCAGATTTGATCTCTGCTATTAACCGGTTCAATGAGTTTAATCAAAAACTTGTAAACAACCTACCTATTGGTTATCAACCAGAAAACCAATCTTAAGTTTTTGTTAGAGATATAAAAAAGGCCAGCATTTAGCTGGCCTTTTTTATATCTAAATGAAGACTATTGCTCTTCAACCTTCTCTTTAGCTAACCGAACTTTCAAAGTGCGTTCTTGAAAAGTTGAGTCGTTCAAGTTTTTGATTGCTTTGGCTGCCCCTTTCGCATTCATTTCAACAAAGCCATAGCCTTTCCTTTTCCCTGTGCGACGATCTTTCATTAACCGTACCGACACAACATTGCCTTGTTGTTCAAAATGTTCTTGTACTGCTTCTTCATCTGCACGATAAGGAAGGTTTCCAACATAGAGTGTTGAAACGTCTGAAGAATCACCTTCATCACTTGATGAAGTAGAAGATGAAAACGCATTCAATAATGCGGGTACCAATAAGCCACCCACTAAAACACCTATGGCTGCTGATATGTGATTGGGCATATCCGATGCTACGAGGGGTAAAATGATATATAGAACAATAGCGAAAATGACTGTGATAAAAATATTCAAAACAAAAGATGGATTCATGTGACTCTACCTAAAAAGATTTTATGGTTATAAGAATAAAAGCGCACTTATGGTACTCATTTATGAGGTTTTCGCAAACAGTAAGACTAAGTATCAGTAATCCTTTTACTTATTCAAGCCAAAAACAGGGTGATTTCCTAGTTTCTGATTGATTTTTGCGCACTTAAACACAAATTTGAAATTAGGGGTTGCATAGGAATCTGTTCTCTCTATAATGCGCCCTCGCTTC
>NZ_CAJWCF010000155.1 GCF_913020055.1 uncultured Paraglaciecola sp. | reverse complement strand
ATGTAAATAGTCTCGTTGAAAATTCTATTTTGGCGCATTGACGCCGTATTAGGGAGCGTCCATCTCATCACCCATCATAAAGAAATCCCAAACGGGAAGGGTGTTTACTTAAATAGTTAAACGAATGCTTTGTTTATTGACTGAGTTTACTTGGCTTTTACTTTGACGTTTGAGAGTGCTGTTGTCTATTACTACAATGGGTGTCTCATCAAGTAAGTGCGGATAAATAAGCAAGGACCTGCGGGGCAGGTTCTTTAAAAATAGTTGAATTGAAAAAGACCCGCATGTCCTTTTGAACGATGCTTTTGTTTTTATGGGTTACACCTTTACTTTGAATATCGAGTTAATTTAATAGTCACTAGGGGCTGCTGATCTTTAGTTAAGATTGCCACTTTAGGCAAATAATTGTGTGCAATCCTTATTGTCGATGTAGAGGACAATTTCTAGACTTTATAAGTTCGAATGCGCTCCTCCATATCATTGGCAATTTTTGACAATTGTAAGCTTGAAGCGGATAATTGTTCTGCTCCTACAACATTCTCTCTGGCTTGGGCATCGATGCTCGACACGTTACTGTTAATGCTTTGTATCACAGAGCTTTGTTCTTTCGTCGATATAGCGACAACCCTGGTAACGTCATCCACTGATTTAATATCTCCTACTATTTTTTCTAATATCGTGGAGATTTGTTGTGCGTTTGTGACTGCTTCTTCAGCTTGCTGGTTGCCACTTTCAATACTAGAAAATGCTTTTTGAGAGCTACTTTTTAGTACATCAACCACTTCTGAAATTTGTTGTGTAGACTGTTGCGTGCGTTTAGCAAGGGTGCGTACTTCGTCTGCGACAACGGCAAAACCTCTACCTTGTTCACCGGCTCTAGCCGCTTCTATGGCAGCGTTCAGTGCTAGTAAATTAGTTTGGTCAGCAACTGATTTGATTACGTCTACCATGCCCAAAATATCGTTGACGCGGCTATTCAATTCGGTGATTGTTTCACCTACTTTTGCGACTTCTATGGCTGTTTGAGAGATGCCTTGCATGGATGTTTTAACTGCTTCTTCGCCGTTTACAGTTTCTTTGGCAGCATTTTCTGCACCATCAGATGCTACTTGCATGTTTTCCGTGACTGATTTTATGCTAACGCTCATTTCTTCTGTAGCACTTGCTATGCTTGATATGTCTAATTGTAGTTGAGTAAGGTTGGCTTTGCTTTGATCCGTCGCGCTAGCGGCTTGCTCTGTTGCTGCACCAATTTGATGAGCGTTTTCTTGAAAGTTAATAAAATCTTTTCTGATATTTTCGAAAGTTATATTGATTAATTTAGCAATTCTGCCTAGTTCATCTTCGGTAATTATTTCGACTTTATCTGTTAGATCCTTTTCTGCATTCACATTTTTCATAAATCGATCGATTTCGAAAGATTGCATGCTTCTCAGCCTGATAGTACTGAATACTGCATATGCCACTGCTAACATTAAAGCTAAGATAATGGACTCAAATATAATGACGAATCGAGTAAAGCTAACTTTTTCTATTGAGTAAGTAGTTATTTCGTCGAGCAATGCTTGTTCTGTGGTTTTAAATTTGTCGATACGTTTTGTAGCGGCAGTAAACCAGTCATTGGCTTCTACGTTAAAACCATTGTCACTGCTTTGTGCAATCTTCCTATATCGCTTTACTTCAAGACTTTCATTGGATTGAACAAATTGGTCTAATACTTTTCCATATTCAGGTGTAGCGACAGAATAGGTTGATTTTATATAGGTGTCTTGTTTTGTGACCAGTTCAATGTATCTAGTAAACAGTGCAGGGGTAAATCCATCTCTGGCAAAAACATTGCTTAATACGGCTCGCTCAATGCCTGCTTGTTCTTTGGCATAGGCCAAATTATAGAGGGTAAGAAATCTTTTTGATGAGTTAGTTTCTTCCAACTCTGCTGCCAAATAACCATTCAAATCTAAAATTAGTAGGTTGTTCTGTGTGTAATAAGCAAGCAATTTAGGTAAAGCAATACTAAGCCCATCGACCTGTTGACGAATATTTTGCAATTCGCTCAGGTTATTAACAAGTTGCTGAATGGATTTGTTAGTGTCCTCATGATAATTGGTATTGACCATAAAAATTTTTAGATTTTTTAATGCAGTGTCAGTTACCCCTCTCTGGTTCCTTATTCTAGTAGAAAATTTACTGCCATTTGAGCCGATAAATCCAGCAGACATGCCTCGTTCTTTTTGTAATTCGTGAACCAACCTGTTGGTGGTACTGACTAATTTGACATCCGCTATAGTTTGGTTTGCTTGGTCGAATGCGTGATAGGCTCGAAACACATCAGCTACTATGAATATAATTAAGACAACAACCGGGATAAGAGTTAGTAAAGACAGGTATCTGGAAAGCCAACGTTTCATTATTTATCCTAGTGAGAAAACTTATGCATTCAGCATTACACAAAGGGATTGGATTAGATCATTTCCGAGTGATCAAGTACCAATTGTTACATTTCCAATGATTATTAGACAAATATATTGAAAGCGGCGGATAGCATAGCCTTTTAAACTACCTTTGTAACGACTGGTTAGACTAAAGTATAAGCAAAATAATAAATTATGAATTACAGAAACACCCATCATAAAGAAACCCAAACTGGGAAGGATGTCTAATTAATTAGGTAGTAAGGTTGTGTCATGCCATTGGTTTTGGCTAATGGTAGGTTAAATTGCACTCAAAATTAATACGCCTTTTGTGGCACAAAATATTCCAAATTATGCTGCTGAGCATAGTCACTTAAAACGTGCCGCAGCAAATCAAAATTTGCAGAATTTTTGGTGATCCCATAATAGGCATCGACTTCAAGTAATGGGGTGACAGTTATCTCTTTAAGGAAGATTATCGTATTTTGTCGCTTTAGAAGAGCTACATTCGACTGATAGGAAATAAGGGCATCGCTGCGCCGCATCAAGAATATCTGAAGAGCGGTTTCGGCAGTGGGTAAATCGACGAACTGGTAGTTTTGGTCAACTAATGTTTGTCGACTACCGTTATAGTCAAAACCACGTATCGCAGAAATTGTTTTGAATTCGCTTTTAGTGCCGTAACGATAAAGGTTAATAACAAGTTTCTTTATCGGGGGGTCTACGAATTCAACATACGGACTAAGGGCTCTTGTTGATTTAACATTGACCGTAAAATCGACCCTTGAATTTTTAACTAAGCGGTACATTCTTGCAGGTAAAGTACACACGACCTCGAGTTTGATATTGTAGTTAGCGAGTATCTTGCTCGTTATGTCGATATTCTCACCAACACACTTACCTGTGCTTTTATCAATGTAAGCGCTTGGGGGGAACAGTGACGCTCCCAAAGTGACGATTCGTTGCTCAGCATGCGCCTGCGGCCAAATTATCGAGATACCAATATACAAAACAAACAAACGCTTTTTCATAGATATTTACTTCTAACAATGAATCACTAATTTATCAGAAAAATTAAACGCCAACAGCATAATTTCAGTTCAACTTGCTTGCGTTAGCATAGGCTTTTTTAAGAAACACCGAAATAGCATTAGGAAGCAATAGATATTTTCAAGATTGCTATCTTCTTTGTTGTCCATTTTAGGTAATGCGACAGTCATAGAAAATAATCGTTTTGGACTATACTTATTGGTGGTTTGCATTCAGCAAGCCATAGGAGATAGTGATGACAAGCATTACCAGTAGTAGTGAACTTATTTGTCATCCTCATTTTGATTTGTTAATCGAAATAGCCGAAAGTATGGCGGAAATGGAGCAGGAACTTGATATTTCTCTCTATTGGTTGTTGTTACTTGTGGCATCGGATGATGAAGACCTATGGGATCTAGAATTACCCGAAGAACCTAACCCAACTGACCAAGAAGGCACCATTGCCATTGATGACGCAGAAGCTAAGCGTTTAAAAGATTGGACAGCGTGGCGTAAAAAAATTCGCAAAGAGTTGGTTAAACAGCTTAAAAAGCGTGGATTTGGTAAAAATGAAATCAAAAAAATTCTTAATGACCTTAGAAAGTTAGGAAAAGCCCCAACGTGGTGGAATTTGCTGAAATTTTTTGGCAAGTGGATGTGGGCACTGAAGAAGGTACTAGATGCCTATAAAGCGGCAAAGAAAAAAGTCGGACCACCTCCGCCAGGTCCAATTCCTCCACCTGAAGAAATCAGTATGGGCTCGGCCTTTTTACCGTGCCCGCCTGGTGCTGAAATAGCAGAGGAATAGTAGTGTTTTTGGCGTTGGTCAGTCATTGGCCTGCGCCATTTTTAAGGGCTAAAAGCGGCTAGCAAAATAATTAGTGGCTGTGTCATATAAAGTTAGTAAAAGGTGGCTGAGCCTGACGTATCCCCACGTAAAAAAAGGTAAGTCATTTTAAAATAATTTGAAACATTCACGGTACTTGCTGATCAGTTCAATCGCCAAATTTCACTAAAGACCAACGCCCACTAAAACCACTTTTACTGATGCTGAATCGGTAATATTACTTGCCAAGTAGAATTCGTCTGACTACGCTTCGGATACACTACTTATATGTGATTGATAAAGATTATGCCATATGTTCAGGGATCCTTAATAAACCACTGGATGCAACTTGATGAAGCGGGTACAAAAACTGCTGTGATATTAATTGACGAACAGGAAGGTTTTTCCTTTACAAGCAATTCTGGGTCGTCATTAACGTTGCCATTATTAAGTAATCAAAGTGCTGTTTTACAGTTAATTGATCAGTTGCAACACGCAACCGCTTTTTTTATTGAATTGAATCCTGCAAACAAAAAAACTTGGAAAGCAACCGATGGGAAGTTATTGAAATGTGTGAGTTCGGCAAAAAGAAAACACATTCCAAAAACAAAATTTAGTGCGTTTGATAACACCTACCTACGCAGCACACTCCAGCAGGAAGGCATCAACGACCTAATTGCGATGGGACATATGGCCAATCATTGCGTAAAACAAACTATTTTCGGTGGTGCCAGAAAACCTACGGGCAGTAAATCAGAAGATAAAATAGTCCGACAAGGGGCAATCAATTACGACTATAGCGTGTTTTCTTCCCAGGCTATTGTTAGTGGTTGTATCGAATGGATAGAGCATCCACTGGTAACCTTATTCGCACATATTTGATGCAAAGAAAAATCAAGCATAATAGGGGATAGAGCGGTTTAAATTACGAAACCCCTATCGTCCAACTACCAGAAAGTAAAAAGACATCCATCAAAAAGAAACCAAAAACGGGAAGGGTGTTTACGTAAACAGTTAAACGCATACTTTGTTTATTGACAGGAACTACTTGGCTTTCACTTTGAAGGTGGGGAGTTTATTTTGCCTATTAGTATATAGGTGTCCGTATAATTAAATTTTAAAATCAAAAACATGAGTGCTGGTATTACTTTGTGCTTGTTGATTCTGTGATGATTGGGTAGTTTACAATTTTGGGCGTTTAAATAGTCTCCAATCTACAGCCTCGTTAGGAGTATTCATGTACGAATCAGATGAAAAATGGATTGCCGATTATTTACGCTTAAAAAATGGCGAAGATATTAATTCCCCTAAATCTGTAAAGGCCTCCGATATAAAGCTCATTGGCGCATTTACTATTAATGGCGTAGTGACAGATTATTTTTCATACCCATACACTGGAGAACCATCGTGGGTCATAATTGAAGTCATTGGTGATAAAGAAGACTGCGTAAGGGTTACTAGTAAACCACCACCGTTATAACTATATGAAAAACTCTCCATATAAAAACTTTAAACGGTAAAATACAGTTGGCAACTTACTCTGCTCAACAAAATATAGAAAAAGAAGACACGCTTCTTTATTTTTTAAAAATCGAATAAATGCTGCTCTGTCCTAAATATTAATGTACTCAAACAACCCCGGATGGTCAGCTATCCCTCTGTCACATAAAACTCAAGTCAGTCTCGCCATAATACGGTTAATTAACATACCTGCCTTGGTAGTTTGCATTGCCTAATTCAGCTTGAATATTCTTTCTATACTCCTTGCTACATATTGATACATCTTTATACATATATACGTATTGCCTCCAGATAATATGATTACGCGCTTCAACTGAAACCTACCGCGATTACTAAATTTTTATCAGTGCAGGTAGCTTGGTTAGTCTCGACATTGAAGTCTGACAATACGTACGTGTAACTTTATCAAAGGCTATGTTTGTATTAACTGTTGTTGAACACTAAACATACTGTTTTTATTGAACTTTTCATCATTGTCCAAATA
>NZ_CAJWCF010000154.1 GCF_913020055.1 uncultured Paraglaciecola sp. | reverse complement strand
TTATTCGCCCTGCTTTGTTTAAACAAATTAGAACAGAAGAACAACTTGCTTATGCCGTTGGTTTTTTTGGGCAAACATTTAGGCAGCAAATGTTAGTTGCTTTTTATATACAATCACCTGCAAAGGGTTTAGCTGAAGTGGGTGAGCGAATTGCTTTATTCCGTAAAGCGTTTACTCAACAGTTATCAAGTGTGACAGAGGAAGAGTTTGCGACCACTAAAAATAGTGTGTTAATCACCTTAACGCAACCTGCAAAAAACCTGTCAGAAGAGATGGGTAAATTTACCGATGATTGGCGTGAGCAGCAGTGGGGCTTTGATAGCCGAGAGCGTTTGATAGCTGCAGTAGAAAAAGTCACCTTTGATGATGTGGTAAACCTTTATAATCGTATTGAAAGTGGCAAAGAATTCGGTCGCGTGTTGATTCAAATGCGCGGTACTAAATTTGCTGATAAGGCTTTTATTGAACCGAAAGGCGCTATTAAGGTCACAGATATTGATAGTTTTCATCAGCAAGTTAGTCAGTAATTTATAGTTTAAAACCTATCCGTCCTATGACAGGGCGCAGAGAGTAAAATGTAAATTTATATTGGTTTGAAGGATAGTTATGATGTCAGCAAAGGTTTTGGTTTTATGCATTGTTGTACTAGCAACCAATGGCTGTAAGGTGTTGGGATTAGCAGCGGATTTAGCTATTCAATCCGCTCTCGATGATGATGAAAAAATCCGAGACCCATTCGAAAGAAACAGTATTGAACCTTCATTTACTGAAGAAGGGTTCAAACAAGATATTAAGTTCGTCAAAAAACTAATGGCTAAATTGCCAGAAAGCCAGCACAAACCAATATCGAAAGAAGTGAATCTAGCTGAAAGTTTTGCCTGCAGTAATGTAATAGATAACAAACAACAGTGTTACCCTGCTGAATATTATAAAGATATGTATATTAAAGACAGTGACAATCAGCAAGTGGAAACTATCTCATCTAAAGAGTAGCTTCAAAATAGACAGTTTTTCATATTGTGGTATTCTCTAATTTCTTTGAGCACAAGGTAAAGTCAGTTGATAGTAAATAAGGTTCTAACATGGGTATTAATTGTGACGCTGTTGATCAGCCAGTCATATGCCTATGCGTCAGTACCTTGTGAATCAAATGGCGATGTTAACAGTCAGCAGCATAACGCTATGCTCACTATGCAAAACAGCATGGCTAATCATGTTATGACCAGCGATATGCAACACAATATGCAACAACAAACTGTTCAGCAAAAAAATATGACAATGGACTGTTGCGACCAAGAATGTAGTTGTCCCACTGGAATTTTTTCATCGGTCATGCTCACTCATTCTTTTACCACCACTGCGTTTAACCTAGTATCAAAACCTTCAGGTTTCTACCTGTTTTCAATACAAGAGACATTCCTACCGTCTTTACGTAAACCTCCCATTATTGGCTAACACAAGACAGATCCGTCTTTAAAAAGACTGCTACTGTGGTTTGAACTTAGCTGGCGTTTTCGCCAATTTCATCTTTTGATATTACCTCTCCAGAGTCTTTGCTTTTTGCAATGCTGGGCAACATGGATTAGCCATGAAACACACTCATAAGTGCCATTATTCACGTTCTTCGTTACCTTTGGTTGTAGCGTTTATTAGTTTTTTACCCTTTGCCGTATCTGCGAACATAACTATGCAAGACGCGGTAAATATAGCAATTCAACATGATCCATGGTTAACGGGTAATCAGCTTCAAGAACGTGCGCTTAGAGCCGCGATTAAAGGCGCAGATAGTTTGCCAGACCCTATGCTTTCAATGGGGCTGCTAAATCTACCATCAGACGGCTTTGCCTTTGACCAAGAACCCATGACGCAATTTAAAGTGGGTTTAGCACAGGCCTTTCCCCGTGGAGACAGTTTGGCAATTAAGCAACAACAACTGAGTTACCAGGCTGACCAACACCCTTATCAACGAGAAGATCGCAAAGCCAAAATACAAGTGGCTGTTTCGACACTTTGGGTTGATGCCCTTAAAGCCGATCAGACTATTCGCTTGATTGAACGTGACCGGGTGTTGTTTGAACAATTAGTCGACATAGTAAAAGCCAGTTATTCTTCTGCACAAGGAAACACCCGACAGCAAGATGTAATAAGTGCGCAACTTGAACTGGCGAGATTAGACGACAGATTAACCATAGTGAAAAGCCAGCGAGATCTAGCACTGATTCATTTATCTGAATGGCTTGCCCCCACTGCTCATCAGGCCGTATCTGAAACTTTCGCCGCTAATGTCTCTTTGCCTAACCTACCCGAATTAGCTGATGCAATACAGGTGCTTTTACAACGGGCAGACAATATGAGTTTGTTGCAGTTATTAGCTCAGCACCCAGCTTTGCTCGCTATTGAACAATCAGCTAAAGCCGGAAATACAGCTGTTAAGCTAGCCAAGCAAAAATACAAACCGCAGTGGGGGGTAAATGCCAGTTATGCTTACAGAGACGATACTCCTCTAGGGCAAAGCCGGTCTGACTTCTTTTCTATTGGTATCACTGTGGATGTGCCCATCTTCGGTTATGCGAAACAAGACAGTGAGGTTTCTGCATCTCGACTATCAGCTCAAACCATAGAAACTGAAAAGCGCTTATTGCAGCAAAGGATGCTGTCCCAAATGCTGGGCTTGTATCAGCAAGAAATAAGGTTTGAACAACGTGAAGAGGGATTTCTAAACGCAATCTTGCCACAAGCTCAAGAACATGCGGATGCGTCGTTATCAGCCTATACCAATGACGATGGTGATTTTTCAGAAGTAATGCGAGCCCGAATTACTCAACTTAACGCACAGATTGATTTGATCCATATTCAAACCGAAAAATTTAAGACTCGAATACAGATTTTGTATTTTTTGACTGCCCAGAAATTCACAAATAACACCGGAGAATACAAATGAAAACGCTACATGCAATTTTGATTGGTGGGGTTTGTGGAGCGGTATTAAGTGTTGTTGGTTATTCACAATTTGTATCTACTGACATGCCTAAGGCAGAAACCGCTGAGCAAGCAGTCAAACCTCTTTATTGGGTGGCGCCTATGGATCCTAATTTTCGTAAAGACCAGCCTGGAAAGTCACCTATGGGTATGGACCTTGTGCCAGTTTTTGCTGACGTGGGCAAAATTGACGAGCCCGGTGTAGTGCGTATTTCGCCAGTGGTTGTGAATAATTTAGGGGTAAGAACCGCAGAGGTTAAACAGGCAGTCCTTCAAGTGCCAATCAAAACAGTCGGTTATGTACAATACAATGAAAATAACCTGCTACATGTTCATCCTCGTGTTGAGGGCTGGATTGAAAAACTTTACATCAAGGCCGCAGGTGAACAGGTCAATATTGGTGAACCTCTTTATGCTTTATATTCACCTGAACTAGTCAATGCACAAGAAGAGTATCTACTAGCTAAAAAGCGTACTAATAAAGAGTTAACCTCAGCTGCAGAAAGTCGCCTATTGGCACTTCAAATGCCCGCTGAAAGCTTGCGAAAACTTAAGAGTAGTCAAAAAGTACAACAAACTATTGTATTTAACGCCCCCCAATCTGGGGTGATAGATAATCTCGCTATTAGAGAAGGGTTTTATGTGAAACCCGGCACCACTTTAATGTCGATTGGCGCATTAGAAGATGTGTGGGTCAATGCTGAAGTGTTTGAACGCCAAGCTGCCCAAGTGAAATTGGGTCAGTTAGTGACTATGACCCTTGGTTTTGTTCCCGGAAAAACATGGCAAGGGCAGGTTGATTACGTTTATCCCACACTCGATACCAAGACCCGGACTCTTGCGGTCAGACTGCGCTTTAATAACCTTGATATGCTCCTTAAGCCGAACATGTTTGCTCAAGTCGTTATTCATACCGACTCTGAAGAGCAAACTTTATTAGTACCTAAAGAAGCGGTTATTCGCACTGGTACCCAAAATAGAGTGGTATTGGTTGTAGCTGATGGGCAGTACAAATCTGTAGAGGTTAATTTGGGGCAAGTGACCAGTGAGTTTGCGCAAATTTTAGCTGGGGTGAAACTTGGCGATCACGTTGTGACTTCAGCTCAGTTTTTATTGGACTCCGAGAGCAGTATCGATTCTGATTTTAAGCGAATGTCATCTCACTCTGCAGATGCCCCTCAAGATAAGCAAGCAGACTCAGCTGAAGTGGAGGGCTTAATCAATCAGATAAGTGCACAAACTCGAGTGGCGAATATTAGTCGAGGAGCAATCGAAAAGTGGGGGCGAGATCCTGCAACCATGGATTTTGTGTTTGCTGATAATTTGCTTTTAGACACCTTGCAACAAGGCGACAAAATACACTTCACTTTTGAAATTCAAAATGGAGATTTTTTGATCACCGATTATGCGCTGTCCAAACAGGAGCATAATCATGATTGAACGGGTTATTCATTGGTCGATTGGTAATCGGTTTTTTGTTTTGCTGGCTACTTCTATTGTTGTTGGCATTGGTCTGTTTGCCTTACGCAATACGCCGGTTGATGCTTTACCCGATTTGTCCGATGTACAAGTTATCATTAAAACCAGTTATCCAGGGCAGTCTCCACAAGTAATTGAAGATCAAGTGACTTACCCTTTGACTACCGCCATGTTGTCGGTACCTGGGGCAAAAACAGTACGTGGTTTTTCGTTTTTTGGTGATTCATTTGTGTACATCATATTTGATGACAAAACTGATTTATATTGGGCCCGTAGCCGAGTGCTGGAATATTTATCTCAGGTGGCTCCGCGCCTACCAGCCGCCGCTAAATCTCAACTCGGTCCTGATGCAACAGGTGTGGGCTGGGTCTATTTATATGCATTAGTGGATAAAACCGGTAAACATGATCTTAGTCAGTTACGTGCTATTCAAGATTGGTTTCTTAAGTTTGAATTACAAACTGTGTCTGGGGTATCTGAAGTCGCTTCGATTGGTGGCATGGTCAAGCAATATCAAATTATAGTCGACCCCGATAAGTTAAGAGCCTACGACATTCCCCTAAGTCTGATTCAATTGGCGGTTAAACAGGGGAATCAGGAAGTAGGGGCTTCGGTGATTGAAATGGCTGAAGCTGAATATATGGTTAGCGCTACCGGTTATATTCAATCTATCGAAGATTTGGCGCTTATTCCTTTGGGCCTAAATAGCAAAGGTACCCCCTTATTATTAAGAGACGTTGCGGATATTCGCCTTGGTCCACAAATGCGCCGAGGAATAGCCGAGCTTAATGGGCAGGGTGAGGTCGCTGGTGGCGTAGTGGTAATGCGTTTTGGTGAAAATGCGCAAAAGACTATTGCTGGCGTGAAGCAGAAATTAGCCACGTTAAAAGATGGTTTACCTGAAGGGGTTGAAGTGGTCACTGTGTACGACCGTTCTGATCTGATTTCCCGAGCGGTGGACAATCTATGGTCGAAATTAGGCGAAGAGTTACTGATCGTTGCCTTAGTTTGTGCCGTGTTTTTATTTCATCTGCGCTCATCTATTGTGGCAATTATTACTTTGCCAATAGGGATTTTGGTGTCGTTTATCATCATGTATTGGCAGGGAATAAATGCCAATATCATGTCTTTAGGAGGCATTGCTATTGCGATTGGCGCCATGACAGATGGAGCCATTGTGATGATTGAAAACATGCATAAACACATGGAGAAGACGCCGCTGACCAATGAAAATCGTTGGCAGATAGTGGCAAAGTCAGCATCAGAAGTAGGGCCAGCCTTGTTTTTTTGTTTATTGATCATCACCGTCAGCTTTCTACCGGTTTTTATTCTTGAGGCGCAAGAGGGCAGAATGTTTGCACCTCTCGCCTATACCAAAACTTACGCCATGGCGGCGTCAGCCGGCTTGGCTATTACTTTAGTGCCAGTGCTGATGGGCTATTTTATTCGCGGTAAAATAACCAGCGAGAAGAAGAACCCACTCAACAGATTATTGGTGGCTATATACTTACCGGTTTTACGACTCGTTCTGCGCCATCCCAAAAGTACATTGCTGGTAACTTTGTTGATAGCAGTGTTGGGCTTTTACCCAGTTAATAAGCTTGGAAGTGAATTTATTCCACCTTTAGATGAGGGGGACTTAATGTATATGCCCACTACGTACGCTGGTTTATCAATAGGTAAGGCAAGAGAGCTGTTACAACAAACGGATAAGATAATTACTACTGTGCCAGAAGTTAAACATGTCTTTGGTAAAATTGGCCGAGCTGAAACTGCAACCGACCCTGCGCCTTTAACGATGATTGAAACCTTTATTAAGCTGAAACCTAAAGACCAATGGCGTGATGGTATGACAACCAAAAAGCTGCGCGCAGAGCTGGATAAATTGATACAAATTCCTGGCTTGACTAATGCGTGGGTGATGCCGATAAAAACCCGAATTGATATG
>NZ_CAJWCF010000153.1 GCF_913020055.1 uncultured Paraglaciecola sp. | reverse complement strand
ATAAATGCTTCCGGCATTGCCATTGATGACAGGGGTAATAATGATGCACTTAATAATAGTGCTGCTTTAATCATTTTATTCATATTGATATATCCTTTGTTCAATTAACTATTTAGAAGATCTACGTATTTATAGCGTGCCGTAAGAATGTAGGCCTGACAAAAACATATTGACGCCTAAGAAGGCAAATAAAGTCACAAATAGGCCTATTACTGCCCACCATGCCATTGGTCTACCATGCCAACCTTTTGTCATTCTCATATGTAACCATGCGGCGTAATTTAACCAAACAATTAAAGCCCATGTTTCCTTAGGATCCCACGACCAATAACCACCCCATGCTTCAGCAGCCCATAAGGCACCCAAAACGGTAGCCACAGTGAAAAATGCAAAACCTAATGCAATAGATTTATACATCAAATCATCCATCATGCTTAGCTCAGGTAGTACATTTGCCAATAAACCCTGTGGACGGGCAGTCTGGCACCACGATTTCAATAAATAAGCGACACCTATCATCGCTGCCATAGCAAAAGCACCATAACCCACAAAGTTGGCGGGCACATGAATCTTCATCCAATAACTTTGTAGAGCAGGAACTAAAGGCTGAATCTCATGAGCTTGCTTTTCAAATGTATACCAAAGTTGGAAAGCAACCGCGGCAGTAATGACCAGTAATACAAAGCCACCGAGGCTGCGAGTTTGATAGCGGCGTTCATAGAACAAATAAAGTAATGCAGTAATGATGGCAAAGAGAATGAATACTTCATATAAATTACTAACGGGAATATGACCCACATCATGGCTGATTAGGTAAGATTCACGCCAGCGAACCATTAAACCGATCATGCCCATTGTAGCTGCAGACCATGTTAACCCTGACGCCACTTTCTCAGTAAAACTCGAACGCATTAACAATCCAGAAAAATAAGCAACAGTGGCCATCACAAATAAAGCACTCATCCACATGAATGCAGATTGGCTAGCTAAGATATAACTCAAAAAGAAGTCTGTTTCGCCTAGACTAAGATCTTGTCCATAGAGCCATAGCGCTATAAAACTTAGTACTGTGACGGCAATGACATGACGACGAAAACCAGACCAGTTTTGACCTAATAAGGCCAGACTGACGGCGGTTAATACGACGATACCAATTTCATAACTATCAAATACACTTGAATATAATTGCAATAAAACAACTGCTGCAATAGCCATCAAGCCACGCCATGACCATTGTGCTAAGGCCGTATCACTCTCAATATTAAGTGCATTTATTCGATTACTCATTAATTACTCTCTATTTTATACAAGACTAAGAACCTTATTGTTGACTAAGAGTTCCCTGATACTTGCTTTAATTGCTTACTAATCTGTTCAAAGAATAAATCAAATTCACGAGGGTTGCGATTACTCATTCCGGCTAATACTATATTTGAGCCATTAGCTTTTTTCTTTACTATTGCCCAAAAGCGACGCTGTGGTAAATAAAATAACAAAAACACGCCAATAATTAACAATGCACAGCCTAAATACACTGTAGATTTACCCGGTGCATGAGTCACTTGCAAGCCACTGGCTTCGACATGATCAAAATCAGTTAATGAAAAATATACCGGTGAACCATAGCGAGAGAAACTACCAATTGCATCAACAGCATCTTGCAAGAAGGTCAGTTGTTGCTCTGTATCAGCATCTGATTCAGGCTGCTCAAATCCACTAAAATAAAGTCTTGCCAACATCTCACGTAACATACTTAAATAAGCGGGGCCTAAAGTTTCACGCTCGGCCTCAGGCAACGTTGTATCAATAAACGTAGCCACTTCAGCAAAGCCACCACTCATAAACATAGCAACAAGGCTTATCAATGAGTTTTCTAAGCTTTGCTCTAGATCATCATCTTTATGTTCAACAGACGCCAGAGTTTCTAACATCATTTGATGAGCAACTGATTCGACAATCTCAAGATCATATAAACGTTTAAGGAATTGATTAAAAGCCGTTAATCCCCCTTCTGAATCAAGAGGAAGGTATAAATAGCCAAACTCTTCTGCCTGACTAGAGCGAACACCACTTAAATAGAAGTCACGACCATTACGTGGCACTGGCAGCATATAGTTTAGGTATTCACGAGCTTCACCTGTTTTTGAACGTAGTTTAAAACCAAAACTAGGGCCAAAATTGCGAAGATTGTCGGGATCACCTTCCTTTGGGTCGGGGTTAATATTAAATGGTCGGAAAGATAATACCTCTAAACGAGCACTCTCTTCTCCCCAATGCATTTGTCTATTTTCAAACACCTTCGTCTCAAAACTAAAAGGCTTATTTCCTGCACCACTATCTAATGGCCATGCTTCTAATGATAAGCCTGTTCCACCATCACTAAAGCTCGCCTGATAAATAGCATAACCTTTATAGAATAAAGGATGATTTACGGAAATAGTCACCTCCAAAGGCTGTTCTAACTCATCATCAAATAATACTAAGTCTGTTTCAAATGACTTTGGTTGCCCAGTGGCATAATGTTCAATACGAAAATCACGGACTTCAAGTTTAAAAGGTAACTCTTGCACCAGATAACCGTCTCGCATGGCCAAAAAGGCAACTTCGGCTGAGCGCCCTTCTGGAATATGAATACTGCCTCTAAAGGCATTAGACCCCACAGGCAATCGACTTATAGCAGGTATATCCTTGGTAGCTAGGTCGCGAGTCTCAATCTTAATTCGCCCCTGCCATTCAGCAAATTTTAAAGGTAAATTACTATCTAACAAACCACCTAGACATATAACAATAATCGCCACATGGGTGAAGATATAGCCTAAGCGATTCATTCCGCCACGCATAGAAGATATTAAGATCCCTTCTTCTTTTGCTGTTTGTTTAACTCGGAAACCTTGTTGACTTAATTCAGTCGCTAATTTGTTAACGCTATCATCAACGGAAGAGCTGACATCCCACTCATGACTATGACTCATTGCCCGGAGTGACTTTTCTTGCACATGTGTTCGTAGATTCCACATGTCTTTTATCATGCTTGGTGTATGACGGATCACACAGGTTGATGTCGAAATGACCAATAAGGTCAATATCGCTAAAAACCATAAGGCGCTATAGACATCATAAAGCCCTGCGGATTCAAAAACATCAAACCAGAACGGTCCGAATTTAATTAAATAATCAGTATAAGGTTGATTTTGTTGGAGTACCGTACCAATGACCGATGCAATTGCCAGTGCAAGTAACAATGTTATGGCCAGATCCATTGAGCCAAGAAAATGGAATATTCTCTGGCCTAAAGTATGGCGAGGAAGTTGAGGACGACTATCATCAGACATAGAAGGTAAACCATTTAAAATCGGCATTAAAAAACACCAAATATAAAAAAAGCCGCATGGTTGTTACACCTATACGGCTTTCAAGTAGAGTTATTTTTTAGTGTAAGCCAGCAACATAACTTGATACTGCTTTAATTTCATCTGCTGTCATTTTTGCAGCAATATCACGCATCATACTGTTTGAATCATTGCTACGTGATCCTGTAGCAAACAAGTTTAATTGCGCTTCAATATAAATAGCGTGTTGACCTGATAATGCTGGCCATTTAGCAGAAGGAACACCGGCACCCGTTGGACCATGACATGCCATACATGCAGGTACACCAGACTCTTTATTGCCTGCTCGATAAACAGCTTGTCCTGCCGCAACTAAATCTTCCGATGTTGCTGCTGGCGCCGTGTTTTGTCCCGCATAGTAAGCTGCTAAATCTGCCATATCTTGCTCAGACAAAGCCGCAACCATGGGTGCCATGACCGCATTACTGCGAACACCGCTTTTAAATTCTTTTAGTTGTTTTACTAAATAAGCTTCGCCTTGACCTGCTAATTTCGGAAACATATCCGAAGGGCTATTACCATCCATTCCATGGCATGCCGCACAAACCGCTGCCTTACCTTTCCCCGCCGATGCATCGCCCGCAGCCATACTTGGCGTCATAGCACCCACAGTTAAAAGCGCTAATGTTGTTATTAACAATTTTTTCATTATCAATTCCCAAATTGAACATTCAATTAAACAAAACTTCGAATATGCTACTCTTATTACTGTTTTTTTGCACCCTGAGTCACTACTAATGTCACAAATTTATCGCCAAGCCCACTACACCATTAGTGCAACCCAACTATCAGAACTGCCTATAGATAGAGGCATTGAGGTCGCATTTGCAGGGCGCTCCAATGCTGGTAAATCAAGTGCAATCAATACCATTGCCGATCAAAAATCACTTGCGCGAATTAGTAAAACACCCGGTCGGACTCAAATGATTAACTTTTTTGCGATGGATGATGATCGTGCTTTAGTTGATTTACCAGGTTACGGTTACGCCAAAGTACCTGAACAAATGAAGATCCGTTGGCAGCAAACCTTAGGAAAATATCTAGAAACGCGGCAATCCTTACGCGGACTGATGTTAATGATGGATATTCGTCACCCACTTAAAGAATTTGATTTACAAATGATCAAATGGGCCAATAATGCGGAATTAGAGGTTCATATATTGCTAACCAAATCTGACAAACTTAAACATGGTGCTGCAATGGCTACATTGCACCAAGTGAAGGCTAAGCTAAAAGAACAAAATCTAAAATCAGGTGTCCAATTATTCTCTTCATTAAAAAAATCGGGTAAAGAAGAAGCTATTGAGCAACTCGATCGCTGGTTCATTCCCGATGAAAGTATTTCTGCAACATCTAAAGAAACAGAGCAAACAGAATAAGGATTATTATCGTGAACAAGCCCCCAGTACAAAGTCGTCGTCAGTTTTTACAAAAAGCTGCTTTGGGGGGCGCATTAGCCGGCACAGTTAGCCTACCACTCTTAGTTAATGCAGATAAACTCGAATTCCCCGATAATTTACCAGAATGGATGCGAGCACCTGGTGGCGAGTTTGGCAATTATGGCCAACCATCCAAACATGAACAGCAGGTTATCCGCTGGATCTCAGCCAATCCTGCAGCACCAGGTAATGGTGTTTCTTGGACCCCTTTGCATGATTTACAAGGCACCATTACTCCCAATGGCTTGCACTATGAACGTCATCACAATGGTGTGCCACAAATAGATCCTACCCAACATATTCTATTAATTGATGGAATGGTTGAACAAGCTCTTAGTTTTGATATTGAGAGCTTAATGCGCTACCCCATGGTTTCTCGAATCTGCTTTATTGAATGTGGTGGCAATAGTAATAGTGGCTGGCGTAGTAACCCAATTCAATCTCAAGCAGGTTACGCACATGGACTCGTGTCCAATGCAGAATGGACAGGTATTCCCCTTAAACTCTTACTCAAAGAAGCAGGCATTCAAACTTCAGCTAAATGGGTAATTGCAGAAGGGGCTGATGCCGCCGCATTAAATATTAGTATTCCTCTAGAAAAACTGCTGGATGATGCCTTACTTGCTCTTTATCAAAATGGCGAACGATTAAGACCCGAAAATGGCTATCCAATGCGTTTAGTACTACCCGGATGGGAAGGTATTTTGAATGTTAAATGGTTGCGTCAATTACGCCTAACAGATGAACCTATTATGTCGCGTGATGAAACATCTCAATATACCGAATTGATGCCAGATGGCTCTGCCCGCCAGTTTACCTTTATCAATGAAGCTAAATCTCTTATCACTTCACCATCATTAGGCATGATGTTGCCAGACAATCCTGGCATCTATCAGATCTCAGGGCTTGCTTGGTCTGGCCGAGGCAAAATCACCCGTGTTGAGATTTCTGCTGATGGCGGTGATAGCTGGGTTGACGCTAAGCTGCAAGGCCCTATTCTTGATAAAGCCTTTACTCGCTTTAGCTTACCGTGGCATTGGCAAGGTGAATATGCCATTTTACAAAGCCGAGCAACTGATGAAACAGGCTATGTTCAACCCTCGCGAGAAGCACTGATTGAAAATCGTGGTAAACATGGATTTTTCCACTACAACGCAATTGTCAGCTGGGAAATAACGGAAGAAGGAGATATTAATCATGTCTACGGTTTCTAAGGTTTTTACCACCACATTACTTCTATTATTAGCAAGTTATAGCCATGCTGAAAGCGACCACCAATCACTTGGTAAACCTGCTGAAGCACTAAGTCAACAAACACAATGGAATCTCAGTATTGCACCCGATGGTAAAGCACTACCAAAAGGCAAAGGTTTTGCAGCACAAGGACAACAAATATTTGCCCTAAAATGTGCAGTTTGTCACGGCCCTGAAGCTATTGGTGCCAGTGCTGATCCCTTAGTTGGTGAAGTTGGCTCTTTAACAAGTGATTACCCAGAAAAAACGGTGAATAGTTATTGGCCATATGCCACAACATTGTTTGATTACATTCGTCGTTCAATGCCGATTAACGCCCCATTTTCACTAACACCAGATGAAGTTTATGCACTGAGTGCCTATATATTGAGCCAAGATGCTATAATTGCTGAAGATTTTGAACTCAATGAAGAAACACTACCTCGGGTAACGATGCCCAATCGTGATGG
>NZ_CAJWCF010000152.1 GCF_913020055.1 uncultured Paraglaciecola sp. | reverse complement strand
GCAGGAAGAGGCGAGCGAATGCGACCTTTAACTGATTCTGTGCCTAAACCTATGTTGAAAGTGCAAGCTAAACCCTTAATTGAGTACCACCTTGAAGCGCTAAAACGTGCTGGGTATGAAAGAGTGGTTATCAACCACGCGTGGTTAGGACAACAGATTGAAACTGCAGTTGGTACAGGTGAACGTTTTGGTTTGGACATACTCTATTCTGTAGAAATTCAAGCATTGGAAACAGCTGGCGGGATTAGTAAAGCCTTGCCATTGCTTTGTCCTTCAGAAGAGGATGAAATGTTTACTGTGATTAACGGCGATATTTTCACTGATTTTGATTTTGATACATTGCCCGCTCATTTAGATGAGGGGATTGAGGCACATTTAGTGATGGTTGGTAATCCAAGTCATAATCCTGAAGGAGACTTTTATTTCACTCATCAAGGCTTGGATCCGAATCAAGGACTCAAGCTCACTTTCAGTGGAATAGCCGTTTACAACAAAGGTTTTTTTGCAAATGTGAATTCTGCGGTTAAACCTTTGGCTCCGATGTTGCGAACGGCAATCAGTCAGGGAGTTGTTGGCGCGCAACATTTTACCGGGCAATGGACAGATGTGGGTACACCACAACGATTAACCGAATTAAATAAAACAAACAGTTAGCGGAAACAGATGATAGGCAAAATTTTAGGTACCATTTTTGGATTTATGTTTGGACGTATTCCAGGCGCGCTTTTAGGTTTTTTTGTTGGGCATATGTTCGATAAAGGCTATAGCAAAAATTTTAATCAAACGGGTGGTTTTAACCGTTTTTTTGCTAGTCAGGATGAGTTTAAAACCCAAGCTATTTTTTTCCATTGCCTATTTTCCGTGATGGGTCATGTTGCCAAAGCTGATGGCAAAGTAAGTAATATCGAAATACAAATGGCGAGTGCCCTGATGGATCAGATGAATCTTGATGGCGACATGCGCAAAGAGGCACAACAAGCCTTCAGGGATGGCAAAGCAGCCGACTTTGCTTTGAAACAAACCGTACAAGAGTTTAAAGAGTCTTGTCATGGTCGCCGTGATATTTTGCAGGTGTATTTAGAAATCTTAATTCAGGCGGCTTATGTAGATGGCAAACTAGATAAATCCGAACAAGCCATTTTGGAAACCGTGTCGCAATATTTAGGTTTTAGTCAGCACGATTTACTCTACTTAATGTCAGCATTTGAAGCAGAAATGCGTTTCAGACAAGGTGGTGGTAAACAAAACGCGAATGGACAAACATATTCGTCTCAACAATCTTTGGATGATGCTTATAAAATTCTTGGTGTGAAAACATCCGACGACGATAAAAGCATCAAGAAAGCCTACCGCAAGTTGATGAGTGAACATCACCCCGACAAGTTAGTCTCTAAAGGTTTACCTAAACAAGCGCTAGAGCTGGCTAAGAATAAAACCCAAGATATTCAGTCCGCTTATGAAATGATAAAGGATAAACGCGGATTTAAATAACAAGTGTTGACCTTTACCCTGGTTGAACTAGTTACGAGAGTAATTGGTTATGACTATTGATATTAGTGTTTTCTGGTTCCGCCTAACCACACCTCACTTACCTTAATCTCATCCCAAAGATTAGGCTCTAATTCATATAAATTGTGGTTAAGAATGACTAAATCAGCTGCTTTGCCCACTTCAATACTGCCTATTTTATCGTCCATATGTAGCTGCCAAGCGCCGTTAATAGTCATGGTGCGCAGCGCTTGTTGTGGCGAGATAGCTTGATTGATACCTAGAGTTTTGCCCGACTTAGTTTGGCGCGTTACAGCGGTTTTCATTAGGCTAATAGGATCTGCTGGGAACATCGGTGAATCGGCGTGTAGAGTTGGGTGCAGTGCTAAATCAAAGGCTGTTTTTACCGGCAAAATCAGTTGGGCTCTACGTTCACCAATAATGTTATCCGCCAGCGCATCACCGTAATACAAAATATGATTAATATGAAAGCTGGGAGTTAACCCCTGGTTTTGAAATGCCTCTAATGTTTCTTGCTTGATTAATAAGCAATGCTCAAATCGGTGGCGTTGCTTATTGTTGTCTACTAATCGACTAAATGTTTGCGCTGCGCTGGTGTTTGAATAGTCACCTTGGCTGTGCACAGCTAACTGCCAACCGGCATGATTAAATTTTGTAATCTGCTGTTCAAATTCCTGCTGGTTAAGTCGAGGTTCGCCTTTATGCCCTTAGCTGATCCCCATCATTTGGGTCAGTGAATTAAATAAATAAGGCTCTTCGAGCGCCATAGTGCCAGTATAAGGCGAACCATCATGCCAAAGTTTTAATCCAAGAATTTTGTAGAATTCATTATCTTGAATTGGTGACTCTGGTAAGTGTTCGAGTTCGATGTCGGTAAGATAAATAAACTGTCGAATTCTAGGTGCAAAAAAGTCGGAAGCTGCATAACGAGCCATAATCGGAGGCAGATTAAATCCAACAGAAGCAACAGATGTAAACCCAGACTCAACTAAGTTCTGCAAGGTTTGTTCATAACGGCTGACCACCCCAAGGGGCGACTTCAGTTATCCAAAAAAGGAGAGGCCGCTTCCGACTCAGAGATAAATCCGTTTAAATTACCCTGTTGATCGCGCCCGTAATAACTGCCATTTCCGGGATCGGCAGTTTGATTATCAATAGAGACTTCTGCAAATGCTGTGGAATTTGCCCAAAATGAATGCATGGTTTGAGAGACAATCACCAATGGATTATTTGGCGCTATTTTGTCTAAGAATGCTTTGCTGGGTAAAACAAGATCTGGCATGAGTACTGGATCCAGCCCCATTCCATAAATCCAATCACCTTTGTCAGCAAGCGCTATTTGCTGCTTTAAATGTTGCCACATGTCATCCGGCGAATTAAATGTAAAAGCGCTCAGGTCAATGGTTTCTGCAAATACAGCGGTAAGAGTGGGATGTTCATGTGCTGCGATAAAACCGGGCACTAGAGTTTGACCTTTGAGTTCAATTATCTTGGTTGATGAGTTGGCCATAGCACTGATTTCGGTAGTGGTTCCGACCTGAATAATCATACCGTCTTTAATGGCGATGGCTTCAACGACTGAATTGTTCTCATCAACTGTCAGTACAGTGCCACCAATAAAAATAGTATCGGCAGCATGCTCGCTTGAGCAAGAAACATTCAGTAAAACCCATAGCGATAATAAAATAAGCAGTCTAACCATTCGCATACAAACCAAACCTTTTAAGTGTCAGTGCCTTTAATAAAAACACATTGTTCTTTCAATTTTGCCACCAATACTAGCTCGTTGCTTGGCACTGGAGCAAACCTTAGATAATGATGATACAACTCTACAAAAAATGTTGGCTGCCCAGTCCCGAATAATTGATTAAGTTAGTCTTCAGTTTTTGTTCATGCTTTTCATTCCACACTAACAGCAGGTTTGAAAAGGAAAGTGAAATGAAAAATTCAAGTTTGTTAATGTTAAGCAGTCTACTTATATCAAGTGTTGTGTGGGGCGCAGAAAGTGAAAGCTGGAGTGTTCAGTCTACTGAAAAACAATTTGAGAAAACAAGTGAGCTGATCTACAAATCGTCTGACGGTACACAAACCAATGTGCCGTCTTTGACACCCAGCGCCCAATCAAAAACAGCAGTAAGTGTGTCTAATAAAAAACAGACACAAGCCAAAACGCTGACGGTTAGGCCTGATTCGATGTCTCTTAACCAAGAATTTTGGATATTTGATGCATGGGTCGAATTTCATAGTGATGAAGATAGAGATGGATATTTTAATCACTTTAGTGTCGAGTTTGACGCGGATACTGAATATAGCTCAGCACAAGTGTATGCCAGATTATATTTGGGCAAAGATGAAGTGTTTAAGGAATATCATACTACCTCTAATTTCAATATTTTTTCTGACAACAATACTGATAGTTTTGTAGTGGAAAGTGAGCTGCTAAACGGTTTTTCTCCTGCTGAATATGAGGTGTTAATTGAATTATATGACGCTTACAACGATGAACTAGTGGCTGTTTTTGATGGTAATGATGACGCGGATTTATATTTATTATCACTTGAGAGTAATGAATACGAATCAGTTCAAGTCATTGTGGTACGAGAACATGGTGGAAGTTTAAGTTTATGGGGTTTGTTACTTATACCTTTGATATTCGTAACTCGCCTGTTTAAAAAGTCTAACTAGATCCGCACTTCGAATACATTAAGCTGACTTTAAATAAAGTCAGCTTAATTATTTTTGGGCTCGTCAGTATCAACCACCTCGGTGGTCACCTTTTGAACCAATTTCACTCGGCCATGTTTAACCAGAGTGTCTCTGAGTACATATTCGATTTGGGCGTTAACGCTGCGCAGATCATCATCTGCCCAGCGTTGCATAGCGGCCAAAACGTCAGCACTTATTCTAAGAGGAAAAGCTTTTTTAGACATCGTATTTCCAGTGCTTAATCCTAATATAAACTGCCACTATTGATTATGGGTTGAGCGTTTTTATCACCACATAATACCACTAACAAATTACTCACCATCATCGCTTTGCGCTCTTCATCAAGCTCCACGACGTTTTGTGCTTTTAATCTATCCAAAGCCATCTCAACCATGCCTACTGCACCTTCAACAATTTTGCTTCGGGCAGCAATAATAGCGGTAGCTTGCTGGCGTTGTAACATAGCGCTGGCAATTTCTGGTGAATAAGCCAAATGACTGATTTTAGACTCATGTACGGTTAACCCTGCTTTGCCTAATCGCTCCTGAATTTCCTGCTTCAAAATTTCGGAAATAACCTGAGGATGACTACGTAGCGCAACATCGGCACTATTATCATCCTGCGGATCGTAGCAATAACTGCTGGCCATATTACGCAGTGCAGATTCAGTTTGAATGGTGACGTAACTTTCATAGTCGTCTACTTCAAACATGGCTTCAGCCGAGTCGGTCACAGACCAAACAACGATTGTAGCGATTTCAATTGGATTCCCTAAGTTATCGTTCACTTTTATTTTGGCCGATTCAAAGTTACGAATACGTAAAGACACGGTTTTGCGTATAAAAAATGGCACAGTCCAGCGTAGACCATTACGTTTTTCGGTACCTACATAACTACCAAATAAGGTCATCACTTTAGCTTGGTTAGGTTGCACCATAAAAAAGCCTGCCCAACAGATAAGTACAATGATGGAGCAAACAATACTCACAGGTAGCAATATTTTGTTCGCCAGCATGATGCCAAAACTTATTTGTAGTAAAGGTAAAACCACAAAAAAAGCTAAATACCCATTAATCGAAAAGCCTTTTTTCTCAGTAATCATTTAATAACTCCTTAATGATATCATAATGATGTCATAATGAGGTTAGTGTGTTTCTGTTTAAAAATCAAGCTGATTGTAAAACTATTAGTTACTACTCCTTTTCTGGGGGGTATATGTTGTTGTATAAAACCAGCCTTTAGTCATTAAGTGGTTAACCAGCTGATAATTGTAAGGATAATTGTCAGGTTTTTTGACACTTTGGGTAAATTGTTTTTTTTGCAATTTTCTAATTAATTGTTTTTTATTGAGATTTATTTTCGGTATGACAATTGCTTAACATCTGACCAATAGGTCAAGTTTACCTGTTGAGTAGTATGTAATTCACTCCCTGTCATATGGATGTCACAGAAGTATTAGAACATCGCTCGCATTAAAAAAATAATTATTAAAAGTCGGAACACCGACCCAAACAAATCCAGGAGAAAACATGAAATTGAAATATCCAGCACTGCTGGCGTTACTTTTAAGTGCGCCATCAGTATTCGCTCAAGTGCCGAGTGTGGTTATTAATGAAGTCGATGCAGATACGCCAGGGGATGATGCTGCAGAATTTATTGAATTATATGATGGGGGAGTGGGCAGCACACCTCTAGATGGTCTAGCCGTAGTATTTTTTAATGGCTCGGATGACAAATCGTATTTATCCTTTGATTTAGATGGAAACTCTACTAACGCTGATGGATATTTCGTGTTGGGTAATCCAGCCGTTGCAAATGTAGATATGACTTTTTCGCCAGGCAGAACAGGGGCTCTGCAGAATGGTGCTGATGCGGTCGCGTTGATTGTAGGAAACGCTGAAGATTTCCCTAACGACACACCAATCAAAGTTGAAGGTCTCCTTAATAGTCTCATTGCTGGCAATCTTGTTGATGCGATAGTGTATGACACTAGTGATGGTGATGATGCTGGGCTTTTACCGTTATTAAATAGTGGTCAGCCACAAGTAAATGAAAAAGGAAACGGCGCTAGTGACACTGAGTCTAACCAACGTTGTGCCAATGGCAGCGGTGGTTTACTTAACACCAGCTCTTATGCGCAATACTCACCTACACCCGGAACAGAAAATACCTGTGGTGTTGATGATGGCGGAGACGATGATGCTCCAAGCTTAGGGGTTATCAGTGGCAGTGTTTGTACGAATTGTCCAGATGTTCCAATTATTAAAGATATCAGTCTTTTTGATGCCGCCGTTTATTATGCCGCGGTAGATTTAAGTGCAACTGCAGAGATTATAAAAGCTGCGGTAAATAACATTATTTCCACTGATCATAAAAACTTAACTTATGACGACGTGTGGACGTCATTAACCTATACCGATGAAGACCCATC
>NZ_CAJWCF010000151.1 GCF_913020055.1 uncultured Paraglaciecola sp. | reverse complement strand
ATCTATGGCTGCAATCTTATCCTGTTAAACATCATAAAATAATTGCTTGGCAAATGGGAGGCGACCATCTATGTGTAGATCATGAAGAACCTGAATTGCGTCAAGTATATCGAAGAATAAAAACCTTTCTTCAGTAGATAGCTTTTTCGTTAGCTTAGGTAAAGCTTCATGGTCAGTATTAAAACTATATTGTCGCTTGGAAGACACAATCTATATCCTAAGTTAGAACTATACTGCACTAAACGCAGTATCCTCACCCTTAGATATAGACTATAATATTGACATGTGACACTGGTAGATTGTTACTACATTCGCAATATCGTCAACTCGTCACACCACATCTTTATAAGTCATTGAAAAATATAACTTTAAATCAATACAAACAATTTAAGTGATTTAATGTAATTTACAATTATTACTATATTCGGACACTTACAAGGCGAGTTCAAGCCCAGTAGCGACCACCATATAATAAAAAACCCGCATTGGTTTACCATGCGGGTTTTTTATTATGTTTGAAAACTTTAAGTGTGCCACAAAGGTGCACTAATAATCATACCTATCAAATCAGATTCCTTTGGAGCATTGCTCTACTTTAGTGCTACCACTCATTTAATTGCTGCATTTCTTTTAAACGGGATCTTTGCAGTAAGATGGCTTCAAACAAGTCATTTAGTGATGTGTTACCAGAAGATAATCCCGGCAGCGCAATATTAGCTTCGGCAAAAAAACGTTTTTTTTGACTGTGGTTATCTGTTGATATCCACGCCATTTGCCACCAGTCATGCATACGTTCTTTGGCGTGTATTAGTTTTTGTTCTGATGGTAGTCGGTCTCTTTTATGGTTATTCACTTTTGTGTCACTGGGTAACAAATTCCATAAATCGTTATTTGGCCAGCGGGAAAATGGCATATTGTGATCGATATCATATTTACTAGTCAGTTTTTTTGCTGACCAAATACATTCCATTGATTGGTTTGCAGACAGAGTTTCAAATCGTTCACGTACTTCTTTGGTGGTAAGTTTAGGCTCAAGCCAATTTAATGATTGGTATAAATAGCTTTGTTTTTCAGGTGCAGCGTACGCAATGTTACCTTGATAACTTGCCATGGTTTTTACCCATTCACTTACCAATACAGGCTCAATCCAACAGGCATAACGACTCAGTGCTAACCAAATAGATTCGGGTAATGAAAACTCGCCCCATTGCTGCAATGTAGGCAAGTCTAAAAAAATGCTCTGTTTGGCTTTGACTGTTTTAGATGCGACTTCAAATACATGCGCATCAGTATTTGGCAAAGTGATGTATTTACATGGCATGTTTTTAATGTTGCTGGCGCTTGCCGACAGGGTTTTATAAAGAGCTGTGGCATCGTCACCTACAAATAGGTTGCCCACCCGAAAATCAGCCGCTGCTCTGTGTCGTAAATTGTGCCATCCGTCTTTAGTCATAAACCCCATATTGGGATTTTTATTCGGTGTTTGAAATAAACTCGCGTGATCTATTAAATTTTTATATTGATGCACCCAATACAATGCCACAAGGCCAAGAGGTAAAATCACTCTATCACCGGAAGGGCTGCTTTCCCGCCGCAAAACGGCGCCAGCATGACCATCGGCTATGCGTAATAAAACCCGCAACAAAGCCAATTTGTGAGTGGCTGCTTTGCCATCATTTATTGCGACATGGCGTATAAATGGAAATGCGCCTGTGCCATCGTCTGGCAGCTGCAATACAAGCGTTTGCCAATGTACCCCTGAACGGCCTAATTTATCGCTAGTGTTTGCTGCTTCTAACTTTGAAAAAAGTCCAAGGTTTTGGGCTAAACGTTCAACTTCTTCAACGCTTACATCAAACATTGTGCGTTCTTGCTGCTCTTTTTCTGTCATCCCAAATTTAAGTGAGATAACAATCTTGCCG
Organism: uncultured Paraglaciecola sp.; assembly: GCF_913020055.1. GTDB lineage: Bacteria > Pseudomonadota > Gammaproteobacteria > Enterobacterales > Alteromonadaceae > Paraglaciecola. Next base: position 4,775 of record NZ_CAJWCF010000151.1, on the reverse strand, counting down.
CCGGGTTTGAGTAAGTTAGCGAGCTTTCGTATGGCACGTGTTCGTTGTGATGCAGGGACATGCATCCAAACAGCACTAAGCAGTATTAAATCAAAACTGATTTCAAGTCGCGTGATTTTATCCAGTGCAGGAAGTGAATCTTGCAACCAATGAACATTCTGTCCTTGGGTTGTTAACTGCCCAACTCTCATCAATTCTTCTGCAGGCTCAACTGCATATATTTGGCAAGTATCACCCCCTTTTTGAGTCTGAGCCGCCACTTCAGCAATATGCTTTACATCACGGCCTACACCCGCTCCGACATCTAAGATATTGGCATTGTTTTTTTCAAAGATAGGAGGTAAATGGTGCGACCAAGCACTGTGCACATCATCAAATGAGACCGATAAATATTGCTGAGATATTTCTCTAACTTGATTATTGTAATATTCGTTAGACACAGTCTTCCTTTTTGCAGCTGCAAGTGCTTTTAACTGGGGTAATTCTATAGATTTATTGGGAGATATTTATTAACCATTCACCAATTAGCTTCATGATAATACAAATCAACTCAATTCGTTATCTTGCCTGTCCTGCTAGTATTCTAGTATTCTTTGAAGCGCCCAAAAACCAATCCTGCATTGCTTTTGTGACTCAAAGTACAACAATTAACAAACACACTTGTCATTATATGTTGTATTTCACGCTGCATTCAGTTATTGTTATCTTTCATACAGATTTACCCAAACGCAGAGTGAAATATGTCTACAGATAACAGTGTTGAAAGATTGCTAGCAAGCTATGAGGCTCAAACATTTAGCGCCTTGTCTGAGCTTCAGCGCAAGCTCATTGCTGCAATGGATCAGCGTGAAACGATGGGTGATATCCACCAGCTCGGTAAAATTACCAAAGAATACAAACAAACTAATAAATCGAGCAATGAAACGCTCGCCTTACTTAGTGGTGTGTCTTCCAATACGATATCAACCATGACCAGTGACCCAACTAACTCAAAGGTATCTACTGTCCTTGCTCTACTGGATGCCATGGGTATGACACTGACTATTTCACGTAAATCTGCTGATGAGTAATATAAGCCGACAAGGGCGTGTCTTTGCCAATGGCAAGCTGGCAGGCCTATTAACGGAATACAAAGAAACAACCGGCGCACAAAAGTATACGTTTGAGTATGACGCTGATTATATCATTCAAGGTGGCACGCCTATCGGCTACCACTTCCCCTTAACAAGCGAGCCTTATCTGTATGATGTGCTGCACCCATTTTTCACCAACTTAGTCTCTGAAGGTTGGGTAAGAGTTTTTCAAGCAAGTAAAGCAAGATTAGATAAACGCGATGATTTTGGATTGCTACTGGCCAATGGCGGCGATCTGATTGGCGCAATATCAGTCCAGCCTGGCAACAAGGGTATGCAACAATGAGTCAACGGCTAGGTACGATCTCTTTAAGCCCAAAAGGAAATGAGTCGCCTTATAGCAGCTACTTCCTCAAAACCATGTTTGGTATGAGCCAGCTTCCTAAGAATGGCCTTCGCGTGCAAGGTGACGCACAAACGTTTAATGATTTAGCGCCTGAATACACAGAGGGAAATTCTGTGTCCGGTGCTCAAAAAAAATTATTAATGTCGCTGGTTGATGGGGTGCTGGTGCCAGTTAAGAAAAACGGAAAATTCATTGTTAAACCCGCACCAGATGATTTTCCTCATCTACCCGAAAACGAACATTGTATTATGCAACTTGCCAAGGCTGTTGGCTTTGATGTTGCGCAAAATGCGCTTGTACCCTTTGAAAGTGGTGAGTTAGCCTATATAACCAAACGCTTTGACATACTAAAAGACGCAAAGCGTCTTTTCATCGAAGATGCGGCCAGTCTATGTTTGGTCGCCCCAGTCAATAAAGGCAGTGATGCATTGTCTTATGAAGATACGCTCAATACGCTGTTCACCGTTAGCGGTCAAAATCGAGGAGTGACATTAAATGGCTTTAGGCAAGTGCTATTCGCCTATATCGTGGGCAACAATGATTTACACCTAAAGAATCTCTCTTTATTTAGAAAGCCAAATTCACAGTCGCATTTCATGACAAATTTTACGCCTGTTTACGATGTGTTATCAGTCGCACCCTACCCTAAGTACTATGGTGATGACTTGTCGTTAAGTTTACTTAATAGTGAATTGGAAGCGGTGTTTTCTGAAGCATACGAAGAGTACGGTTATTATACCGGCTATGACTTTATTAAATTTGGTCAGCAAATAGGTCTTTCTAATTCCGCAACGAAAAAACTAATCAAGCAGCTTTGTAGCGCAGTAGAGGGTGCATATGAATACATCATCAATGCATCGCAATGCCCTGATGACATGAAGCGAGAAATAAAATCACACATAGCAGAGAAGCTTGGTCGGTTGTCACGCCCATACCCTGTGAATTTGGTATAGGCGTTCCCCCAAATTTAGCGGCGTATTAGAGCCTGCTAACGCTACGCTGTTCATCCGCAATCATGGCTTCAATGTCCGCATTCGGACCTGTCAAGTTAACGAATGGACTCAGAAACGTGCGATGTTCAATGGTTTTTAAAAATCACCATATAATAAAAAACCAGCTTCGGTTCTCCATGCGTTTTTTTTATTATGTTTAGCGTTAATCAAGCAAAATGACAAATGCTTTAAAAATTTGATTGTCGCTTCCATCCATATAACTGACTTCTAAATCTAAATGGACTTCAGATATAGTAGATGAACTGGGTGCTAGGAAAGTGACAGTTTCGGTATTTGCATCTAATAATGTTACTTCAACACCATTAGATACTGTCCAATTAAGTCCTGAAATTTTATTTTTTCTACCAAATATTAACGAATTCACTTCGACTTCCTCTCCCCTTTTTGCCGAAATAAGAGGAACGAATATAATTAGGTCATCGTTTAAATCAATATCAACACTGTTTGTAGTTTTACTTCCTTGATTATCTGTAACTTCAATTTCTAATACAAATAGGTCTATTTCTGAGGAGTTTATTAGAGGTGCATTAAATCGAACAACTTTTGTATCAGAATCTATCAAATCAATCTGGTGGCTACTCAAAATTGACCAGTTAACATCACTTACACTGCCGTCAATGTCATCTACGTCAGCTTCTACCACGACAATTCTATTTGCAGGATCCACTGTATCAGTAACAGTGTGCAAAAATTCTACGTTCAAAATATCAACTGTTGGGGGTATATTTTCTGAGCTGTTCCCCCCACATCCGCTAAGGGACAAACTGAGTAGTAAAAAATAAATTTTAGTTAACTTTTTTAATTTAATAATATTTTTTTGTGTATTTAAAAACCTAATTATCATTTTAATATCCTATTATTAATTGAATCAGCTCAAAGGTAATAAACCGTTCAACTTTCCTTTTTAATCAACAATATATAAGTCAATATTTTCTATTAGCTCACCCATTAATTTATAATATGTATAGTCTTTATTTTGAAAAAAAATGACTCTTAGCGTTAACAATTACTACCTTTTCTGACAAAAAACTATCTGAAACAAGGTTATGATTAAACCTTCCCCGCCTCTAACACCCACATCAAGGTATCTAAGCCACCATTACGTATGGCAATGTCGGCTTGTTGGCGGACTATGGGTTTTGCATGTAATGCTACGCCTAAAGCCGCGGCATTCATCATGACCAAGTCATTCGCTCCGTCGCCCATTGCTATGGTTTGGTGAGGGGGAATAGACCATTGATTGGCGAGTTTTGTAAGGGTTTGCGCTTTGACATTGGCATCTACAATGCCGCCTTGTACTTTGCCAGTTAACTTTTTATTTTGTATCTCTAAATCATTGGCGACCGCGGCATCTAGATTGAGCCTGTCTTGTAAATAGTCAGCAAAGTAACTAAAACCACCAGAGGCAATCGCTACTTTCCAGTCGTAAGATTTGAGTAATTGAACCAAATTCGCCACGCCGGGCATAAGCGGCAGGGCTTCTCGTACTTGGTGTAAAATCGATTCATCAGCACCAGCTAGGCAAGCTACGCGGGTACGTAAGCTCTGTACAAAGTCTAATTTACCTAACATGGCTTGTGCTGTTACCGCAGACACTTGCTCGCCAACACCTGCAAGTTCAGCAATTTCGTCGATACATTCAACAGCTATTACTGTGCTGTCCATATCCATTAGTAACAAACCTGGCTCGGCCAGTGATGGGGTTTTATCTACCAAACATAACTCAACACTAAAACGGGTAGCCACTTTTTCAAGTTGTTGATTTAAGTTTTCTTCGGTTATTAGCTCAACATAAGCACAAATTGCAAAACCATTAACCCCCTCTACTTTTAGCACCCGAAAAGAAACTAGCTGCACATGCTCGGCTAACGCTTGGGTGACCAGTGTTAATTGCTGTAAGTGTAAACCTTCGGTAAAAATAACCAGTTTTTTGAGCTTTGAATGAACCGCTGTTGAAATAGCTTCAGAGGTGGATGCTTTTGCCCCCACTAAGGTTTTATCGCTACATAAAGTGTCACCAGTTAATGTGAACGCGTTTAAGCCTTGTAGACTAACCAAGTCAATTAAATACAAATGGGACAACAAATCTTTATCAGTAATTTTTATTTCAAACACTATTCGGTAACCGTATTAATCAGAATAAGTGCATGGTATCCAATGAGATACAAGATTGCTATTAGGCCGTGCCTCTCGCCTTATGCCAGTTTTAGTTAGGTTATAAACTATCAGTTGAATAAGCAGTGATTTTCGGCAACTATGTTAATCACTCAGTCCTATTAAGCC
>NZ_CAJWCF010000150.1 GCF_913020055.1 uncultured Paraglaciecola sp. | reverse complement strand
GTGGTGAAACATAACACCATAAACAGGCATAAAAACGGCGTAGACCATAAAATCCAAGGGCGAAACTTACCCCAAGATGTATTGGTACGGTCGGCAATCATGCCCATGATTATGTCGGTGACGCCATCTGATAACCTGACAATCAAAAATAAAACGGCTGCAGCTGATGCTGCCAAACCAAAAGTGTCAGTATAGAAAACGGCTAAGTATGCCATAGCACCTCGCCAAACTAGATTAGCGGCTGCATCGCCCATTGCATAACCGACTTTTTCGTATAAAGGCAATTTTGTCATAGTGTAATCTTCCCTTGGAATGGTAGGTACTGGATCAGTTTGCACATTTTTATTTTGTCCCGATATATCAATGATATTTTGACTAATACGCCTAACAAATATTTGCGAAAGCGATAAAATTTTCTGTGTTTTTCTGTGTTTTTCTGTGTTTTTCTGTGTTTATCTGTGTTTTAAACACAGGAACCTGATGATTCTTAATGAGTGACGGTTCAAAATAAAACATTATGAAAACGTTTTCAATAAAGAATTCACTTTTAACATCAAAAACCAAAAATTGATTTGGCTTAAATCACGCATTTTTGTTCAAAATATTCATTGTGGTTTTACTAAAAAAACAAAAAAATATAGACGGTAATTTTACATATATGCCTTTGTTTATCGTTTAATATATTGTTTATTATAGATAATTTGTACAACTTTACTTGAGGTTGTGCGTAACTTACTTACCAAAAAACAATCTTTTTTAAAATAATAATTTACCCTGTACGCATAGCGTTTAAGCGAACAATCTTTATAGGTGTTAGGTGAAACGGTTTCATGGCTTATGGAATCGATTATTAAATGCCAAATTCAAGCGAAAAAAAAGCTAGTTCAAAAATGCTGAAACTTGGTCATTTTGGATCTAAAAATGTACTGATAGATAAACGACCGCTCAAAGGGTTCGGATCTAGAATGAAGTTTTTACTGATAGACCCAGAATGCAGGGAGTTACGCCGATAAACGATAAGGCGATTAAACACCCCTTTTTGTTCTGCAATGCGTTCAAATAATGCAGTATCGCCATCAATGTATCCTGAGCCAGGCATGTTTTCCCCGTCATTTTCACTTTCAAGGGAGCTGTAATAGTCAAACGTACGGTTTTCATCGATAAATTCAAAGCCGGTTTTTCGATGTCGATAAAATGACGTGCCGCCTAAATCTGATTTGAACAAATAGTGTACTGTCGCCAAACCATTTTTGTCGACAGAATCAAAATGAGGAATGCGCTGTAATAACTTAAGTTTTTGTGGTGGCGTGGCCACAATGGAATAATGACATACAGGCAGAGACAGTGATTAAGCCTCTAAATCAAAAAAGTCTATCAAGGTATTTTGTAGCTGCCCCAACAATAATTGTTGATAAGCCTGCGGCGCTTCAGCGCGCACGCCAGGATAATGCGGGGAGTTTGCAAGAAAACGTTGTTCAGAGGCATGTTCAACCAACTGCTCAGCGTCCTTGACAAAATTATCAATGACTAACAATGGTGCTTGTTCGTCACCGAAGTGACTTTTGGTGATCTTAATGTTTTCGTCTAATGACAATTGCATGGGTTTTCTACACCTCTACCTGGCAGTAGCGTTGTAAAAAATCCTCATGTTTAGGCATCTTAGCTACTACTTGACCTATCCCATCACGCATACTGGTCAAAAAGTGCTCGAGTTCTTTATCACTCATGGTTTTAACAACGTTGTGATAGGACTCTGGCATTAAACCTTGGCCGAGCATGACTTGGGTCCATGAATCTACTCTAAATAATTCATTTGGCTCTTGAAAGGCGTGTGCATTACTTTTGAAAATATCTATTCTATGTTTGAGCGAATCAGGAATATCCATATTTTTGCAATGTCGCCAGAAGGCGCTGTCATCTCGTTGGGTGACGAAGTAATGAAGGATGATAAAATCTCGAATTTTTTCGAGTTCAACATTGGTTTCTCGGTTGTATTCATTTATCAACGACTGGTCGATCCCATTGTAAGGAAACAGCCGCATTAAACGAATAACACCCATCATAATAAGGTGGATTGATGTGGACTCCAAGGGTTCAACAAACCCGCTAGCCAGTCCTAAAGCAACACAGTTTTTATTCCAATGTTTACGCCGTTTACCTGTTCTGTATTTAATCAGCAATGGCTCAGTGATTGTCTCGCCTTCAATATTTTCAAGTAGTAATTTTTTCGCATCGTCATCAGACAAATACTTACTGCAATAAACCAAACCATTACCGGTTCTATGCTGTAGTGGAATTCGCCATTGCCAACCACTTTCATGGGCAATAGAACGAGTAATTGGTATTGCTGGTTCAACAGACTTAGTTTGCACCGCGATGGCACTGTCGCAAGGTAACCAATGGGACCAATCTTCATATCCTGTGTTCAGGGTTTGTTCAATCAATAAACCCCGAAAACCGGTGCAATCAATAAACAAATCACCTTCAATTACTTGCCCAGACTCTAAGGATAGACTTTCAATAAAACCGGTTTTTTCGTTCTGTGATACTTGGGAAATCTTACCTTCAATTCGTTTGACGCCTTTATCTTCACTGTAGGTGCGTAAAAATTTAGCATAACGACTGGAGTCAATGTGATAGGCATAATTAATATTGGGTTTTTCCGAGATAACAAACTTACCTGCATGCGCTGCTTGCAGCTCTAAACAGTAATCGCCAAAATCTTCCGAGTGTCCTTTGGTTTTTCCATGCAGCCAAAAATGTACAAATTCAGCTAAATAACTACCTTTTCCAGTGGTACCAAAAGAGTGAATATATTTCTCATCTTTATTCCCCCAGTTTTCAAATGAAATACCTAGTTTAAAGGTAGAGGATGTGGCTTTCATAAACTCTTTTTCGTCAATGCCAAGCAATTGGTGAAAAACACGCATGGGAGGAATCGTCGCTTCACCAACACCTATGGTACTAATTTGGTCAGATTCAACCAAGGTAATATCTATGGTACCCACAGAGAGTTTTGACATGGCTGCAGCGGTTATCCAGCCGGCAGTTCCACCACCCGCAATAACCACTCTTCTATGTTGTTGTTTATCCAAAATAACTCCTGATATTACTCATCTAGCGATTTAATTTGTTTATAATTTGACTGCGTAAACGTCTTGCTATTGTACTGTCTATTTTACCTAATGCGCCGTGAGCCTCTTCTGGTAGGTGTTTGCCAGCGTTATCTGATTCACCAAATATGTAATAATCAAAAATGGCTTTCCACGCTAATTTTTCTTGCTTGGGGCAATCTTTGATACCCAATAATGCGTGTTTCAGCACATCCGTTGCTTGACCTAAGTAGCGAGGGGAGGTATTCCACCAATAATTAATTAAAATATTAAACGGACTGAGTGCTTCAACCTGATGCCACCACATACTTGGCAAGAACAGGGCATCTCCTGGTTCCATCTCTGCCACTTGTCCTGCTTCAATGGCACGTTGAAAACGTGGGTATTTGACAAAGTCTGGACGAGAAAAATCAACCATGCTGATCGCTTGCCCGCCTGGCGTCGGGTCTAACGGACCCGGGTACAAATTATGAATTTGCTCTGGAGGAAAAAGAGAGGATAAATAGTTTGCATTGCTGCTAATTCAGTCGAGAAAGTAAGCACCGTATTTACCTTGTCGCCAAATTCAGCTTTGTAAAGAGGGCTAACTTTTAATTCATTATGGGTAACATTGTCTAATAAAACATGTTGAGTCATTATTTTTATTGTTCCTTTTAACTCAAGGTGAGTGCCTAAATATCAAAAGATATTAAACCATAGTCATACTGGTAGCAGAAGGGTGTATTGATAAAAAGGCCGCTGTAATCAGCGGCCTTTTTTCATTTCTAACACTATGTTAAAAAAAGGGTCAAATTATACTTTAGAAAGTATAACGAGCACCTACTTGGTAACGAGCACCAAGATCATACAGATTTACGATTTGGCGCACTGAACGGCCATGAGTACGGCTGTCTTCACCGGTAATGTTCAAACCTTCAAATGATACTGAAAGATTGTCATTAACCTGATAACCAAGATTAAAGTCTATTTGTGAATAAGCTTCAATGTAGTTCGGGCTTCTTGAACTGCCCCAAGATGTGCTGTTCAAGTAATCATCACGCCAGTTGTATGCAAGTTTTGCTTGAATACCATTTTTCTCATACATAAGAACCAAGTTGGCAGTGTCACTTAAACCCAATAATGCAAATTGAGAAACACTTGGACTACCGGTGTCATCAAAACCGATGTCACCACGTACAGTTGTGTAGTTAGCTGCAACACCAAATCCGGTATCAGCAAAGAAGTGTTGTGCGGCTAATTCAAAACCGTAAATTTTAGCTTCTTTGTTGTTAACTGGTTTACTGGTTAAGAACATGAACAAAGGATCGTCGCCATTCGGACTAATGTCATAATCGGCAGCAATCTGTTCACCAAACGAAATACCTGGAACATATTCAGCTGCGCCGGCTGGGTAGTCAGCAGGGTTATCCAAAATAGCGGTCATGACGAATAATGATGTTTCGTCGATTGGGTAGCCACCGGCAGTCAATGCTGCTGCCGCTGCATTGGCACGAGGACCTGCAGTTACATCACGTAAACCGTAGTGATTTTCTGGTACTTGTTCAGTACCAATAAAGTTCTTAACACGTTTTTCATAGAAACCAATTGAAACATAACTAGTATCTTCAAAGTAGTATTCTGCAGAGATATCAAAGTTACTTGATTGCAACGGCACCAAACCAGGGTTAGACGCAGTAGCTACGGCTGAACCACCTGTTCTGGCTGGGCCATTAGTGCCAATTCCAGAAACCGCGGCTCTTAAGTTATCGTAACCTGCACGAGCAATGGTTTGACTGAATGAAGCTCGTGCTTTCAATTTGTCAGTAAGTCCGATATCAAAATCTAAACTTGGTAGTAAATGATCATATTTATGATCTTCTACTTTCGCTTCAACTTCTGATGAGAAAGGATAGAAATAATCGTTGTTATCTGTCCACACAACTTCTAGGTTAGCTAATGTAAATGAAGTTGATTTCACGTCAGTAGTTTCATAACGCACACCGGCTAAGAAGTTGGCTGGCATGCCACCTATCTCAGCGTTTAAGGCCATTTGTATATAAACGGCAGTAGTGTCTTCTTCTACTTTATGGTTTTGAGAAAAGTCAGGGTTGTAATTAAGGTCATAACCATATTCTGAAGCAGCCCAGCTAGCTAAAGCTTCAGTGTCAGAAACCCAACCTACCTGATCTGAACCAGAAGTATCAAAGTCATCAAACTCAGCCATAATATTATAATCACTAACCAAACCAGCTGGAATATCCATAGGTTTAGTTACACCCCAGTCCCCTAGAGCCATATATTTGTTAGAGAATTGCTGATTCATTTCCATTGAACGGCTTTCAATACCAAAATCAAAACGACCTTCATCAAATTCGTATGTACCATCTACTTTAATTTGAGTAATATCTACGGTTTGTGAGTTGTAATCAATCTGCATTACTTGGCTGCCAACATCACCAGCGTCACCTATGCCATTGCCGTTTCCTTTTATAGAATCGTCAATGTCTAAAACAATACCAGGTAATTCGGTACTGTAATCAAAGGTCTGATACAAACCGATTGGTGTAGCTGTTGCTACTCTTAGTGAACTACCCCAAATGCCGCCATCAGGTAAGCTTTCCATAGATGAATCATGGGCATCAAAACGAAGTGCCAAAGAATCATTTACTTGATATTCAAAATTCACACCAATTGATTGTAGAGTGTTGTCTTGCTTTTCTAAGTTTGAATCACTGTTGTTATCTTTAGTACCGCCGACACTTTCAGAAATCAATATTGTAGTTGCAACAGGTTGATCTGTATCGAATGTCACATGGTCAGTTGTTCTATTAAACCAAGCATTTTTAGAATTGGTTTGTTGAGTAATATTATTGTTTGCATAGGTGTAATCAACCGTAGCAACAAAATCATCATTCGGTGCAAACTGAACCGTTAATTGGGCGTTATCACGAACACGTTCTGTGCCAATAATATTATAAGAAGAGTTATTTGGCATACCAAACAATTGGCCTTCAGCCGGTGCGTTAGTCACAGTACCGGTAGGAGTCATTGCAATTGCGCCAGGTTGACCAATTGGTACCCATTCAGCTATACGCCAATCGTTTTCAAAAAATGCTGCAGAGCCACTATCACGTTCTTGATGGCTGACCGTTAGTCCAACACCCCATGTAGAGTCATCATTGGTGAAACTTAAAATACCTGATATTTCAGGGGTGATGTCTGAACCATTACGGTTAGTCGTATCATTAACAGCTTTAGCACCAATACTGGCTTTGAAACCTTCATTATCAAGTGGTTTAGCTGTCTTGATATTAATGGTTGCACCAATACCACCAGTAGCGATATCCGCTTTACTAGTTTTGTATACTTATACTGAGCGAACACTTTCAGATGCTAAGTTACCAAAATCAAATGCACGACCTGTTCCTTGGTTACCACCAAAAGCACCAGCGGCAGGCATCATACGACCGTTTAAAGTGACCATGTTATTGCCAGCACCAAAACCACGAACCGTAACTTGTGAACCTTCACCGTTACTACGGCTAATTGAAACACCAGTAATACGTTGCAATGATTCTGCAAGGTTTGTATCAGGGAATTTACCGATATCTTCTGCAGAAATGGCATCAACTACACCCGCAGAGTCACGTTTAACACTCATTGACTCTTGCATACTAGATCGCAAACCACGAACTTGAATAACTTCTGTATCATCTACAGCATCTTGCGCAATCGCAGGAAGAATAAATGCTGAACCGAGCAAAAGAGAGATGCTCTGGGTCAGTAATGATTTTTTAAATTGGCTATGTTTTTGTAAACTGTTGCAACACTGTATATAATTACAGTTGTTAAGGAGGTGGTCTATGATCCCAGCACAGTTTACAAAGTTTTTAGAGCAATTTAAT
>NZ_CAJWCF010000149.1 GCF_913020055.1 uncultured Paraglaciecola sp. | reverse complement strand
AAACCTAAACGGGTGCCAATCCAATCAAAAATTTTGCCGAATACTGCCTGACCTATCGCATAAGAGAATAAAAATACGACGCTGACCGTTCCTAAAACTTGTTTTAGTTGGTCGGCATTTTTTTCCGGATAAATTTCGCTACCCATATAAGGCCAAAGAACACTCAGTGCTTGCCTGTCAATGTAGTTTATAACAGTAGCTAGTGCGATTAACGCTATCACCCACCATCGTAAATTTTTCATTTTCATATACATCTACTCTTTTTTATTATGTATTACTCGGCTAAAAAATCGTCTCTGTGAGGGTTAAAAGTATCGATCAAAGCACCTGCTTTTTTACAAATTGCACCATGTTCAATATTCGGTGGCACAAAAAAACAATCGCCCGATTTTAACGTTTTAATCTCACTACCTATTTGCACTTCAAACTCTCCGCTTTCAACATAGGTCGCTTGTGATTGAGTGTGTTGGTGAATATAGCCTATCGCCCCTTCTTTGAAGGATGCTTTAACCATCATTAACTCATCGTTATAACCTAATATCTGCCTGGTAATACCATCCTCAACTTCTTCAAATGGATGACTGTCACCAAAAATAAAAAATTCACTTTTCGCCATTTCTATCTCCAGTTAGTTACCGAAAAAGGATAGCTTGAAACGAACTTAAAGGTAAATTGTTTATCATTCTGAGAAACGTTATAAACAACTTGAATCAACACTCACTACCACCATTAAAACCTGCATAACGCTATTTGAAGTTGTCTTGATAAGACCAATCATGTTGAAACCTTAAACGTTGTTTACCAACCCTTTTCAAAATAGTCACATTTCGTTTTGATTATTTAACGATGTTGTTAAGCATTTTGGCGGTGTGTGGTCCTTTGGCGCGAAGTTCAACTACTTTAGGCGCTATAGTGTTAGCAAACTCATTGTCAGCCACAGTGGTTACCGGTTCACCCACTGTATGTTCGATGTCTATTCCTGCTGAATCAAAAAACTTGTTTTTGCTGACATGTGTGACTTGTGCACCATGTAGACGAACCGAAGCGGCACTTTTATTTCGAGAGCCCTGACCTACGTTTTTAAGCACATTACCCTGCATTATAAAGTGCGGGCCAAAGGTACTTTCATCTGTTCCACCTCTGTATACTTTGGCAATTGCTCCCTCAACATTTTCTAGCAAATTTTCGTTAAAGTAGATGTACTCAGCGTTATATATGCCTAAATCATCTGTTTCTTTATTCAAGCGCATGATGTCACCAGTGACGTTTTTAATGGTGGTGTTGCTAATGTTTATGTAGTCAGCAAAACTGCGGTGCCCAGCGTCAAACAAATGGAAAGAATGGTTCACGTCTAAGTTTTCAATCACGCTGCCTTGTATTTCTAAGCGGTAATTGCGCTGCATAGGTAATCTGGAAGTACGTAGTAAGGTATTACCTGCGGAATCTGGCGTTTTCTTACCATTGATGATCAAATTAACCAGTTTCAAACTGCCTAAATCACCAATATCTACAAAGGTAGAACGCTTCGGATACAAGGTGACATGTTTTCTATTTTTAGCTTGGATAGTGATCGTTTTATTCAGCTTAATAACTTTACCAATATTATATTCGCCATTATCTAACACCAACACATCACCCGATGTAGCATTATTTACAGCTTCAAAAAGAGCGTTTTCGCCGGGTTGCACACTAATATTTTTACCAGAATCAAAGGCTACATCAGGTTCAGCTTTTGGGTAATAACTCGCACCCACTTGTTCTTTTCTAATTGGTTTTAGAGATGCTGATGCCCCTTTAGCGATGCCATTTTTGGGATATAACAATCCGTTTTCTGCTCGCTGCATACCAAAAGAACTCACATCAAAGCCATTATCAATAGATGGCTTAATACCCGATGAAAGAGTATTACCGGCAAAACTTACACCGCTAATGTCGTCAAAAATACTAATGCCATCAGTATTTTTGTTATTAAAAATTAGGTTGTTCTTAAATTGACTATTGATAGGTGGTGCGCTGCGCTCTGCATCACTGCCTGCGGCGAAGTGAATATGTTCTACATTTACCAATGTATTGTTTTCAATCAGCGCATTATCTACCTGGTGATAACGGTTTATTTTAGAATTCGGCACACCGTTCATAATGGTAAAACCACTACCAAAACGATATCCGGTCAAACCTTCCATATAGTTGTTTCGAATGATTTGGTCGCGATTGATTACACGTATTCCACCGGTGTGATCAACCCCATTTCCGAAAAACACATTACCTTCAACTAAATTTCCGTTGCCATGACGCAAGGTCAGTGTGCCGCGAGATTCGAAAAACACATTATTCAGTATTCGGTTTTTACCGGACTTATTAGAGATAATTTCTACTTCTCCGTTACAACGGTCAAAGTAGTTATTTTCGATAGTAGTAAAAGAATCCGTTAACGAATAATGGCTAGTACCTATACGTAACGTTTCGCCACCATTTGAACCTAATACTGGACGAGGCCCAAAGTAGTTATGGTCTATACGGTGGTAATTTTGTTGACTCTTTTCATTTTGTAAACGCACAGCCATGGTGACACCTGCATTACGTTTACCTACTAAATTATTATGGTCAAAACGGTTATGTTTACCATACATTACCACCCACTTATCTTGTTCGAACTTTTCAGGGTTACTAAAGTTATCAATCACCACTTGCGTAACACGACTGTAATTGGCCAAGTTATCATCATTTTGCTGAAAGGAAATAACTGCGCCAGTTGGCGTATAACCGTCTTTAAATACCAAACCCGACACGACTAAATATTCACCCGCTAATCGCAAGTTTGATAAACCCGACAAGATAACCTGCCCAGCTGTTTCGGCACGTAAAGTCACTGGTGCTTCTTTAGTACCTTTTGCTTTGAACAAAATTTCAAAGTTTGTCCAAGTTCCGTTAGCTAAAACAACGTCATCCCCAGCCTTCAGGCTTGAAGATACTTGTTTGTATTCATCCGGAGTTTTTACTAAATATTCTCTAGCAAATGTGTTTTGGCTAAACAAAAAGAAAGCCACATAGGTAAAAACGATTAAGGAAAAACTGCGTTGCATAATATTGCTCTTGTTACTAATAAATCGAAATTTAGATAGTGAAAGTTGTAGAAATAGAGCTCTCTATACTGAACATAAAAGAGAGCTCTATTTGATATCTACATCGACAGACAAATTTTTGTCTAAACACTGGTTATAACTTGTACTGGATCCCTGCAAAAATACGAGGCCCGTAAACATTTACTTCACCAAAGTTTTCACGAGATGGAATAAATTGTCTTTTTGGCTCATCAAATATATTAATTGCTTCGAGCGACACTTTGATATTTTTGTTAACTTTATAACTAACACGTGCTTCGTATACACTCGTGTCATCTACGTATCTTAAATTTCCAGGAGTTGAAATATACTGTTGGAAATATTCGCTTCGGTATTTATAAATCAACTGAGCGTTAAATCCGCCGTCTTGATAGTAAAGTTGACCGGACATAACAGTGTCAGAAAAGCCAAATATTTCAGCTGGGTCAACTAGTCCTAATCGTTGTTGAACAGTACCGTCACTGGCGACGGTATTTGACGCTCCAAAGTTGGCATCTTCAACTTCAAAATCAGAGTTAGCCCAGTTATAACTTAACTTAACCCCAAAATTACTCCATACGCTTGGCAGGTAGGTGAAAGCGTGAGTTGCCGTCATTTCCACGCCATATATGATGCTACTATCATCCGTTGTTTGTTGAACGGTTACTAATGTGTCTATGTCTTGGCCATCTACAGAAAATGTTTCAGTGGTTGATACATTCTCAAATCCACCATCAAAGGTTTTATAATAACCACCAAGTGCAAGTACAGTGTCATCATTTGGATACCATTCAACCGCTAAATCAGCATTCCACGAAGTAAAGGGTTGAATATTTAGATTTCCGTTTGCAGTCGCAGTGCCTATCGCTAAGTCAAGTGATTCAACACCCTCGCTGTCATCAGTAAGACCATTAAATGCGCGGCCAAATCCCATATCCGAAGGAGAAGGTCTAGATAATGCTCTAAATAACGCTCCTCTGACTAGCACGTCATCACTCACTTCCAGCACGACATTTAAGCTAGGCAATAATTCTGAATAACTACTTCCACCTTCAACTGCAATTAGCTCAGCTCCACTGATCAAATTAATGCTATCTATACTAGGTAGGCCATCAATTATGTTTATGGTTGTTTCCAAAGGACCTCTAAGACCAATAGAAGTCACGTCTGTTTTAACATAACGCAAGCCAAAGTTACCACGTACTGCATAGTCACCTATCTCAGTGTCGTAATCAGCTTGCAAATAAGCAGCGAAAGTTTCTTCTTTCACATCTACGTTCGCAACATTAGCATCAGGACCAGGATAAACAGGGGCACTTCCAATAACTGCAGTCGCTAAACAAAGTGGGTCAAATGTAGCAAAAGCATTACCCGTACCTTGTTCAATCACATTACCTGCATCATCAACACGAGTAATCAAAGGTTGACCACCAGTAACCGAAGTTAAGAAACCACTTTCTGGGAAACTAGCATTCTGGCAATTAGCCACCGCAGCAGCGATAGCGTCATCATCGTCGTTTGTAAAGGTGTTTCGCTCTCTAGGGTTACTATCAAACTCTAATTCAGAAAAACGTACTCCACCTTTAACCATACTAATTACTTTGTTGTCGGCTAAATATTCGAAATCAGTTCTAAGCGCGGTAATAGTATTATTTCGGTATTGATTTAAATCTACACGAGTACGAGCTGAATCAGAGAAATTGTTAGGATTAGTTACATCTAGGTTACGAACAGTCATAAGAGGAATAATAGAACCATTCTGAGCAATTTCGATAGCGGTCTCAACGTAACCGTCTGCACCTAAGATACCGCCCTCAGTCAAATTACCTAAGGTATCAAGCTCACTAGTTTGAAGGCGCGTGTGATAAACATTTTCACGACGCTCAGTCTTAGAAACAGATAAGTCAGCAGAAATAGATAGAACATCAGTTGCATCATAGATGAAGGAAACACCGCCACCTTTGTATTCTTCTAAACGCTCTATATAGGTGCTTAATGTTTCAACTCTTTGTCTGTATGTACCAGAAACCAAAGAACCACTATCTGTTATCACTAAATGTACTGGTAATTGACCGTCACGAGAAACAGTTGGATCATCTAGTCTGCGGCTGCTAGCAAAAACAATGTCGTTTCTGATTTCTGAAAAGTCACGGTTTGAATATTCTGCATCGATATTCATTTCAAATGTTTCAGTAGGTCTCCACTGCACTGCGCCAAAAATTGATTCTCTATCATCATCTGTCGTATTTTGACGGTAAGAGTATGAACTTGGAACAAACACGTAAGAAACACCATCATCAGGCGATACGCCTGTAGCTGAATCAATGATGTTATCTATACCACCATCATCACAATCATCACCGTCATCGTATAATCCGTCTACCGAAGAAGGATCGATTCGGCAATCCCTCCAGCCACTTGTAGTACGAGCTTCTTGTTCTGGGTTTGATTTGCGATCTTTTTGAACACCAATTGAAAAACCAATATCACCAAGACTGTCTGTTTCGTACTGGTCAACAAAACTAGCGGTAAGTCTTGAGCCAAAATCACGAGCACTATTTTTAATGTCTGATTCAGCCGGATTCCAATTGCCTTTAATCTGTGCTTGGAAACGTTGTTTACCATAATCTAAAGGTTTAACTGTATCTAACGATATTTGACCAGAAACGCCACCCTCAATAAGACTGGCTTCTTGCGTCTTGTAAATGGCAATTTTATTAAATAACTCTGAAGGAAACTGAGAAAAGTTAACCGAGCGGTCGCCACTGCCGTTAGCTGCTTCACGACCATTAAATACTGTACTGCCTAAAAATGGACCTAAACCACGAATAGAGATTTCTGTGGCTCCACCTTGCTCTCTATGCGAAGAGGCACCAGTTAACGTTTCAAGTGCTTCACCAATCGAAAGGGCGGGAAGGTCGCCAATATCTTCGGCTGATAAACCATCAACAATGCTAGTGGATAATCTTTTAATACTAATAGAATCTTGGATCGTTTTGCGAATACCAGTTACTTCAATGACCTCAGTTGTATCATCAACTGCAGGAGCAACCTCACTTTCTTGAGCCAGTGCAGGCATCGCTAACATATAAGCTAACGTCGAAGCATAGACCGTTTTACTAAGTCCGCGGCTAGACTTTATGTCTTTCATTCCGCGACTTATCTTATTTAGTTTTATCATGTGATGTATTCTCGAATTGCTTTTTTGTATACAGACAACACAATGTAACCAATAGTTAAATGCAATGCCAAACAAATATTAACCAATTGCACATTTGATTTATTACCAATATGGTTTTTATTGGTAATAACAAGCATAGTTAATAAAATGTTACCAATTTGGTTTTGCCTCTAGATTATGCTATACCGATAAATAAGCTGAAGTGATGTACCAGTCTGTTATATTATTAATAGATAACGTGTTAAAAGATGAGCTGAATAAATGAGGAATCGAGGATGAAGAATAGGCGACTGTTTTGGACTATTGTCGACAGAATACAATCACTTATTGATTCTGGGCAATACCCTCCCGGCAGTAGACTTCCGCCAGAAAGAGAACTTGCTGAGAATTTTGAAGTAAGTCGTCCAACGATTCGAGAAGCAATCATTGCACTAGAGGTACTTGAACGAGTAGAAGTGAAAACAGGCTCGGGTGTATATGTATTAGAAAATGCAAAAAAGAAAAACCTTCACCACAATATCAGTGCGTTTGAACTAACTCAGGCAAGAGCCTTGATAGAAGGAGAAGCTGCTGCACTTGCCGCCACCACTATTTCTGAAGAAGAGCTTGTTCGATTAAATCAAACTCTGATTGAGATGGATCAAGGTGCCGATCCGGAAGCAGCAGACAAAGAATTTCATTTAATTATTTCAACGGCTACGCGCAATAGCGCTATTTTGATGGCAGTGAATAGCTTGTGGTCAATGCGTGAAACTAGTCCAACAGTCAAAATGGCCTATAAAGGTGTATGTAGTCAAAGTGACTCTAAAAGATTAGACGAACACAGATCAATATACAATGCCTTGGTTAACAGAGACTCTCAAGCTGCACGAGCGGCTATGCACTTGCATTTCAATCGTCTGATCAATGCGTTATTTGAAGCCAGTGAAGCCAGGGCCTTAGAGGAAGTAAGAAGGCAAACCAGTCAAACCCGAGATTTGTATTCTCTTAGTCATTTAGTGTCTTAAGTATCAAGATATAAGGCACCCTTTAGGTGCCTTATACTTACCAAGTGTTCCATACCCTATCTCAATTCCTTTCCTTTCCTTTCCTTTCCTTTCCTTTCCTTTCCTTTCCTTTCCTTTCCTTTCAAGCATAAAAATATCTTTAGCTTATTAGAATCCTTATACAAAGAAAAATGCAGGCAATAAAAAAGGCCATGTATCAACATGGCCTTGCAGGGTACAGTAGCTAATATTCTACTTTTATTATTAATTAACCCCAGATCGGTTTAAGCGAGAACCATTGAATTGCGCTCTATATCAGTTAAATTAAGGGTTGGCTTA
>NZ_CAJWCF010000148.1 GCF_913020055.1 uncultured Paraglaciecola sp. | reverse complement strand
CATATCCGTTTTGTACCGGTGAAGTCTGAGCACCAGCAGGAAATTTCCTGTTTGCATCGTATCCGAGAACGACTGGTTGCATATTTCCATCGAACCCGATCACCCAATAACCCACCATGTTAGGATAGTTGTCGCCTCATTTTTTTAGTAAAAGGGGACAATAATGCCAGCACATGCAGTAGACTTAGAAACAAAACAACAAGCCGTAACATGGCTGTTACCGCCATATTCTTATTCATTAAGACAGATTGCTAGTGAATTAGATTTAGGTATTAGCACTGTGCAAAAATGGAGACAAGATTTGGTTAACGAAGCACATAAATTTGAAAACAATAAAATCGATAGTAGTGACTATTCTGCTGATCAAAAGTTTGCAGCTGTATTAGCAACAGCACCCATGTCAGAGCATGAAGTCGCCAGTTATTGTCGCGAGCATGGCTTGTTTGTTGAACAGGTTAAAGCATGGAAAACGGTATCGATTTCAGCTCACAAACCTCAGCAGGAAAGCCAGTACAAACTTGATTCTGCACGCAGAGCTGATAGGAAAAAGATTAAGGTTTTGGAAAAAGAACTGAGTAGGAAAGACAAAGCATTGGCTGAAACTGCTGCCCTGTTAGTATTGCGGGAAAAGTACAATGCCCTTTGGGACAGCAGCGAGGAAGATTAACTCCTCTCCTAGAGCGGCGAAGAATTGTGCAATTGATAAACTCAGCGTTAGTTGGCGGTGCACGCAAAGCAATTGCGTGCAAAACAATAGGCATATCTGTGCGCACTATCCAGCGTTGGTATAACGAGAAGGCTAGATGCATAGCAGAAGACGCAAGACCGCAAGCTACACGACCAGTGCCTGCGAACAAGCTCTCTGCAGAAGAAAGGGCAGCAATTATGGATGTATGTAATTCAACTGGATTTGCTAGTTATCCGCCAGGCTTCATTGTTCCTACCCTTGCAGATGAGAGTGTTTATCTCGGATCTGAGTCAACATTTTATCGAGTACTAAGGGAGACCGGACAACTCACTAGTCGCACAACAACTAAAAGTAGAAAGCAACATAGTAAACCGACGATAAAAATAGCAGCGAAGCCTAATGAGGTAAGGACGTGGGATATCAGTTATTTAGGCACAAGGACACGAGACCTCCATTACTATCTTTACATGAATGTTGACATTTTTAGTCGAAAAATAGTCGGTGCAGAAGTTTATGAACAAGAGTTAGGTGAGCTTGCGGCTCTCGTTCTGCAAAGAGGTGTATGGAGTGAAAAGTGCGTCAACGAAGGCACAACTTTGCATTCAGACAATGGCGCACCAATGAGAAGCTTTACAATGCAAGCAAAGATACGAGATTTAGGTGTAGCAAGCTCATATTCCAGACCTAGAGTAAGCAATGACAACCCTTACTCAGAATCATTGTTCAGAACAACAAAATATCATCATTCATGGCCGAAAGATGGCTTCACAAACATCGCGGAAGCTCGCGAATGGGTGAGTAACTTCGTCAGTTGGTACAATAAGGTCCACAAACATAGCGGGATTAAGTATGTAACGCCATCACAAAGACATTCTGGGCTAGACGCTAAAATAATGCTCAATAGAAAAAAGGTTTATAAGCACGCTAGAGAAAAAAATCCGACTCGATGGCATAACAAAATTAGAAATTGGGATTACATTAAAGAAGTGACGCTAAATCCTGAAAGTAAAAACGTTGCTTAATTACAAAATGCGACAACTGTCTTGAAAAATGGCGGTGCAGCTTCACGCCAAAGTGGCGTGTCACGAGACACTATTCACCGACACTTTAGACTAGTTAAGCAAGGCGATCCTGATGCTTTAAAACGTCAAGAAACTCCCGATATAAGGCATAAAAACTGTGTAGATCAGGCCATCGAGGATGCCGTTGTGGAATTCTCCATTGAGCATCCTCACCTTGGTCAGCAAAAAGTTGCCCTGAAGCTAACAGAAGCGCTCGGTGTTGATATCAGTGCTGGCGGTGTGCGCAGTATGTGGTTAAGAAATAATATGAATACCACAGCACTGAGAGTTGAAAGGTCGCAAGCGTTGCTAGGATCGGCATAAAGAATAGCCAGTTTAACAACTGGCTGATATTGTATTTACGACAAAGTCGCTCGGTAATTAGACCGACATAATCCCTTGGTAATCACACTGACTCATATAAGATTCACTTAATTCATCGCTGCCAGCAAGTGGCCCTGCTTCACGGATGATGTTACCGCCTAGAGACTTTATTTGTTTAGATGTTTTGGCACAATCGTTAACTGCAATCGCAATATGGCCAAAGGCATTACCCAGTTCATATTGATTAACGCCATAGTTATAAGTTAACTCTAATACGCAGGATTCAGACTCTTTTGCATATCCTAAAAAAGTTAAAGAAAAATTTTGGTCAGGTTGTTCAAACGTCCTGAGTACCTGCATACCCAATATTTTGGTATAGAACCTAACGGATTTTTCAATGTTAGATACTCTTAACATCGTATGAAGTATTCGATTCATTGAGAGAATCTCCGGTAATCGACTGAATTAAGGCATCACTAGGCTGCACTATTTGTTAGAGGCTAGTGTTCTAGACTACAAATTATTATTTACAGATTTCACCGCTGTAACGAACTAGTCCTTCCATATTATTTAAATCTACTAAGCCATAACTTTTGAAATTACCCTCGTAACCTTTGAATGTGCCTGTCGTAGACTCTTTCTCAATTGAGTAATTAATCTCAATCATAAAATTACCCGCTTTACCTGGTACTGAGGTTAACTCAGCATGATCTACCGTGTGAAATGAGCCTCCCGTATCGTTTAAGAAATAATGGTTCAAATCCATTTCTAAGCCACTCTTAGTTTCACGTTGCGCGGTAATAGTGCCGCTAGCTGCGCTAACACTGCCAATTAATGCTGCGGTAATTCTCACCGAACCATCACTTTGAGGAGAGAAAGTTGGCATTGCCATACCACCTATTGGTGTACAAATTTTCTGGCCAGCAAAAGCACTCGTTGAAACAATGACGAATAAACTTGCAGCTGCTATTTTGTTAAACATATGATTTCTCTTTTTTAAGTTAAATATCTTATAGATAACAACAGGCTCACCTTAAGGTTAAGCGAGTTGTTACTGATTATTTTGTACAATTGGTTGTTTATCCATACTGGCTAGGATATTAATTCAGGAGTGCATAACCATTATCCCCTTGATATTTCTTCACTAATTTCTGCATTTGTCATAGCGATCCCATTGAAATTCCATGACCCATCTACTGTATGAATAACATTCGAGTAAATATGTTTTATAGGCTGTTTTCCGCCAGATAATTCACTGATAATTTCGGTTGCTTCTGCAAAATGTGCCAATTGAACTTCTCTTGAAGCAAGTGCAAATGCTGGTACCTTCCATTCCATCCAAACGCCTGAAAATTCTTCACCCCCCGAAAAGGTAGAGGTTTTTGGTAGCACTGACACATGTGCAGTGACGTTAGGTGTCATTGATTTATTACCTAAAAGTCCATGATGCTTAAGCATTGAACTAGTGATTTTCTGAACCGCTTCTTTTTCAGAACCAGTAGGGATAGCGCCTTCAGCAAGTGTAAGTGTTAAGGGCATAGTATTTTCCGATTATAAAAGTTAATTGTTAGTGATTAATCGAAGTTGTTTTCCAGCAACTTCAGCTCCAACCACACAATATAGAGATCGTTATATTATGTGGTTGCCCCAAGATTATATAGTGGTCGTTATATTGTCAATATAAATATAACGACTGCTATATTTTTGAGCCGGACATAGTTATAATGGCGATACTCTCAAGGGGTAGGAATTTTTAAATGACTAAAATAACTAAAAAACAAGAAACCAGAAAACGCATTATTAACGCCGCGGGTCAGGGATTTCGAAGTAATGGTTACGCCGGAATTGGTGTAGATGGCATTGCTAAAAAAGCAGGAGTTACTTCGGGGGCTTTTTATGCCCATTTAGGTTCAAAAGATGGTGCATTTGAAGCGGCATTGTCGGTAGGTCTTGATGAAGTGATTACAGCTATCCCTGAATTTCAACTTCAACATGGTAAGCAATGGGTTGCGGCTTTTTCAGATTATTATTTAGGCCAAGGGCATCGTGATAATCTTTCAAGTGGTTGTGCAATGACAACTCTTTCTCCTGAGGTTGTTCGCACTAAACCTGAATTACACATGATCTACGAAGAAAAAATGAGCGAGATAGTTGAGCTTATGGCTCAAGGTATTATTGGGAATTCGCACCAAGAATGTTTATCCAAGGCCTGGGCGGTATTAGGTATCCTAATTGGAGGGCTTACTATGGCCAGAGCAGTCGCTTCTATTAAGATTGCCGATCAAATTGCTATCTCTATTACACATGCAGCAATCAATACTGCCGGGTAAACCAAAGGATCAGAGAAGTCAGAGTCAATAAGATAAACAATTAGTAAATATCGGGGGAATATCAGGGTCAGAACAAAGTTAAATCAAACAGCGCTATCAGGACACACTCGTTAATTACTAGTGAAACCATCCAAAACTCTTAGTCGGCAACGCCGATGCTTTTGTCTTTTGATTTACCCTCGCATGTATGTTCGCCGATTATTTTTGATATTTAGTAGGGCAATTTACAGGACGTAAATTGAGTCGTAGAGTGCTGGGAGCACATTACGACGACCTGCTAAATGTCAAAAATAATTGGATGAAGAACATAATTTGGCGAGCGGCTTCTTTTTGGTTACTTTATTCTTAGCTGCAGAAGAAAAAGTAACTGGATTGAAGGGATTCAAGACAAAAACCATCACTACGATGGCGCGCAGCGTGCTCTTTGTACTTCACATTAAATTAAAAGACCTTCGGGGTTCGTTGAAACGACGTCTTATCTCCTTTAGTTAGGATACTGAGAGTAGTGGCCGTCATTTTGACTTTGTTGATACCACGAATTTCTGCTGCTTTTAATTATTTGTTATTCGCCAATTTTTTGCGCAGCTAACATATAGTTCACCCAAGTTGGTTTAATTAACTTCATGCTGCGTTTAATCGGGTTAACTGCTACACCAGTAGTGGCAGTTAACTCAAAACCATCGGCATATAATAAAGGAAACAACTCAGCTGGCTTAACCAGTTTGTTATAGTGATGTGTGCCCTTAGGTAATAAACCAGTAACATACTCTGCACCAAAAATAGCGATAAAAAAAGCTAACCAGTTGCGATTGATAGAAGCAATAAACTGTGTGCCGTGAGGTTTTACTAAGGCATTACAGCTTCTAATAAAGCTACTGACATCTGCTACATGCTCAACCACTTCCATGTTAAAAACCAAGTCAAATTGTTGGTTGCTTTCAACCATTTGTTCAACGCTGGTTAATTGATAATCAATTTGTAATTCGTTTTGTTTTGCGTGCGCTTTAGCTACTCCAATATTTTTTTCAACTACGTCTATTGCTATGACTATTGCACCTAGTTTCGCTAAGGATTCACTCAGTATTCCGCCACCACAGCCTATGTCCAGTACTTTTAATCCAGCTAACGGCTGTTGTTTGTGATTTTTAGTTTTAAGCTGTGTCAGTATCCACTCAATTCTTAATGCATTGAGTTTATGCAACGGCCAGAAAGGGCCGTTTAAGTCCCACCATGTATCAGCAAGTTTTTCGTAAAAAGCGACTTCTTTAGGATCAATGTTAACCGACTGCAGGTTTGCCATTTTATGCTGTCCCAAATACATAGGTTGTTAACATACTTAGGCTGGCGACTACTGATAGGACAGTGCGCATCTTCTTATAGGAGTACGAAACTTCAGGCAATAGCGAACTAAAGTGTTCAATTGCCCAAATAATTATAAATAGTGCTGCGCCAATTGCTAACCAATGATTAGGTAAAAGTAAAAAGCCAAAAAAAGCAGTCAAGAATAGAATGTTACTCAATACAACTCGCCAGAATTTGGCATCTTGCATATCAGTTGTTGGCCACCAAGCGCCGCATAAAAACGAGAAAATGCCAAACGCATACAGGGCGAGAGCATTTTCTATCAAAGCATTGTGTTTCATCATGGTGGATAAAAAAGTTAAACCTATGAAGGGAATTAACCCCACATAACCTAGTGTTTTTACTACAGGTGGCATTGAATATGTTCCAATAAGATATTTAATTAACTAAACAGGCCTTTTTAGAAGAGTAGTACTCAAAAAGATCAATATTCCACTAGCAGAAACAGTTAATTGTGATCTTCTCTCCCTGAATGGCTGACCTGCAGGGGCAGGTTCGTTGAAAGTAGTCGAAATTGAATAAACGCGGACCTGCGGGGGCAGTATCTTTTTGATCAGAAATGGATGTGCATTAGGCACATCTCTGTGTCTAAGCCTTAGGCCAGCCTATGCTGTGCCAAGCGGCTTTCCTATGGATTTTTTGATGCTCGCTATAATCTTAACTTGCTCACGATACTATTGAGTGCATGACCAAAAACGACCATCATTCTTGGCCATTTTTTAAGAAGTATAATTCTGTAAACCCCATTTTTACAAATTCGGCATCTCTAAAATTTCTTACGGTAGCTTTGCCTTTACTGATTGCGGCAACTTGCTGCTCAGTTTGCAAAAAATGGGTAAGGTCTACTCCTTCAGCATCGGCTACGGCCTCATGCATATTTTGATAGCGGCTATAAGAAAAACTGATTTCCTTTGCCACACCCTTAAACTTATAACGTACTTTATGGGCCATTTTCTACTCACCTGAATCCATCAATTGCGAAAACTATTTGAGCGCCATTATAAACTCAAATAGTGGTGCTTACTCAATAAGCTTAACAAAAAGAAGTATCTGGGGTCAGAGTAAACTTCAACCTGATCTCAAAGGTACTGATAGTTTAGGTTGCAATGTGCTGACCACAGATCATGATATTGCTGCTGTGTTTTATGCAGGCGGGTGTGGTGATGATTTTTCCAATCATCGGCATGGGTAAATGGACCTATTCGACAAAGCGGGCAGCATTTATCTTCGGCAAATCTAAATGCTGTGAGATAGCCATTAATCGGGTGTGCATTGTTATCCGAATATACATACACCTTACTTTCTTCATGCTTTACGTACTTATCTCTGTCTACTTTTCGCACCATGTAGTTTTTAAATAAGGATAAGTTAAATAGCTGATTACCAAGGAATTGGTAAGGCCTGTTAAGCGTTAAGCTTGTTTCAATATGCCAATCACTGTAGGGCTTTACTGACTTGCTAGTGATATAGCAAAGGCGCTGACCCTCTGGGTTTAAAAATACCTGAAAGCTTTGTTTTAAAAAGTGATATAGCAAATCACGATTGGCTAGGTTAGCGCTTTTTTTACGCTCTTTTTGAGGTGAAATGTCGCGATGTTGACCTGGTACCAAAGGGTGATTAAAAATGACTATGTCGGCAAAGTTTTGCGGTAGGCGGTTAACGCTTGCTAAATCCTTTATATCGACACTATGCTCGACTATTACCCCCGCGTTTAATAAATCATCCAGTGCATTTCGAGTGTATTTGTCCCTTAGCACATCCTTACTATCGTAAGTCGTTGCTATAAGATTGTTAGGGGGAACATGTTCTAGTAAGGCTCGCGAGAAACTTAAGTCTCCATCGCCAATGGTAATAACACGGCAATTTTTGGGTAAGTACATTATACCAATCCGTATAAAGAAGTGACCACTCAGAATGCACCAGCCATTTTTGCGTAAGGCGTCACTATGCAGTAATGGTTAATCCCTTTCAAGTAGTGAGAACGAAGCGCAAGAATGGCTGGTGCTTTCCCTTTAGGGCGAGTTTTAAAAGGACTTACTCTTGCGCCATCCTACTAGCCAGCCCGTTTGCCTTGAATAACGCTTTAAAT
>NZ_CAJWCF010000147.1 GCF_913020055.1 uncultured Paraglaciecola sp. | reverse complement strand
AACAATTTGAATATGCTTACCTTTTTGGTGCAGTCTGTCCGAGTACTGGACGAACGGAGGCAATTTTGGCGCCTTGGGTAAATAAAGACATTATGCGTCAGCATCTGGAATTGATCTCAGCAGCTACCGGATCAGGACGCCATGCGGTGGTGATAATGGATGGAGCGGGTTGGCATACACAAGATATTGTTAAGGATATACCCAATGTGAGCATCATGAAACTTCCCCCCTATTCACCTGAGCTTAACCCAATCGAGCAGGTGTGGAGTTGGCTCCGCCAACATCATTTAGCAAATCGATGTTTTGAGTCGTATGACGATATCCTAGACGCCTTTACAACAGCATGGAATGACTTTGTTAACGACCTAAAACGGGTCACCAAAATGTGCAGTAGAGACTGGCTGGAGGTGAGCAACACTTAGGATGGAATGGTATTACACCACCGGGTGAGCACCTCTTCTTGTGTCCAACTTTCTGCTTGGTGTTTATCCACATACAAAACTACATGAGTGTGATTACTCATCACCGCATAAGCAGCAATATCGATAGAAAATACTGACGCTAAGAACAACAATCTTTCTTCCACCCAACCACGCCTATGTTCATAGTTTTGGCCTGTGAGCTTATCTTCTCCACACAAAAATGAACGGCGAACACAGCGGGAAACACAATGATAATAAGCCGTATCGATTAAACTGATTTGAGATTGACGTGACTGAGGCATGACTCACCATCCTTGGTTATTTGAATATCTTAAAGTTTAGAAAAAACTGTTTTTTCGCTAACTTTAAAGTTGGGTGTCTAATTTATTTTAGTGATAGGTCGAAAAACTGATTATTCTCAAACACGGCTAACGGCGCAAACGCCAGTGCCACACTTTATAGTATTATCGAAACTGCTAAATCCAATGGCTTAGTGCCATTCGATTACCTCAACCATCTGCTAAATGAAATCCCAAGCCTGAAACCAGATGACACTATCGACCACCTGTTGCAATGGAATTGAGCTAAACGCTAGGTGAGATCACCGGAGGCTTACCTTTCTTCTCTTCTTGTCATAAAAGCACCCATCCGCCTAAAGACAGTGTGGCGGGTAAAATGATGCGAGTCGGTTTGGATAGCAAATTTAGAGCGGAAATACTGTTTGGTCAAAAACCAACCAAAGTATAATCCTGCCCTGGGACCATTGTTATATACCGGTACTTTTGTCAATTTCAGCTAATAACACTTTAAGTTGTTCGTTAGTAACTTTAGCCCATCGCATAGCAAGATGATGACCCCATAATGCATTTTGAAATGCATAATCAAATTCCTTAGATTGTTGTAGTTTATTTAAATCAAACTTCATCGGCAAATCATCAAATTCAATATCGTCCCTAGGAGAACTCATTATTGCAAATGATCGGTACTGATTAAAAACAGGCTCAGTTAAATTCATTCTCCTTAGTATCCTGTTATATACACTATCAATACGTCCATGATGTTTTTGAAAATTTACTACCGCATTACGAACCTCAGTATTCCGAATCAAACCACTGCTGTCTGAAGAAAGAGCTAGTTTAAGAGAGCCTACTTTGATGTTGGGAATTGTTAAAAATGTTATAAATCTCAAACCATTCAATTGACTATCGGTTAAATCAACTTCATCACCGAGTTGTTTATAATTAGTCAAAAAATCCTTACCATCCACAAAACGTTCAACTTGAAAATCATATCTAGATTGAGTTAATTCAATTGCAAGCTTGATATCATCTTTTAACAACTCCACAAATACCGCAGACTCCTTATCCAGCAAGCGCTCATTATTCCAATTGGCAATTTGAATACCGATACACACACCTGCAATTACTATGACAAAATCAAGAAATACGGCAGTCCAGTTCTGTGTTCGAACGTGCTCCATCACACGACGTAACAACATAATATTTCCCCACTTAATTAGCTGTCCCTTTAAAAAATCATATCTTATAGCCGCTACCTTTCAAAATGGAAAATAGAAGATCCCCATAAACCTACACTAGACTAAAACGGTTTGGTGAGAGCATCTACACTCAAAAACAAGGTTTTTCTGAGTGTCGGTAAAATAAAACTTCATTTTTCCTAACATCAAAGATTATGATGCCTCATATTTTCCATATTGACATCTATTTTATATTCTTAAAAGGGTGAAAGTCGGCAATTTTTCGTCTATTTATCAACTGTTTTTACGTAACTCTGAATTCAAGAAAAGCGCCTTCCGCTGTTGTGCAAATCGGCTTTCCTGCCCTGTCGGCAAGGTTTGTTTAGTCTTATTTCGTAAGGCGGGTGCTATTGTCACGGGATGCCGACTGTTTGGTGGAGGGCCACCCCGCACAAACACACCATGAAACCTGGTGAGGTTTAACTTCATTCATGGTTTTGGTCTTTAGTGATGTTTGGCGATTGATCTGATCACCAAGTACCGTGAATGTACCAAATTATTTACCTGCTTGTTTCGTGGGGATAGGTCAGACACTGCCCCCTTATTTAACTTTTACAGAGAATGAAAGAAAACCAAGGAGATCCCAACGGGACAAACGAATTTAATATACCAAGGCCACACTTTCCAAAATAGGCTGTTTTCAACTTCATCATTGCCTTTACGAAGTTCTTCTAATACTTCGTGACGATGCCAAATCCAACCAACAAACAAACAAGATAGCATGGCTACAATTGCATTCCCATATTGGGAGGATACGGTAACAATTAATTCCAACATCCATCCAATATTAATCACAATAATAGTACTCGCGCTTAATATAATCACTGCGATTAGCATACTCGCTTTTTTGCGTCCTATTCCATGACGCTCAACCACGAAGGCCACAAGTGCTTCTACTATGGCAATGGAAGAGGTTAACGCAGCGATAGACATAAGCACAAAGAAAATAAGGCCAAGAAACAAACCGGTAGTGCCCATACCATTGAATAAGTTTGGTATTACGCTGAAAACTAAACTTGGCCCTGAAACCAATCCGCCATCGCCTGTAAATATGGTAATCCCCTGTGCTTGGGCAACATACATTGCCGGAATAATAAGTAGGCCCGCCAGAAAGGCTATTCCAACATCAATTAAGGTAACTTGCGTACCTAAAATAATCAGATTCTCTTTTTTAGATATATATGATCCATAAATGACATTAAGACCACCGCCTATCGATAGAGAGAAAAAAGCCTGTCCTAAAGCACTGATTATTAGGTTAGGTTCGAACACACGAGAAAAGTCAGGCGATAAATAAGCTTCTATACCTTTACTAGCACCTTCTAAGGTTAAAACGTAACTAATAAGCACTATTAGCAAGATAATGAGCGAGGGCATTAGTTTTTTTGACCATTTTTCAATGCCTTCTACGCCTTTTTGTATGATAAAGAACGTTAAAAACATAAACACCGTACTAAATAAAATGCTGCGTAGCGAAGAGTCAGACACTATCCAATGCGCAATATCGGTAAGTCCCACCATACGCGCTACCGGTTCTGCCGCATATGACATCATCCACCCAGCAATAATTACATAGAAACTAAGTACCAGCGCCGCAACCAGAAAACCACCAAAGCCAATAACAAACGCAAAACGTTTATGTAATTGATTACGAGCCATTTTTTCTAATGAACTTGCTAAGTTGGCTTGTCCATATCGACCAATTAATAACTCAGCCATAAACACAGGAAAAGCGAGAAAAAAGGTAAGGACCAAATACATTATAACGAAAGCGGCACCACCATTATTGGCGACTTGCGTGGGGAAACCCCAAATATTGGCTAAACCAACTGCGGCGCCGGCGGCGGCCATTATAATACCAAATCGTGAGCGAAACTGGCCTCTTGAATTACCCATAAGTTTATTTCTACCACAATTTTTGTGCATTCAGGGTGCAGTGTTAGTAGATTCATGTCAAATTATTAATCACATGGCTATGTTCCCGTTATTTGTTGTTAAGCTTTGAACAGATTGTTTTTATTAGGATTTTTATTTGTATCTAAAAATCGAGACCAACCTAAGTAACTTTCTAAATGGCTATGTTTTTGTTAACTGTTGCAATGCTGTATATATCGGCGCTGTTTGGGTTAATTGTTGTTAATTCCCATAGCCAGTTTCATCCAATTGCATGTTGAAACCTCTGATGTTTCAAATAACCTCCTCAAGCCAAGGTTATGGGCGAGATAATCTGTTCCAACCCCATTAAACCGTATAATCCATGTTTTTAGCCTCGAGATATAATTGTTCACGTTTTGAATATGGAGCTCTTTACCTATCACCCGCTGTTTATCTAATGTAATCAATCTTCGGTGAGCGATATTTTCTTGCTTAGCAAACGTTTTGTACCAACTTGCGCCGTCTGTGCAAAGTACAGCGTCACCATCAACTATTGGTTTGAGACGTCCTTGGATCTACTCTTTACTTAACTCGTCTAATACAAAATCGCATACCTGCCCATTTCGATCTCTCACAATTAACACGGATATTTTATCTTCCATCTTTGACTTTTTTCCTTCTCCTCCGCGCTTTTGAGGCTTTCTGTGCTCAATGGTACGTTTACCCTTAAATGACTCAAGAAAGAAGGTTTCATCTGCCTCAACGATCCCGAAACGTTCTTAGTTTGTATCTCGGTTGGCGTTTTTAGAAAGCGATGTCGCCATCTGAATGCGGTAGTCAGATCAATATTCACTCTCTGTGCTGCTTTTCTCAGAGGCAAGCTATCGAACATACACTGGAGATAATCGAACCATTTATCTTTTTGGCGAAGGCCAGATAAAGCCGTGCCTGTAAGCGCATTAAACGTCTTACCACACGCGGTATTTTTACATTTATAACGTTGAAGACCTACTGATTTACCCCACTTTTTAATTAGTGGGCTAGTACAATGGCGGCAACATGTGATGTCTGACGAGCTATCAATGAAGGATGTAGCCTGAGATTCAATAAGTTGTGATAACAAACTGAGAAAATGTTTTTTTCTGGGAATGATGCAATTCGGTGAGTTGCGCTTCTAACGCTCTAATATCTGCTTTGTTCATGGATGTTAGCCTTGTTAATGAACTTTCTACACAGTAGTTCACACAGTGCTTTTATTCAATAATTCAATAGCAACATGTAAGCCCAACAGCGCCGAAAAAAGTCATGGATGACGGTAAGCGTTAGCGCATTAAAAAAGAGCGCGCAGCCCCCTACACCCCATCACCAACCCAAAAATCAAACTTAGCCATCACCCGAGTAAACATCCCACTCTGCAAATAAAAATTCAACCATTCCCTCACCCGCGGATAAGGCGCCTGCAAATACCACTGCCGCTCAACCTTAGCAAACTGCCGAATAAACGGCATCAAAGCAATATCTGCTAAGCTCTCTTGGGCAGACATTAAAAAAGCACTGTCGTTTAAGCGATTTTCAAGCCCTTGAATAAACACCTCGCTGGCCTGCCTGCATTCGGTCACGTTATCTTCCCGGTAGCGTGAAGCCGCCTTATAAGCGTTCAAACAGGTTTTAAATTCATCATCAAATAATCTGATCAAATCCAACATCTTAGGTAACGCGTTTTGGTCAAACCCGTGCAACAAATCATCAGGATCGTTTTTTGTTAGCGCCCACAACATCACATCGAGACTTTCGTCAATCACAGTGGGGGGATTTGGTGCGTTATCTTTGACTAAAATAGGTACGGTGCCTTTGGCTGAAGCGGCAAGCATGGCAGCGGGTTTTTGCTTGAGATTAACCTCTCGCAAATCAATCTGCAGCTGGGCTTTGTGTATGCCTATCCTCGCTCGCATCGCATAGGGGCAATTTCTTAATGAATAGAGTATGGGCAATGACATATTAGGTATTATTCGCTATTTCTACGGCTTATTTAGGCACTTTGTAATGAATACATAGAATAATCTACTCTAGCGATATTCATTAGGGAAATATACGGGTAAAATCCGCGCTTCAAAAATCAACCGGCCATTACATACCTACATGAAGCAAAAAATTGAACTATTAGCCCCAGGCGGTGATGTCGATGCCATTAAAGCGGCCATAATTGCCGGTGCTGATGCGGTGTATTGCGGTTTAGATACCTTTAATGCCCGTAATCGTGCGTCTAATATTTCGTTTGATGAACTTGTGGGGGTGATCAGACTTGCTCACCAGTATGAATGCCAGATTTTCCTGACCTTAAACATTGTCATTTTAGAACGGGAATTTACCACTCTCGCGAAGTTATTAAGTAAGTTGGTTAATACCACCCTTGATGGCGTAATAGTGCAAGACATTGGTATGTTTAACTTGATTAAGAAACACTTCCCCACTTTAGATATTCATGCTTCCACCCAGATGACTACCCACAATGCGGGGCAAATTGGCTTTCTTAAAAAGCTGGGGGCTTCACGAGTCAATTTCTCTAGAGAATTAAACTTACGAGAAATTACCGCACTTAATGCGGTGTGTGTTGAGCATGATGTGTTATCAGAAGTATTTGTGCATGGTTCGCTGTGTGTGGCGTTTTCTGGTTTGTGTTATTCCACCTCGGCCAGTGTGGGCAATTCAGGTAACCGTGGGCGTTGTAGTCAGGCTTGTCGTGAAGAATACGAAACCACAGAGTCTGGGCATAACTTCCCGTTGAATATAAAAGACAACTCTGCCTTTTTTGATTTACCGGCATTGATAGAAGCTGGTGTACATTCATTCAAAATTGAAGGCCGCATTAAAGGTGCCAGTTATGTGCACACTGTGGTGGATAGTTTTAGAAAACAGATAGACGGTTTTATGAAAACAGGTGAGTTGCTTGAAGACGGCGAACGCTTGTATAAAGTGTTTAACCGGGACTTTTCGAACGCCTTTTTACGGGGTGATTTAAACCAGTCTATGTTTATAGACAACCCACGTGACAACACTAAGAATCATGCCTTAGCTAAAAACGCAGGTAGCGAAAACGCTGATAGCAATTTGATTTCTGTGGTGCAAATACAAGAGGTTGAACAGTCTTTGTACCAAGAAAAAAATGAGATGAATGATCTGGTTAAAAACAAAATCCAGTATCTAAGCATCGATAAATTGCCTTTAACCCTGAGCTTTTCAGGTGAAGCTGGTAGTCCACTGACGCTGACAGTGAATACAAATAAGCCCTCTAAAGAGCAAACATCTGTCAATTTGCCAAGTGTTGAACGAAAGAATTTTGTGCTTCAGTCCACTAGTTTGTTAACCCAAAGCGAACACAATGGCATAGACCAA
Source organism: uncultured Paraglaciecola sp. (assembly GCF_913020055.1). Classification (GTDB taxonomy): domain Bacteria; phylum Pseudomonadota; class Gammaproteobacteria; order Enterobacterales; family Alteromonadaceae; genus Paraglaciecola. The sequence goes on along the minus strand of NZ_CAJWCF010000147.1, from coordinate 690 downwards.
GCAACCTTAGAGAAACGTTTCAGAACCTTAGCCACGGCTGAATATGCCCTTGAACAAGTGGATATGCTTAACTTGGCTGCTGGTCTGAGTATTCCCTTTAAAGAGCTGACCTTACTCAAAAATGAAGCCGCCCGTTTACTGAATGATGCAAAGCCTGTATTGCCTGCTGTTGAATTACCGCCGCTGACAAGGCATGCCAAAGATAGCCAAAACCAAAAGGCGGAACTGTCGATATTGATCAGTGACGAGTCGGATGCCTATTTGGCCGATACCACCACCGCTGACATTTATTTTAAATTACCCGACGCCTATAAACGTGATTGCACTAAATACATTACGTTTTTAAGCGCTAATCCTAGGTTAATCCCTTGGTTTCCTGCGGTATTAATTGGTAAAGATTATGATGTGGCGATTGCTATTTTAGAACAAGTATTGCCGCCACTTATTGTCACCAACAATACCGGCATCGCCTACAGGGCCAATCAATTAGGCATTAAATGGATAGCTGGCCCATTTTTAAATACCACTAACTCTTATGCGTTAATGGCGATGCAAGAAGAGTTTGATTGCAGCGGTGCGTTTATTTCTAACGAACTGAATAGACAACAAATGCAAAACATTGCGCGCCCTGCGAACTTTAAATTGTTCTACAGCATCTATCATCCGATTTTGTTAATGACCAGCCGCCAG
>NZ_CAJWCF010000146.1 GCF_913020055.1 uncultured Paraglaciecola sp. | reverse complement strand
CGAAGTAATCGAAAATTTGCCTTGTTTTTTGTTGATATAGATAAATTCAAAAGTATTAATGACAGCAAAGGGCATGCATTTGGTGATTAAGTACTCATAGAAGTTGCTAATATTCTAAAAGGAAATATTCGGGATTCAGATACGGTTGCTCGGTTTGGAGGGGATGAATTTGTTCTATTACTTGATGATATTTAAAACCAATCGGATGTCCAATATATGCTCGAAACACTCACCAAGGCAGCAAACAAGGAATGTGTTATCAAGGGTGAAAAATATAAGATAGGTATCAGTATTGGCGTGGCCATTTTCCCGTCTGATGGCTCTACAATGGAGCAGTTACTCGCGGCTGCAGACAAGAACATGTATCAAATGAAATCCAAGGGATAGCCTTTCAAAGTTACAGCGATTATTGCCAAAACTCTATTTTAATAAAAGTTGCCGCCCTATAAGTAGTCTAGACTGCGGGGGGCAGCGCTGAAAGCTATTTACGAAGCAACTTCTTAGTCGGTAATGCGACCGCCGCGCGGGATGGCGGTAAGCGTCAGCGCGTAAGAAAAAACGTGCCACTCTATGTTTGCTAACTAAGCTCATTCGCTTTTCGATAAGGCCCTTCATAATCAAATAAACGTTCGGTCACTTGCCAGTGATGTTTTTGCTTTTTGGCTATCACAAAGTCAGGCGTTGGCAGGTAAGGTAAAAACCTCTCCAATTCTTCAAGTGAGTTGAACTGAATCGACTGACTGCCATTGGCTATTCTTCGGGCAAATAAATCGTTAAAGGTTTGTCTCGAATTTTTATAATTAAAGCGGAAGGTTTCGGATAACGTGAGGCCGTCTTCGTCGTGGTAGGTGACTTTTAAGCAGTTGTCGGCCTTGTTAATTCCTGGGGTAATGGCAGCGCAGCGTAGTACTTTATTATTTTTCAAATTTAACGCTTTTCTTAATATATCGTCGGGATCAATTAACTTCTCTGCGCAATGTTGGCATTGTCTGGCGGCGATATCGTTTTCTTGATGACAATAAGGACAGTGTTTGAAACGAAAACGGTAAGTGCATTGAGTGTCGATTTCTGGGCTTTCGGGGGCTTCTATCAAACCATGACAGCGGCGGCCAAAATGCTCAATAATATTACCTTCTGCGTCTTTTCTGCCCCAAAATATATTGGCAAAATCGCATTGAGGGCAATGGATTTGCACCGCAACTGAGTCTTGTGTGGGTTTCTTTTCGCCAATTTCTGGCTGAAAAATATTGTATCCATTATTGGTGTAATCCAATACTAAGCAGTCCTTTTTCCCGGGGCTCAGGCGCAAACCACGACCTACAATTTGTTGAAATAAACTGATGGATTGTGTGGGGCGCAAAATAGCAATGACATCCACGTGGGGCGCATCAAATCCTGTGGTCAATACAGACACATTCACCAAGTACTTAATTTGTTTGGTTTTAAACGCGGCTGTTAGCCCATCACGTTGTTTTATTTTTGTGTTGCCGGTAATTAAGGCGGTTTGCTCTCTAGGCAAATAACCGCATATTTCTTGGGCGTGATCTATGGTCGCCGCAAAAATCATCACGCCTTGTCGGTTTTGACTAAGCTGCAAGATTTGCTCGGTCACCGCTTTAGTCACGCGTGGGTGTTTGTGGATGAGTTCATTTAAGGCGATATCATCGGTGTTTTGTTCGCCGTCTAAACTTTGGGTCAACAGACTAAAGTCATAATGGGCAATGGCTGCATCATAATGAATGGGTGGTGTTAAATAACCGTTTTTTACCATGTGCTGCAGTGGAAGTTCGAAAATACATTTTTTAAAGAATGAGCTGATACATGGTCGTGTGTAACCATGGTAATGATGCTGATAAATCCAGCCACTGCCTAATCGATAGGGTGTGGCGGTTAAGCCAAGGATCTTTACGTTGGGATTAAGGGTACGAAAATGTGTGAGTGTTTTATGGTATTGACCGCTTTCGTCTTGGCCCACTCGATGACATTCATCAATAATAATCAGGCTGGCAGGGGCTTGAAAAGCGTCGAGGTTAGCAGACAGTGATTGAATACTGGCAAAGACCGTTTTTGCGATACTATTTTTTTGGCCCAATCCTGCCGAAAAAGCACCCGCTGGTGAACCCGTAGCAAGAAATTTCCCATGATTTTGCTCAACTAACTCTTTTACATGGGCAAGGCAAATAACCCGACCTTTTGCTAGTCGACTTAACTCAGCAATCACTAAGCTTTTACCTGCACCGGTAGGCAATACAATTACCGCTGGATCATCGCCCTGACGAAAGTGCTTTAGCGCCGCCTCAACAGCTTGAGTTTGGTAATCTCGTAATATGAATGTTTGGCTCATGATGCTTTGAATATTGGGTGGTTGAGGGGGCGAAAGGTGTTGATGCTAGAATAACATAGCAGCCAAGGTGGTTTAGATGTTTTACAAAATATATAAGCAGGGGACAAGCCACTTTTTAAAATCAACTTAAGCACGCAATAATAGCTGTATTGGACTGTATGGCTTATCCCGAGTTCGGGTTACTTAACGTTTCCCCCACCCCCCTTAATTTGGATACACTCTTTTTCATTCAATCCATGTAAATAAATCAAGTATCTGTTATCGTTACTATCGTGTAAAAATTAACCCAATTATTGACAGGTCGATATTGCTATCGTTGGGCAAAACAGAATAATAAAAAATTGGACAAGTAAAGTATGTCAACAAAGCAACAAGGCTCTCTAGTAGTAGTTGGCACTGGTATCAGTGTTGCGGGTCAAATGACCCTATTAACCCAGAGTTATATTGAAAACGCTGATATCGTGTTTATGGGTATCGCTAATAAAGTCGGCGAAAATGTGGTTAAAAAACTTAACCCGAATACTGTCGAATTAGATGACCTATATCAATCAGGTAAATCCCGGGCCATTACTTACCAACAAATGGCCGACCGCATTGTCGATGCAGTGAAAGCCGGGCAAAAAGTTTGTGCCGCCTTTTATGGTCACCCAGGTGTATTTGTTAACCCATCACACGCAGCCATAAAACAAGTACAAGCCTTAGGCTTACGGGCTGAAATGTTACCCGGTATATCTGCAGAAGATTGCCTCATTGCTGATTTAGGTATCGATCCGGCGGCGTTTGGTTGTCAGTCTTATGAAGCCACCCAGTTTTTGTTTCGCGATTATCAACTCGATCCACATATGACCCAAATTATTTGGCAAATTGGTTTGGCAGGCGAAGCCACCTTGGGAGTACTCAATGCTGATCACTGCAAAGCTGGCTTAACCCTTTATCAAGAAATATTATTGAAAATGTACCCCGCTGAGCACGAAATTATTTTATATGAAGCCGCCACAATGCCATTATATGGCCCTAGAATTGAACGCTTTGCATTGTCTGAATTAGCCAATTGCCAACCCACACTTATTTCAACCTTAGTGGTGCCTTCGCTGGGTTTACCCAACTATCATCAGGGGCGTTTAACCCAACTTGGCTTGACCGAAGAGCAAGTTATAAGTTACCGCAACACTTAACTTTACAACTGTATTTACCTTAACCAACCTAAAAGGAAAACATCATGGCAAAGTCACTCGTTGATTTTTTAGAAGAACTAGATAGTAATGCAAAACTTAAAGAAGCCTATCTTAAAGATCCCGTTGCCACTGCTTCGGCTTATGGTTTAGCAGATGAAGACGTTAAAATTATTGAAAATAAAGATTGGGAAGTAGTGCAAAAACTATTTGAAGGTGCAGGTAAATCTACCAAAACAATTTCATATTAAAGCGTAATGTTTCGAACGTTTTTTTTTAAATCAATAAAAGGCTCTGTTTACAGCCGTCTTTTATTGCTTAGTTTGTTGGTAACTTGCTTAAACGCAAAAGCAGAGCAAGATATAAATGGTGAACTTGAGAGTTTAAGACATCTGGTTCAAGCTGGTGAGTCGACTGTACCTGAGAAATTTGAGTATTTTCAAGACTACTTTTTAAGTCATCCTAATCACTATCATGAAAGTATGTTTGTAAACTTACAGGCTTACGATTTTTTACTAAAACTAGAATTAGAGGCCGCCTACCAAAAAGTATTGGAGGCTCGCTTAAAAGCTGAATTCGCTAATAATAAATTACAAGTAGCTAGATCTTATCGAATAGAAGGAACGGTACTCGATACAATAGGCGAGTATGGTGCAGCGTTTGAGGCATTGAATAAAGCATTTGTGCTTTACGATGAACTGCACAGCGAAAAAGTGTTGAATGTCTACAGTTCACTATCAAACGTTTACATCTCGCTTAAAAATTATCCTGATATGTTAAAAAACGCCTATAAACATTTAGCTGCAGCAAAACGATTTAACAATAAATTTTCTGAAGGTGAGGCTTATTTTGGCATTGCAATGGCGCAAATCAATTTAAAACAATTGTTTGATGCAGAAGTGAATGCCTCTTTAGCGGAAAAAATATTAGAGCAAGCTAACTACCCTTTTATTGGTAATATTTATTTTACCATTGCAGATTTAAATTTTGCTAAGGGCAACATTGACGAAGCTTTAAAAAGAATTAGTCAATCCATAGAAGCAGACAGAAAGATAAATTTTTTGCATAATGAAGTGCCTCGACTATTACTGATAGCCCAGCTATACCAGCAGCAAGGTGATGTGCCAAAAGCCATAGCCGAACTAAAAATAAGCTTAACCAAGGAAGTCTTTACCAAAGACAATATTCAATTTTTAGATGTATTAGAAAGGCTCATCGAACTGACCGAAATTACGGGAGATACCAGCTCTCAGCTTAACTTTCTAAAACAATACAACGATTTATACAAACAAAGTTTTAACCAAAAACAAGCTCAAATGTTAGCCATCAATAATGTGCGCCTAAATGTGTTTGAACAAGAAAAAGAAATTAGCCTATTACATAAAGAAAACGAATTGCAGCTGCAAAAAAACCTGATCCAAGTTCAGACTAATCAATATCAACTGTATTTTACCCTGACGGTATTGGTTGCTTTGTTGTTAGTGGTTGTTTTGTTAATTCGTTCTCGCAAGCAACGCGCGCAACTTAAACGCTATTCGCAAGAACTACAACAGGCCACTCAAGCCAAATCAGACTTCTTGGCCCGAATGAGCCATGAAATTCGCACCCCAATCAATGCGATTTCTGGCTTAACCAAATTGATGCAAAGGTCGGCTGACAATCCAGAAGACATCACCAATTTGCGCCAAATTGACGAAGCCTCACTTTCTTTATTAGGGGTAATTAATGACATTTTGGACTTTTCTAAAATTGAAGCAGGCAAGCTAGACATAGAAACCACCAGTTTCCAATTGGAAAAGGTAATAGGGCAGTCTATTCGTTTACAATCAATCAAAGCCCACGAAAAAAATATTGAGCTGATTCAACATATCGCCCGAGATGTGCCGTTATATTTGCAAGGCGATGGTATGCGCATCCAGCAAATACTGATTAATTTACTCAGCAATGCGGTGAAGTTTACCGATGAAGGTTTGGTCTCGGTCACCGTTAAAAACAAAGCGACTGAGCAAGGTGTGTTGCTTGAGTTTGCGGTCACTGACTCTGGTATTGGCCTTTCGCAAAACCAAATTGACGGACTGTTTGAATCATTTGCCCAAGTTGACGAGTCGATTTCTCGTAAGTATGGGGGCACCGGCTTAGGGCTAGCTATCTGCAAGCAACTGGTTGAGCTAATGAAAGGAAATATTTGGGTCGAAAGTAGGCTAGGTGAAGGCTCAACATTCTATTTTACAGTGCCGGTTAAAGAAGACAAAAACCAACACATTAGCTCACCATCAAAACAATTATCCAACCTAAAAGTGTTAGTGGCCGACGATGTTTATTTGTCGCGCCAAGTGATAGCCGAAGCGTTATTGAATGCAAACATCACAACAGATTTAGTTGACGGTGGCCAACAAACCTTAAACAAATTACGCCAAGCATCAATTGAACATCAACCTTATGACATATTGATATTAGATTGGAAAATGCCAGATATTGATGGCTTACAAGTAGCCGCCATTATCAATCAAGAATTCAAAGCCAACAAACCCAAAATAATCTTGCTTTCAGCCTTTGATTTTTCTCATATGCGCCAGCAAGCAAAACATCTTGGCATCAACCATTTTATAGAAAAGCCCTTTACTACCAGTGAGCTAATTAATAAATTACAGGAAGCCGCATTTAATATAAAAACACATTCTGCCTTCAGTTTTACAGAAATGACAAACGTACCGGACTTAAGCGGTAAACGCATTTTGTTAGCAGAAGATAACAAGTTAAATCAAAAAGTCGCACTGGGATTCCTAAAATATACTAAAGCGCAGGTCGTCGTAGCTGAGAATGGTCTAGAAGTGATTGATAGCTTCAAAAAACAAGCTGATTTCGATTGCATTTTGATGGACATACAAATGCCAGAAATGGATGGTTTAACAGCGACCAGCATACTGCGCGATGAACTGAATTGCAGCATACCCATTATCGCTATGACCGCCAATGCCATGAAAATAGATTTACAAAAAAGCACTGATGTAGGCATGACCGCACACATCAGTAAACCAATCGATCCGGAGTATTTTTATCAGGTTCTAGCAGAAATAGTTCTGACTAGTTCGCCAGCGCTTTCATCTAATTCGTTACCTTCAACAACCAAGCCTGAAGATATAGCTACAAACCACAGCATTGATAAACTACTCATCATGGATCAACAAAACGCCATGCGAAAGTTATTTGTAGACGAAGAAACCTTTACCAGCATTTTACAAGACTTTGTGGACAAAGAACCCGTAATAAACACCTTAGCCAGTTTAATCGAAAATCGCGCATATCAAGACATCAAAAAAATTATTCACGATGCCCTCCCAGCATTGACATACATAGGTGCTTACAACCTAGCAATGTTAGCCAAATCATTAGAAGTGACCATTTTTAATAAAAAACAAGAAAACAATCCAAACTTTAATCAACAATTAAACCTCTTAAATCAGGCGATGGTGGCACTTGTGGTAATCATTAAAAACCAATTAGAAGACAGCTGAAGGCAAACACCAGACAGCATAAAAGACACTTTGCAATTTCTTCGCAAAAATCAACTAAAATGACGGCTTGCAAATAGGCAGTGCAAAAAATTCAAATGGAACTTGGATCCATAAATCTTGATAATCCGAGTGATTTATTTCCCAACGTTTTTATTGGCATTAACTTATTGCTATTGGTTGGTATGTGGTGTTTTAGGACAACGTTTGGTTTCTATTACACTGGCCAGTTGAGCTTTTGATTTTAAGTAAGTTTCATAACACAACTCTTTGAAAACCCCTTACCTGCAAAGCCGCATGTATGTGATAATACAAAAACATCAAATTTACATAACTCATTCCGTGTATTAACTGCTTGAATTGACCTCGAATATCTCGTGAACATCATCTGTTAAATTCTCAAAATGATTATATTCACAAGGATTAATTCTTATGTTTGCAGGATTAGATTTCGGCACATCCAACTGCTCCATTGGTATCATTGAAAATAATGAACCCGTGCTGGTGCCATTGGAAGACGGCGAAACTAGGTTGTCATCGTGTATCTTTTTAGAGCATGGCGTGATCCAAGCTGCAAAGGTTTCAGAGTATGAATTATCTAAGCGAGTTCGGGCAGAAAAAACTGCTCAATCACAACGCAATAATAGTTCAGATAAGTTTGATAATGAGCGGGTATTAAGTGATGAGGAACTGGTCAGTATTTTTCGTAAACAAATACGCAAAGAAAACAGTGAGGACGCTAAAACCGAGCAAAAATCACAAAGTGTGATGCAAGCCCTGCAATCCAATCGCGAGGTCATCTTCGGTAAAGAAGCCGAATTAGCCCATATTGCCGATCCTGAAAACGGCTTTTTTATTAGGCTATGTTTTTGTAAACTGTTGCAATACTGTATATAATTACAGTTAATAAGGAGGTGGTCTATGATCCCAGCAC
>NZ_CAJWCF010000145.1 GCF_913020055.1 uncultured Paraglaciecola sp. | reverse complement strand
ATATCATCGATAAAGCCCAAATCCAACATGCGATCAGCTTCATCCAATACCAATATCTCAAGCTGCTCAAAGTTAACCGCCTGTTGATGATAAAGATCAATCAAACGACCTGGCTTCGCAACAAGCACATCCACCCCACCTTGCAATTCGGATATCTGCGGCTCAATCCGCACACCGCCAAATACAACTGTAGAGTGAATATTCAAAAGGCGACTGTAGTTTTGAACACTCTTGGCTACCTGAGCAGCCAGCTCGCGAGTTGGCGTAATAATAAGGGCACGTACAGATTTAGCTTGCGGACTCGAACCACCCGACAAAAGTTGCACCACAGGCAAGGTAAAACCAGCGGTTTTTCCGGTGCCAGTTTGTGCCACCGCCATCACATCTCGCAGGCTAAGCACAGCCGGGATCGCTTCAACTTGGATTGCAGATGGTGTTGTATAACCTTGCTCTGCAACAGTTTCCAACAGCTCAGCACACAAGCCTAAAGAGCCAAATGACATAGATACACATTCCTTGGTTTAATTATATTGTTCAATATAATGGCTTGCTAAGGGCCGAATATTATTTATTATTTTCATAAATCAAACATATAAGAATACGCTAATTATGGACTTGTAAGGTAAGAAACATAAAGCAAACATTGATTGCCTAATTAGCGTGTTTTCTATTCTCTTTTAAATAAAAAATCCCCGTCAGTACTGACGAGGATTTTAGTATGCTGCACAAATGCTTAAAGGCCTTATTTAAAAGACCCTGGCCACTCGGCTGCTATGAAAGTAAAGACGCTCCAAACGGCCAAATTTTGGCGCATATGTTCAGGGTTTACCTTATCAAAAGTATCATCAGGCGTATGATGCAGATCAAAATAATCTGTTCCATCCTGCATCATATTCAGCGCTGGAACACCAAGCGCTGAAAGTGGGATCATATCTGGACCACCGCTAGTATTGCCACTTCGACGAGTAACACCCAGCTTCCCCATAATGCCAGCCATTGTATCGACCACATGTAATGCATTAGGTGATACATTGTTAGACGACTGCAGGCCATATATCGGACCCGCGCCAAAATCTGATTCAGAACCAATCACATGGTTAGCAATGGTACCGTCTTCTTGCCTTGCTTTGGCATAAGCGCGGGCACCAATCAATCCGAGTTCTTCTGCGCCCCAAAGGATTACCCGAATAGTTCGGCGAGGGCGAGTATCGGTATTATTCTTAATAAAAGCCGCTGTAGCCATGCCAATTGCAACGCCTGCACCATCATCAACGGCACCAGTACCAAGATCCCAGCTATCCAAATGACCGCCGATAACAACAACTTCTTTTGGCAATTCTCGACCTGTAATTTCACCGATAACATTTTTGGTGACAATTGCCCCCAAATCTTTTGTTTGGATATTAAGGCGGATCTTCGGACTATGCCCATAACCTATCAAACGTACTAATTGGTCTGCATCGGGATTAGACAAGGCAACAGCAGGTACCGCCGTATAACCCATGGCGACACTTGTAGCGCCAGTATGTGGGTTACGGTGGTCATCTGTGCCAATAGAGCGAATTAATAATGCTTCAGCGCCTTTTTTAGCGGCAAGCTCATGGCCTTTACTACGGGCGATATTTGCAGGGCCGTAGCCTCCACCATTTTTTAACCTTTCCATACGGTTACTGATAAAAGCGATTTTTCCTTTTAAGCTTCCATCTGCTACTTTCTCAAGATCAGCATAACTTTTAAAATGTAGAATATTAGCTTCTAGTCCGCCTTCTGGGGTTGATTTAGAACGGCCGAGCGCCGTTACTATCATTTTCTGATAGGAAGGAAACAAAATTTCAGCCGTTTCGACCCCACGAATCCAGCCATTCATATTAACGTCTTCCGTATAAACTTTATCGAATCCCAACGCTTTGAATTTTTTAATGCCCCACTCGACACCTGCTTTTTCACCAGGTGTACCAGGATGACGAGCCCCCACTTCAGTGGTTAACGACTTTAATATTTCATAAGCGCTATCATCCTGGAAAGCCTTATCACGCAAACTAGCAGCGATATCTTTAGTCTCTTTTGAAACAACAATAATGCTGTCATTAGCAAAAGTGGGTGCGGTCAGTATTAATGCAGCAATGGCTGCCTGTATAGTGAGTTTCATAGGAGTTCCCTTGTAAGTATTTCATTTTATGTAGACACGTCATTCACTTTCGACCAATTGTTAAGTGCTTACTTGGAGAACGTATTTAGACATCCGACCTAATAAAATACTCAATAGCAGTTCAATCAGCAAGCACAATACTTTACAACTCTTTGCTACTTTGGGTATTAAAACTCAAAAAGTTCACCTTCAATTTAACGATAATTTTAGGTTAATAATTAACTGCAAGTATCAATAGTCTAAGCTTAGGCTTACAAAAACTTGGGGAAATAACGGCACCAACCTTAGTTTTTCAACCAACAGTAAATCGTAAGAACCGTAACCGAAATTGTGGCCGAACAAACAAATGAACCAACTTTGCCAAGCGTCATATGCGCTCAATATTTACTCCAGACGGTAAAACATGCTTTTTTTTTAAACAAAATGGCAAGGCTAGTCAATGACTAGTTCAAAAAATTAGAGAAGCGGAAAAAAAATAAAGTTTTGAGGTAACGTTAACCAACCCAACTCACTCACCCAACAAAAATTCTTTTATTGCATCTTTATAATTACGACTCACTTTTATCTTCTCAAACTCACCTAACAACAAAAAACATTCTCCTTTTGTGTGTGGGATAACTTTATCAATAAAATTTAAATTAACGATGGTAGACCGGTGTACTCGCTTAAACACGTTTGGATCCAATTCAGACAACAATTCTTTTAAGGTACTGCGCTTAATATGGGTTTGTCCTTCTGCATGTAAACATACGTAATCACCTGCAGCATCAACCCACTCAATATCTGATTGTTTCAAAATAGTAATTTCGTCTCTGTCTTTTATCACCACTTTTTTATCTACAATCTGATTCGATACAGACATATCAGCAACTATTTGAGAGGCTACCTCGCCCATTTTTTCTCTCTGATTAATGCTATCAATCGCACCCAAAATACGCGGTTTATTATCATGCCCTTCAACACCTTCAATTCTTTCTAGCGCTCGCTCTACAGCGCGCGCAATTCGCTCATCATCGATAGGTTTTAGAATATAATCAACCGCATGTACGTCGAAAGCATCGAGGGCATATTGTTCATAGGCAGTGGTAAAAACAATCAGTGGTAAAATGTCACTTTGTAATCTTTTGACTACATCAAAACCATTTAAACCGGGCATTTGAATATCGAGGAAAATAATATCAGGTGCTAAGTCTAAAGTGGCTGCGATTGCCTCGCGGCCATTTTTACATTCACCAACAATGTCGATAGTGTCAAGTTTACCTAACTTAGCGCGCAACAGCTTTAAAGCGAGTGGTTCGTCATCAACAATCAATGTTCTTAATTTTTGCATATTTTATCTCTTTTGTTGATGACTAGGACGGCTTTGATTAGGTGTATTAATTTCACTACTCATATCTTCACAAGGCAACTCTATGGTTGTTTTTAAGCCACCAGAGGGAAGAATTTCGATATCAATTGAGAAGTCATCTTCATATAAGGCTTTTAATCTCTCGTTGGTGTTACGCAAACCGACTCCCCTTCCCTTAGAGCTAGCCATTTTGCTATTAGCTACTTTGATACCGCTGCCAGTGTCACTCAGTTGCATAATCAGCCGATTATTTTTAACTCTGGCATATAAACTAATAATGCCACCTGATTCATTTTGTGCAATCGCATGTTTCATAGAATTTTCTATGATGGGTTGCAACAAAAGACTGGGTACAGTTGCCAGTTTCGCTTCTTGTTCAATGTTAAAATCTAAACTGAGTCGGTCGCCAAATCTAGTTTTCTCGATTTTCAAATACAAATTCAGCGCATTCACTTCATTTTCAAGAGTGATTTTAGTGTCGGGGTTATTATCTAAGGAATGCCTTAAAAAACGGCTTAACTGCACAGTCATACTTTGCGCTTTTTCAGATTCACTGACTTCTATTAAAGAATTAATCGCGTTGAGGGTATTACATAAAAAATGAGGATTTAGCTGGTAACGTAACATCTTAATTTGAGCGTCGCGCGCGATAGACTGAGCACGCATTCGTTTGATTTGTTCTTCACGGGTTTCAGCTTCCGCTTCGAGCATAATGCGGTGTTCGGTCTTCAATAAATCGTTGTAACGCATGCCGTGAAACAGCCCAGACCAACACAGAAAGATAAAAACGCTGGCAAAGTGCCAACCACCAAATTCACTCCATTTATTGCCGGCTTCCGTTACCCACATAAACAATTCTATTCTGACTATCGTCCAAACAAAGGCCACCAGCAAAACCATCAACAATCCCATACTGGCTCGTTGAGCAAAAGGTTTATTCCAAATGCCCATAAAAACCCAGTATAAAATCAAGGTAAAACCGATTCCAATTAAAGCCTGCAAGCAGATATGTAAGATGTGAAACCAATCATAAGGTCCATACCAAAGAGTCAACGAAAAAAAACTGATGATGCTTACAAATGACCAAAAGCCAATATGTAACAGGCCAAATTGATAGATAACTTTCCGACCATTGGCTGAAGGTGCTTCTTGAAAAAATGAGTGAGACATTAAATTCCTTTACAGCTAACTTAGGTGGCAATGACTACTTTATTCAGTTTACACTTGGTTATTACCATGGGCTAGCAGTTCAGTCCGCCCTATCGCTTTTTAAGACCGCCCTGTCGCAATTGTCGGTCTTTTTTAAGCGAATAGTCTAGCTTTGCTAGCCTAGTTTTACCTAGCATTTCATATAAGGCAAAAGAATGAATACCAATCAGCCTCAATCTATATTTTACGTATTTTACGTATCCATCATCGTTGCATTAGGTGGATTCCTAATGGGCTTTGACGCATCAGTTATTTCAGGTGTGGTTAAATTTATCGAACCTGAATTTAATTTAACCAAAATTCAACTAGGTTGGGCAGTAGCGTCACTATCTCTAACAGCAACTTTTGCAATGATAACAGCCGGTCCGTTAAGTGATAAATATGGCAGAAAAGTGATTCTGAAAATAGCAGCCGCTTTGTTTTTTATCTCTGCTATTGCTTCTGCGTTTGCACCAAATTTTTTAACACTTGTTTTGGCAAGGATGTTAGGAGGATTAGGAGTAGGTGCAGCCTTAATCATCGCACCAATGTATATTGCTGAAATTGGTCCTGCAAAGTACCGTGGTCGTATGGTTTCACTCAATCAGTTAAATATTGTTTTGGGTATATCTGTGGCGTTTTTTACCAACTACTTAATTTTACAAGCCGCCGACTCTGACACTCAATGGGTGCAATCGCTGGGCTTCGCCGAGTGGAATTGGCGCTGGATGTTAGGAATTGAAGCTATTCCTGCCGTGCTGTATTTTCTATGTCTCGCCATTGTGCCTGAAAGCCCACGTTGGTTAATGATGAAGGGGCGCACTGAAGAGGCGACCGTCATTTTGAACAAAGCCTTAGGTGAACAAAATGCAGAACAGGAAATCAAGCAAATAACCGATAACATTAATCTTGAACAGAATAAGATTAAAGGCTCATTTATGGATTTACTTAAGCCTTCTATGCGCCTAGTCATGATAGTCGGCATCTCTATTGCGATACTTCAGCAAATTACCGGTATCAACGCCGTTTTCTTTTATGCACCGATGATTTTTGAGCAAACCGGTTTAGGTACCGATGCGTCATTTATGCAGGCTATATTAGTCGGTATTACCAACGTAGTATTTACCTTAATAGCTATCGCACTGATAGACAAAATAGGCCGTAAATCTCTATTAGTCGTGGGTGTGACAGGCATTATTGTATGTATGTTTAGCTTGGCCTATCAATTTAATGCTGCAACCTACACATTAACGGCGCAAGCCCTTAGCAGCCTTTCAACAGAAATAAATATTCAAGCATTACAACCTATAATTGGCTCAACATTCACCAGCGATTTGGCCTTCAAATCAGCCATTAGCGATCTGTTGGGTGCTGGACAAGCCATGCAATTCGAATCAGCCTTAGTTTCGGCAGCAATTCAAATGAATGGCACAATCATCTTAGTAAGCATTTTAGGTTTTGTAGCTTGCTTTGCAGTATCCCTTGGGCCAGTCATGTGGGTGTTGTTTTCTGAATTGTTTCCGAATCGAATTCGCGGTATAGCAATCTCGTTCGTTGGATTAATTAATTCTGGGGTAAGCTTCTTAGTGCAACTGGTATTCCCATGGGAGCTGGCAAACTTAGGAGCAACAATGACCTTTGCAATATATGGTGGTTTTGCGTTTGTAGGCCTTCTGATAATTCTTAAATTTTTACCCGAAACAAAAGGTAAATCATTGGAAGAACTAGAAGCTATATTAGTCAAAGAATAAGACTATAAATGTAACTAAGGGTACCGATTGAATGTCTCTACTGATCAGTACCCTTAGTCTTTATCTTAAAGACTTTCTATTGCATAACAGACTTCAAGCACTTAAAGATTTTCTATTCCCCACTCTAATCAAACTAACATCAATTCCAATGGCTATATTAGCCACCTAACTGATACCAGAAATGTTTACTTAGGTTGGTAAATAACAAGAAACTGATTAGCCTGAACATTAGTTAATTCGCTTGTCTCTGCGCCTAATCCTGGCCAAACAATTTGCACTTTATCAATCACTTGATTATCAGCAATACCGAAATGTGCTTCTACCGGGCTTTGAGATACATAATTGTTTCCCAGTTGTAGTTCGCGTATTTGTTCTTGGCCATTGACTGTAATAGTAATGAGCGCACCTACCGCTTGGGGGTTTAATCTAGAACCTTTTAATTGAATATTCAGAAAGTTATTAGAGTCTGCAAAACTGTTATTGCGAAATAAACTGGGAGACTCTCCACTGTTTGCAATTAACATATCTAAATCGCCGTCACGATCATAATCGTAGCAAACCAGGCCACGGCCCATTGCGGTATGTGTTATGCCAAGTTCTATTCCCTTTTCGGTGAAGGTGCTGTCACCATTATTGATATAGAGTACTGCACGATCATCATTAAAACGCTCATAAGAACGACTTACCGACTGTTCTTCCGTCCAGCCGTCGTAACCGTTTACGGTAAAAATATCTTGATAACCATCATTATTAAAGTCTGCAAAACAAGTTCCCCAGCCCCAATATGATTGTCTTACACCAGCTGCATCGGTGACATTGGTATAATTGCCATTCCCATCGTTTTTATAAAGACGACTACCATCAAATAAACCTATTTTGAGAAACTCTTCCCGTGTATCGCCAATGGCCGAAACATACCAATCTAAATCACCATCATTGTCGTAATCACCGACACTTCCCCCCATACCAGAACGATCACTAATTGTAGGAGGAGTGTAATCAACATATCCAGTACCTGCATTGTTGACTAAGACTTTGCTGTATCCATAATCTGCACTGAGCAAAATATCAGGAAAGCGGTCTTGGTTAAAATCGGCAAATACCGGAGTAAAAGAATATTCGTATCTTAACTGTGGTTCCTCCCCTTCTTCTTCAGGGGTAAATGTACCGATATCCACAGTATCACTTATATCAATAAAATTGCCTGAACCTTGATTTTGCCAAAAAAACTCCCAGCGGTCTTGCTTGTTTATCGGATCCCAATGGGTAAAGAACAAATCTAAATCTCCATCTAAATCATGATCACCAGCAGCAACTGACAAGGTAGATTTAGTAAGATTTAAACCTGTAGTTTCCGAAATGTCGGTAAAACTGCCGTCTCCATTGTTGCCAAACACTTGCACTACTGTAGGCGGTTCTTGAATACTAATTAAGTCTGGTAATCCATCAAGATTGATATCTATAAATGCTCCTCCATGACCGGCAGACAAACTAGTAATACCCGCTTGTTCAGTGGTATCCGAAAAACTGCCGTCTTGCTGCAAACTAAAAAGCTTACCTAAATTATTTCGGCCATGAGTCACATAGATATCTAAACGCCCGTCACCGTCGTAATCGCTGACCGCTATTCCGC
>NZ_CAJWCF010000144.1 GCF_913020055.1 uncultured Paraglaciecola sp. | reverse complement strand
TTAGTGGCAATAAGATCTTAATGCTAGGTGAATTAAGATCTTTATCCACCAATAAAAAAGGGCATTTACATCCTAAGATAATATAAATGCCCTCAAACCATCATATTTTAATAAGAGTATTTGTTAAGAATCTCTTGGTAAATGTCGCTGCTTTTTACTTTTGCTAATTGAGTATTAAAGTCGTTAAGCTGTTCTTGGGTCACACTTTTTTGGCTAAACATCACATAGGCATCACCAGTTTGTATGGTAATACCATGGGCCACAATGTAATTAGATAATGCTTTACGTCTAAGTAATGAAGCACCAACAAAATTATCCTCAAGATAAGCATCGATATCATTATCAAGTAGTCTCGCTACATTGAGTTCACCCATAATGGCATTGACGAAATATTTGGACTTATCAGGGGTATCTAAAAAGGATGATACTTCGGGGCCATAAATATAGTCTTCAACTATACCTATCTTGCTGCCATTTTGAACGAAGTCTGACAATGACTTATATTCGGTTCGCACTTTATCTCCGTTACGAATATACAGAGAAAACTCTTCCATCCTGTATGCATCACTGAAGAACGCAAATTGCTCCCTTGCTTCTGTTTTTGATGCACCAAGTAGTATGTCGACTTCACCCTGTTTTAAGGCCATTAATAAATCAACCCACGTGCCTTGTTGATAGGTTAATTGGCAACCCATTTCTCTCACTACAGCTGCAATTAACTCAATATCTAGGCCAGAGACACGATCACCAACATCTGCATATTGGTAAGGTTCCCATGCGTCAAATCCTAGTATGAATTGGCAGTTTTTATCAGATGTCATTTTTTCCATGACAGTTGTTGCTTGAGTAACAGAAACTGTGGGTGGTGATTTAGTTTGTTCGTTTGAAGGTTCAGGTTTACATGCGTTAACAATTAAAGATAAAAGTAGTAGTAAAAATACATAGCTAAATTTCATAGTTTTTTGCCCCTTAAACATTCCTATAAGTGTAACTTAGTATTTGTATTTTGCGAGGTTATTAATTTTTATATCAAAGGTGTGAGTAATCTCTTGACCTTAGATGTTACTCTAAGGCTTATCATGCTGGTATTGACATAGGAGGTAGCATGAGAATAAGTGATCTAGCAGAACGTTCGGGTATTAGTGCACACACTTTGCGTTATTATGAAAAAACCGGTTTGCTGAGCGCTTCAAAGTGCAGTGATAGTAACTACCGTATATATTCACAAGATGATTTGACCTCAGCTAAGTTTATTAAACGTAGTAAAGAGTGTGGTTTTACTCTGGCAGAAACAGCCACTCTATTAGCAATCAGGCATGACAAAAGTCAGCATGTTTGTGCAGAAGCTAAGTTAATAACTAGTGCAAAAATCACCGATATCTCGCAACAAATTGCACAGTTAAAGCAAATGCAACAAACCTTGCAGCAACTAGAACACTATTGTTGTGGTGGTCAAGAAAGCGCCGAATTTTGTTCAATCATTTCAACCTTGGAACGGGAATAACCTTATACAACTCTTTGCAAATTTTGTGTTGTTGTTTACCGAGTCTGCGCCATTTTTACTTTTAGGCATGTTGATCGCGGGGATGATTAATCAGTGGATCCCTCGTACTTGGGTAGAAAAAACTTTGGGTGGGAAAAGCTCAATAGTAAATGCAGCACTTATTGGTGCGCCACTGCCTTTGTGTTCGTGTTCAGTTATCCCTGTTGCAATGGGCATAAGGCGCAGTGGTGCCAGTAAAGCTAGCACCGCTAGTTTTTTGGTTGCTACACCTGAAACCGGTGTTGACTCTATCGGTATCACTTATGCGTTAATGGGCCCAATTATGGCGATGGCTAGGCCTATAGCCGCAATCACCTCAGCCATAGTTGCAGGATTATTAGTGCTTTGGTTTGGTAAGCCAGGTAAGGCAACCGAGCAAGAACCGCAAGCTAAAACTACCACCAATTGTTGTCATAAAGCCAAAGTTGCACCGTCTTCCATCAGTGAAAAAATACAAGCGGCTTTTGTTTTTGGCTACGGACAGTTATTACGAGACTTTATGTTGTGGTTTCTGATTGGGATTTTCTTTGCCGCTCTCGTTACTACTATAGTGCCGGTTGGGTTTTTAAATCAGTATGCCCAAGGCATATTGGCTATGTTAGTTGTGGTTTTGATATCTATTCCTATGTATGTGTGTGCTACAGCTTCGACTCCTATTGCTGTAGGGTTATTGCTATCGGGTATCACACCCGGTGCCGCGCTAGTTTTTATGTTGACGGGGCCAGCCACGAATATTGCAACCTTGATGGTGATTAAAAACGAACTAGGCAAACGTGAACTAGGTCTGTATTTAGTCGCTATTGTAAGCAGTGCCTTAATCTCTGGGTTGATATTGGATGCGCTTTTCGAGCAATTTGATTGGCAACTGCAATTATCTCATGGCGAACACTCCGAAATGGTGGGCGTCTTTTATCAGGCATGTGCTTTGGTGTTAGCCGGACTGATCGCTTATCAACTACAAAAAATGCTGCTGCCTAAGTTTGCCAACTTCAAATCGGTTTAAGCTCAATGCCCATCCACCTAGGTATCTAGATGGTTGGGAATGACTTAGCTGTAGTTCTCCATTCTCACCTAACACAGCAAATGTAACGATTGCTTACAAATAGCTGCCACTAATAAATGGTTAATGGTGTGTTGGTGATGTATAACACTATTAAGTTATGTTCTGTGGAGTTCTAAATGACAATTCATTGGAATGGGGATGCCCCCATTTATATTCAGTTATATCAGCAGGTGATAAAGCGCATTCTAGATGGCAACATCAAAGAAGGTGAAGCCTTGCCGTCTGTCAGAAAGGTGGCTGCGGAATATCAACTCAACCCCGTTACAATTTCTAAGGCTTATCAGATGTTACAAGATGAACACTATGTTGAGAAACAACGAGGTAAAGGATTATATGTTAAGTCAGGTGCTCCTGAACTTATTTTAGAAAAGGAACGCAAATCTTTTCTGTCCTCTGAGTGGCCACTGATTTTGCAACAAATTTCACGGTTAAAGCTTTCCGTTGAAGAACTGCCACGTGCGGCCAAGGAGTATAAATAATGTCAGCCATGATCTCGATTTCAGGATTGCATAAGTCCTATAAAAATAAGTTGGTTTTAAACGACGTTAATTTATCCTTGGGCGCCGGACAAATCTTAGGCTTAGTAGGACCAAATGGTGCAGGAAAAACGACCTGTTTACAGGCACTTTTAGGTTTAACCAGTTATGACGGTGACATCGATGTATTAGGTTATAATCCAAGTAAAAACAGAGAGAAAATGCTCGCCGATGTTGCCTATATAGCTGACGTGGCTGTATTACCAAAATGGATAAAAGTAGACCAAGCCCTTACCTATATGCAAGGTGTTCACCCTAATTTCAATCGACAAAAAGCCGAAACGTTTTTAGCCAAAACTAACATCCCAGCAACCGCAAAAGTAAAAACTTTGTCAAAGGGCATGGTAACGCAATTACACCTAGCCTTAATTTTAGCCGTTGATGCAAAAATATTGATCTTGGATGAACCTACACTTGGTTTGGATATTTTAACCCGTCGTCAATTTTATACGCATTTATTGGAAGATTTTTATGACGAAGACAAGTGCATCATAGTCACTACTCATCAAATCGAAGAAATAGAACATATTCTGACTGATGCCGCATTTATACGTGATGGCAAGATTGTACTTTCTCAGAGTGTAGAAAACATTCGTACCCGGTTTAAATTGGTCACGGTAGATAATGAACATCTCGAACAAGCAAAAAGTCATAAGCCACTTTTTACCAATAGCATGATGGGCATAACAAGCATGTTATTTGATAATGTTGACCCCGCCGTACTCGAAACGTTAGGCAAGGTGAGTTCACCTACACTGGCCGATATTTTTGTGGGAGTGATGACACAGGAGATTAACCTATGAACAGTACACAAATTATCACTAGTTTTAGAAAGGAAATATGGGAATTCAAAAAGACATTGTTTTGGGTACCTATCATCATCGCGGTTTTTATAATAGCAGCACCTTTACTTAAGTTGATGCTGATGGAAGAGTTTCAAATGTCGAGGTTGCTTGACAGTATGAGCAATGTGGACAACTTGGCTAATGTTGAGGGGTTCACTAAGTTTTTCCTCGCTACCATTATGGGTATGTTTGTGCCTTTTATTATGGTGTCCTTGATCATACAGCTCTATTATTTTACTACCTGTCTGTTTGATGAAAGACGTGATTTATCTATTTATTTCTGGCGCTCATTACCCGTATCGGATGTCTTAAGTGTTGGGGTGAAGCTAATCACTGGCGCGTTAGTTGTGCCCGGCATATTTATGTTGGCTGCGACTTTTGTAGTTTTTATTTTTCTTCTCTTGGCATTACTAGTATGTACAGTGCTTTCTGTAGGATATGACATATCACTTTGGGGGCTTTGGGGTGATGCTGATATTATCAGTAACCTGGCATCCATTTGGTTAAACTTATTACCCTACGCGTTATGGATGTTTCCTGTATTTGCATGGTTAATGCTGGCCTCGATGTTCGCCAATAAAGCACCTTTTTTATGGGCAATATTACCTATAGCCGCTATTTTGTTGATTGAATCTTTTGTGGTGGAATATTTGCACCTCGATGGACGGTTTTTCTTAAATACTTTGCGTGAATATTTTGCATTTGGCCAAGGTATGTTTCCGAGCCACGTTTCTGATATCGAATCTCCAAAGTTCTTAATATTTTCGCTCCTGTCCTCAAAAATAAGTGTTGCAGCAACACTGATAGGAGTAGGGTTGATGTACCTTACGTATTGGTTAAGAGTGAATAGGAGTGAAGTTTAGGTACTAAGTAAAATTAATGTAAAAGCGTCAGTTTAAGTTACGTTTACTGTTAGCAATTTGTTAACAGTAAACGCACGTTTTCGCACAATCTGTAATATTCCTCATATATTCTCGAGTTGTACTACCATATTTTTTATAACGCTTTATTATGCGCGTCAAATTTTTAGATGGGGTAGAGGATCGCTACCCCATAAACGTGAATGAGATAGAATCTATGAAACTAACCCCGTCGTTTTTGGCTCTTTTAATAAGTGCATTACCCTTAAATGCTTTCGCTGCAGCTTTTCAACTTGCAGAGCATAGTGCAACGGGGGTGGGGCGAGCTTTCGCCGGTGAAGCTGCTATCGCGGATAGTGCTGCGGTTGTTGCACGTAACCCAGCGTTAATGTCTTCCTTTAAAAAAGTGCAGTTTTCAGTAGCTGGTACATTTATTTTGCCAGATGTCAGTGTTACAGGAGACAGTGCGCCGCCCTATTCAAATTCCGCAGCGCTAGATGACAACAGTATTGCTCCCGAAGCCTTTATACCTGCCCTTTATTATGTCAGCCCAATTAATAAAAGAGTGGCAATTGGTTTTGGTGTGTTTTCAAATTTTGGGTTAGCCACTGAATTTGCAGATGATTATGCTGCAGGTCAACTCGCCGGAACGTCTGAAATTACCACCATTAATTTTAATACCAGTGTGTCATACAAAATTAATTCTGATTGGTCGGCTGCCTTGGGTCTTAATTATATTTATGCCGATGCCAACGTAGTTCGCCACTTTGGTGATAATCCACTAGGACTGCCAGCGCAAACTTTAGCTGCAAGCTTAGAAGGTGATGACAATGGTTATGGATGGAATGTTGGTTTTGCATACGAAATTGATAAAGGTTCTCGTTTAGGATTGTATTATCGTAGTAAAACAATGCTTAACTTTGAAGGTGATTATACCAACCAATTACCAGCTGCAGTTGGTGGTTTAGCTAGCGCTGTTTTACCTGGTTCTCTTGAACTTGAACTGCCCGCTACTGCGGAGTTTTCTGGTGTACATCTACTTGATGATAAGTGGACTGTAAACTACAGCATAGTATGGACTCAGTGGAGTAGCTTTCAGTCTTTAGAGGCATTTGTATCCTCTGTTGATACACCTGTGTTTTCAAAAGAGGAAAACTTTTCAAACAGTTTTCGCTATGCGTTAGGTGGCAGTTACCAACTCAATAAAAATATAAAACTGCGCGCTGGGTTTGCCTGTGACGCAACACCAACCGACAGCAATCATTTATCTATATCAATCCCCGATTCTAACCGTAAATGGTTAAGCACGGGTGCCAGTTATAAAGTAGACAACACATCATCGGTCGACATGGGATTAACATTTATTAAAGGCCAAGAACGCGCCTTTAATGAAATCGATAACCTTGGCAGTCAATGGGCATTTAGAAGTCAAGGCGATGCGCTGATATTTTCAGCGCAATACAATCATACATTTTAAAAACCGCTTAACAAAAATGGCCCTGATATAAGGGCCATTTTTTAATTGAAAGATGAATTTAATTAGCTTATTCGTCTAGCTTCCACTTGATGTTACAACCTATAGATGGTGTTTGATTCGAGTTAATATGCTGCCCTTCAAGCAGTGCATCCATTGCCTGTGTTAAGTCACTTCCCGTTGCTTGATGTTTAGTTGAGTCGTAATTGCCAGAAGAGATGCGAGTTGGTCTAGAAGCATCGAATTGGCCTCGATACACTAATTTTTGATCGCCATTAAATAGATAAATATCAGGCGTACATGCTGCTGAGTAGGCTTTAGCAACATCTTGTTTTTCATCCAGTAAATAGGCAAAAGGATAATTACGATTGCGCTTTTCTTCAATCATATGTGACATATCGTCTTCGGGATACTGTTTAATGTCATTACTATTAGTAGCGATAAAATCAATGCCTTTTTTTTGATATTCAAGTGCCACTTTGGTCAGCTGTGGTGCAATATGAATAACGTAAGGGCAATGGTTGCAAATAAAGGCAATGACTAAACCTTTACTGCCATTATAGTCAGCCAAACTTACGTTATTACCTTCTGTATCAGGCAAACAAAAATCGGCTGCTTGTTGGCCCAAAGCCAACATGTTGGAAGCGGTCATTGCCATATAAAAGGTCTCTAGTGTTAAGGGGATTACCTACTCTAATCGTAACAGGATATACTGTTAGTCACATTGGATTTTAAAATTTTCATATGCATCAAGACTTAGAAGTTGAAGACATAATCATAGGCACAGGCAAAGCCGCCGAGCGTGGCGCATTAATCACTGCGCATTATGTGGGGTGGCTAGAGGATGGGACAGAATTCGATTCGTCATATAAAAAGAATGCACCTTTTCAAACCGTGCTTAGCAACAAACGTGTTATTCAAGGTTGGATATTGGGCTTAAAAGATATGCGAGTAGGCGGTAAACGGCGTTTGCGTGTACCGGCACATTTAGCCTACGGCGAACGCCAAATCGGCACAATGATCCCACCACATTCGAATCTGCTTTTTGAAATTGAATTGTTAGAAGTACTAACCAGAGATTAAAACCGTTCGGAAAAATATTATTAGCAGGGGATTTTTGCACTAAGATTAAAGGTATTCATCGACATGGAATGCACTGAATATGATCTCGTCTATACACCGCTATGATTGGCTAATCTTGGTATTGTTGTTTGCCACTGATTCATTTTGTTCTACCAAAGAGCATAGCCAAGTTGTCACAGAAAACCTATCCCAGCCTCAACAATTAGCCACATCGTACCAAGAAGACATAGTAGTAAACGATTACTGGGTAAGCGAAAAATTAGATGGTATTCGCGCCCGTTGGAATGGCAACGCATTGGTGACCCGCAATGCTAATATTATTCACGCACCTGTTTGGTTTGTGAAAAATTTTCCTGCGCAGACTATGGATGGCGAATTATGGTTGGCCCGTAACAGCTTTGAAAAAACCGCTTCTATTGTTTTACGCAAAACGCCTTCCCAAGACTGGAAAAATATCAAATTCATGCTGTTTGATTTACCGGAGCATAAAGGTACTTTTACCCAACGTTTGACCGAGTTGTATTATTTGGCTGATACCATTGCCAGTCCTAATGTACAGGTTATTCCCCAATTCAAACTAGCAAATCATCGTCAGCTGATGAGAAAATTGGATGAAATAGTTGCAGAGGGTGCAGAAGGGCTGATGTTAAATCATCAGGGGGCTTATTATCAGGATGGTAGAAGCGCCAATTTACTCAAGTTAAAAAAACATCAAGATGCCGAAGCCAAAGTGATTGCGCATATTCCCGGCAAAGGTAAATACCAAAACATGTTGGGCTCATTGTTGGTCGAGTTGCACACTGGCTTGCAATTTAAAATCGGCTCAGGGTTTTCCGATGTGCAACGGCAAGAACCGCCACCAATTGGTAGCATAATAACCTTTAAATATTATGGCCTGACAGCAAAAGGTATTCCACGCTTTGCTAGTTTTTTGCGGATTAAGCCTAGCAACGAGGAAGAGGTAAAAAATAAGAAAAAACCTTTCCTTGCATCAGTAGGGGTAAGCGATTAAGTGTAGAAGTTT
>NZ_CAJWCF010000143.1 GCF_913020055.1 uncultured Paraglaciecola sp. | reverse complement strand
CGGACGAGACTCGAACTCGCGACCCCCGGCGTGACAGGCCGGTATTCTAACCAACTGAACTACCGCTCCAGTTTTCTCTCTAATTTCAACGACTTACAAGAAATTCTTTCGAACTACCTCGTTAACCGCGGCGCAGATAATACGGGTTCACCCTATACTAGTCAATAGCTTTTTTACACGAAATCCAGTTAAAAGTATTGATTGCTCTAGTAATGAACAATTTGCTGATTTAGCAGGCAAACAATCATTCTTTTGGGATAGATAAGTCCATAAAGCCCGAGTCAGGTTCGTCTTTGTCTTTTGGTTCATCTTTTACTTTTGTTTCTTTCGCTTTACGTTTAAATATTTTCGCAAAGAATCCTACCTTTTTGTCGGTACTTTCTTCATTAGTAGTTTTGGGGGCTTTTTTCTTAAAGCTAAAACTTGGCTTTTTATCTAGCGTTACCCACCAAATGAATCCCCCACCCACTATCAAAATAAACAAATTAATACCCACAATCAGCGATACAAGTGTTGTAGTAGACATTTCCTCATCGGCTAAAGGCATCTCTTGCACAGGGGTTGTTGATTCTCCAGATGCACTAGCGTCTATAGAAGGGTCAACAATACTCGGGTCGACAGCTGCGACAACTGGTTCGGGCTCTTCTGTTAAAAAGCTAAATTCTGGTACGTCCAAAATAAACTCTCTACCTTCAATAGTATTCCCATAAGCTGTTAATTTAACGCGGTATACACCATATTCGTAATTAACAATTAAATACTCTCGGATATCTGCAGACATATCTGTTATTGAAAAATTCTGTATGTCGCCATTTGGAAAGCGGACCTTTCCATCAATTAATAACGTAGACATATCCACATATTCGCGCTGAGCATCCACAGTGAGCTTGTGGTAACCGTCGCCTCCCCCATCAAGCTGAACGTCCACTTTAATTGGATTGGCCAATAACATGATATTCGGGTCAACCTGCTCACGGGTAAACATAGGTGTAGACACAGTGAAAATGGGGATCCATTCACCATCAGCTATAGCGAGGTTAAATTGCCCTGTAAAGACCCCATCTAAGGGTCTCTCATCCATTCCTTTACCGTTGTCTTCAAAAAACGCGATTATTTCTGAATTAGCGCCAAAATTATTAAAGTTAGGGTTGTTAGTACTAGACAATGTAATGGTCAGTTCAACGACATCTCTAAATGCGCTGTAATCAATTGGCACACCATTGTTGGTTAGATAAGCAGTTTGTTTTAGGATTTCACCAGAAAAAATAATGGTCGGTAAAGGATCTGCATGTAATGCAAGACCACTAATCACCATAACTCGACTTTCAGGGGTGATTTGGCCTACAGCTTGCCAAGGTCCGGGCGTAGGGTTTTTAATACTGATCATGTCGTACGTACTGCTATCAAACCAAAAAATATTTTCACCATCAGCACTGGATTGAAATATTTTCGAGCCATCTGGTCGCACTAGGACGATAGGAGCAGAACCATACTCACGAAAAAAAATCATAGTAATTTCGTCTACTTCGTAATCGATTCTAAAACGGTTTTGCAGTAGCTTGATACCATTGTGATATTTGGTACCTAATTGAGTAAGAGGAGAAGACTCACCTTGAGTGATATCTTTCTTATTTGAAGATTGTGCGCCGTCCTGCTTACTTTGGGCAAGAGATTGCCCTGAAAAACACAAGTATGCCAACAACCAAAAAGTAAGAGCAGATACGACCTGTTTTAACATATTTACTCAACTCTCTATTTTGTCACTATTGACGCCATATACAGGCGCCACCTTTTTCAGTCACTAAGTCTAATCGACTTTCATGCTGTTCTAACTCATCGGCCGTTGCCATAACAACCTTTAACGGTTTTCTTTGTGCAGACAATCGGCGTACCGTTTCTATTTGTACGCCACCTTCACCGCTAGCCTTACCACTTAAATTTAAGTCAGTTTGACCACCCGTCATCATTAAATAAACGTCGGCCAAAATCTCTGCATCTAACAACGCCCCGTGTTTCTCTCGATGGGAATTATCTATGCCATAACGCCTGCACAAAGCGTCTAGGTTATTCTTTTGCCCTGGATGGATTTGCCTAGCTAAATCTAAGGTATCGAGCACAGTACACATCTTGGCTGACTCTTTAACCGCTAAACCTGAGAGCCGATTAAATTCATGATCCATAAAACCGATATCAAATGGGGCATTGTGTATCACCAGTTGCGCACCACTAATAAAATCAATAAATTCTTTAGCTACAGTGCTAAAAACTGGTTTGTCTGCCAAATATTCATTAGTGATCCCATGCACACCTATGGCTTCTTGTTCTACTAGGCGTTGAGGGTTAATGTAGACATGAAAAGTATTCCCTGTGAGACGGCGATTAACCATTTCCACACACCCAATCTCAATGATGCGGTGCCCTTGTTTTGGGTCTAATCCAGTGGTTTCGGTATCTAATACTATTTGGCGCATTTCAGGCTCTTTATAATTTACTTAATAAAATGTTGTGGTATTAACAGTCTTGGTCATTATACTGCGCAAAATTGAACTTGAAAGATAAACAGGCCTGAAAATGAAACAAGTAGAAATTTTTACCGATGGTTCCTGCCTAGGTAACCCCGGTCCTGGTGGTTATGGTGCAGTGATGATTTTTGACAAATATCGAAAAGAACTCAGTCAAGGGTTTAAACATACCACCAACAATAGAATGGAGTTGTTAGCCACTATTGAAGCATTGGCTACTTTAACTGAAGAATGCACTGTTAACTTAACCACAGACAGCCAATATGTTAAAAATGGCATCAATCAATGGATTAAAAATTGGCGAAGAAATGGCTGGCGTACTGCAGATAAGAAACCAGTAAAAAATGTCGATTTATGGAAACGTCTAGACGAAGAAGTAGGCAAACATAATGTCAGTTGGTTCTGGGTAAAAGGTCACTCTGGTCACCCAGAAAATGAAGCCTGTGACCAATTAGCCCGCCAAGCAGCTGAAGGTAAAAACATGCCAGAGGATAGCGGATTTTCAGGCTAATCCGCTAATAACTCAAATATGTGATAAGTAACCTTTACTTATCACTCCACACCGCGTATTCGTTATCGTTACCATCACAAAAATGAAATCTGTGTCCACCAGGAAATTCAAAGGTCGGCGTTTTGATGGTTCCACCAGCCGATTCAATAGCGGCTTGGCTTTTGGCTAAATCATCACTATACAAGACGACCAGTACGCTGCCTTTATCAGCAGACACGTTTTGCTCTGAAACGTATAGTCCGCCGTCAATTCCCGCACCAGTGATACCAGCATAATCGTCACCGTAGTCTACAAACTCCCAACCAAAAACCTGATTGAAAAAGGCTTTACTTGAGGCCAAGGCTTTAACTGGAATTTCAATATAGCTAATTTTATGATGTTGGCTCATAGTATTCTCCATTTGTTTAAAGCATTATGTTAGCAGTTTGTTAATGTGATCAAATACTAAAATTTACTAGGGGCGGTTGATTTTTCATATGTCACCGAGATTTTCCTCAAAATGTGTTTAATCAAGGCGAAATCTGTGAAGTTTGGCCATCCAAATAAACAGGTTTCAACTCAGACTGAGGGCGTTTTGAGGAAAACCCTTCGGGCTGAGTCATTTATTCGCCTACTTTGTTTATTTACCTTTCGTTTAGAATGACTAAACTTTAAGGCAAACGCCTCAGTAAACAAATAAATGACCTCAGTCTCGAGGATATATGAAAGATCAACAGCTCCATACTTTGAGGATAACCAATGCGCGTAATTGAAAATTTTTGTTTGTTATTAGGCCGACTGTTAATGGGCAGTTATTTTATTATTCCGGGATTACAGAAAATCACCAATTACCAAACTATGACTGACTATATGCTGGCGCACAGTGTCCCCGCAACCTCAATTTTGTTACCCGTGACTATCGTTATTCAAATTGTCTTAGGCCTGGCGATCATTATTGGTTTCAAAGGAAAGTTAGCCGCTTTTATTTTAGCTGGCTTGACCTTAGTTATTAGTATTTTCATGCATGATTTTTGGAGTATGGCTGAAGGAGTACAACGTACTCACGAAACGCAAAATTTCTTTAAAAATATGGGAATAATGGCTGGACTACTAATGGTCTCTAACCTTGGTACGGGTTGGTTGAGTATAGACAATCGCAAGGTCAACAAACCTTAGTTGGTTGACTCTAAAAACAACTAATAATCCAATAGTTAGACAAAGATCAACATCTAAACAATGTTGCTCTTTGTCTAATAAAAACATTTTAAAATTTAGCGCCTATCCATACCCAAATTTTATCCGCATCTACTTTGATATCGCCCGCAGAATATGCCGCATATTTAATTCCCGCAGTATAATGTTTAGCATATTTTTTAACGTAAGATAAATTGAGTTCACTGCCTAAATCGTCAACTGTTGCACTTGCATTATCAGCATCAAATTTATGATAAACAACTTTCCATCCACCACCCAATGCTTTACCTGCTAATGAAACGTTAGTATCAACTAAACCTTCAGCAGGTGTACCTAAAAACTGATCTGACCAACCATTGAATTTGTGCAGAGTGGCCAGTGGCGTTGCAAATCCAAAAGCGCCGCTATCCGAGCCCAACACTTCATAACCGACTTTAGTGGTGATGCCACTAACCACAGCACCCACTTCAAGATTAAAATAATCGACATCGTAATCAGCGACTGCTGACTCACTACTTTGGCTTGCATATTCGGCGCGATATAACACTTTAATATCACTGGTTTTTGTACTTCCGGCAAAACTAACACCAAAAGTATCTAGAGCATTTTCGGTATTATTATCAACTTCAAGTAAATAGCCATATCCAGTTAATGTGCCGTATTCGGTTTTATAGGCAGCATTTACTAGGTGATCTTTAGCATCTAAGTCAGCATCTTGGGCAAAAATACGATTTCGTTGGGTGATATATGCGTATTGTAAGCTTAGGTTCTTTAATGGGGTATACTTTGCCGACAGAGCATCGAACGTTTGTCTATCTTGACGCCAGCCAACATGGCCAACAAATCTATGACCGTCCATGGTAATAACTTGACGACCCAACTTGGCAGTAAAATTATCGTTTTTATACTGGATATAGCCTTGATCCAATTCAGTGTGCTCTGGGTCTGCTATGACTGAATACTGGCCTAAGTTATATCCGCTAGGCCCAACAGTGTAATCACCTTGACCTAACACTATACGTGTATCTTCCATTTCTATTTTGGCTGAAAATCCTTTATAGCTCCCAGTGTCGTACGCTAACAATGTGCGCAATGTTAGCGCACTGGCATCTTCAAGAGCGTTTTCTTGATCGACACTTTCATAACGCAAGTTGAAATTAACACTTGCTTTGCCTGAAGTCATAGCTTCAGTAAATCCTGCAGCCATTGACATTTGGCTAGTTGCGCTGCCTATAAGTGCCGTTGCTAGAGCAATATTGATAGCATGTTTTTTCGTCGAGGTTTTGTTTGTTTTCATGGTTCTCTCTCTAGTTTTAAGCACAGATACCCCTTGTCACAAAATAAATTTTGCGAACAGGTATCTAATTAAATTACTTGGTTAACAGTTGTTGATTATTTTTTGAGGCTAGGCCACATTACTTTGAGTCGTCTCGGACTTCTGTTCCGTTTGTTTTTTACGGTGTTCGTCAACAGATTCCACTTTGCGCTGCTTTTCATATAAGAACTTCAACACTTCATGGCGATAGTGGTTGTACTGAGGATTATCAGCCAATTCGATACGATTTCTGGGTCTGCTTAATTCAATAGGCAAAATTTCGCCAATTGTGGCTGCGGGGCCATTGGTCATCATCACTATTCGGTCTGAAAGTAACACTGCTTCATCCACATCATGAGTGATCATAATCACGGTATTGCCTAATTGTGCATGAATTTCCATTACCGAGTCCTGCAGGTGAGCGCGAGTTAACGCATCCAGCGCACCAAAGGGTTCATCCATCAAGAATACTTTTGGCTCCATTGCTAACGCACGGGCGATACCCACACGTTGTTTCATGCCACCTGAAATTTCAGCCGGCAACTTGTCAACCGCATGGCTCATGTGTACTAGTTCTAGGTTATGTTCAACCCACTCTTTCATTTCCTTTTTAGAGCGACCATTTGAGGTTTGTTTAACAGCCAGCTCAACATTCTTGTATGCTGAAAGCCATGGCAATAACGAATGGTTTTGAAATACCACAGCACGCTCTGGTCCAGGTTCATTCACTTCTTGATTATCTAAGATCACCCCACCCGTGCTAGCTTGATGTAAACCAGCAACAATGTTTAACACTGTTGATTTACCACAACCTGAGTGACCAATAAGTGAGATAAATTCACCTTTATTGATCCTTAAATTGACGTCTTTCAACGCGGTAAACGGGCCTTTCGCGGTCGGAAAATCGATGCCTACCTGGGTTAGTTCTAAATGATGACTACTCATAATTCTTTCCTCAAAATGATTTATAATCGTTACCCGGTTAATTAACGTAATACTGCGCTTTTATCCCAACTGACTTTCCTTTGTAGCATTAACATTAATCTGTCTAACGCAAAGCCAATCACACCAATTGTTAATACTGCCACCATGATGCGGGCTAATGATTCCGAGCTTCCATTTTGAAATTCATCCCAAACAAACTTTCCTAATCCAGGGTTTTGAGCGAGCATTTCCGCAGCAATCAAAACCATCCAACCAATGCCTAATGACAAGCGAAGCCCAGTAAATATGGCTGGGATAGAAGAAGGAATGACAATTTTGATCACATGTGACAAGGCGTTTAGGCGCAGAACTTTACTCACATTGAGTAAGTCTTTATCGATGCTCGATACCCCAACAGCAGTGTTAATCAAAGTCGGCCACAAACAGCATAAAGAAACGGTCACTGCTGATGTTATAAATGATTTCGAAAACATAGGGTCGGTGCTGACATACACAGCACTGACCACCATAGTCACCAAAGGTAACCAAGCTAAAGGGGATACGGGTTTGAATAGTTGGATTAGGGGGTTAATGGCGGTATAAGCATTTTTGCTTAGCCCACATAAAATCCCAAGTGGTATAGCCAACAACGAGGCAACTAGAAAACCCACCATAACCGTATATAAACTGGTCCAAATTTGCTCAAAGAAGGTTGGCGCGCCGGTAAAGGCCCTAATCTTCGGCTCGTAGCTTGGATCTTTAGCCAAACGTGTCGCATTGCGTTCATTCTGACGCACGTAAAACTTTTCAGCTTTGTCCTGTTGTCTGTTGTGCTCTTCCACCAATACTTTGCTCTGCTGCCACACAGCTGAAGGCCCAGGGAATTTACCCAAAGAGGTATCAATATTTTTTGCCATTAAACTCCATAACCCAAGGAATATCACAATCCCAACTATGGGCAGCGCTGTGGCACTTAAAAATTGATTCAGGCTTGGCCAGTTAATTTGTTTCACTTGATTAAAAATCATAGGAACCGTTTGTTGTTTACTCATTTGGAACACCCCAAGCTAGATGGGATAGCACACCCCATCTGCTAATATCGATAGTTAGATTTTGCTGTCTTTCTTCAGGCCAATAGCAAATTTTTCTAAATATGCATTAGGCTCACTGCCGTCATAAACAATATTGTCTATAAAGTGTGTTTGAGCAGGTTTGAAACCCGATTCAGTTGCAAATTCAGGGAATTCACTAGCTTTGGCTTTACCGTCTGCAATTAGCGCTTTAGCTGCCTTGGCATAGATATCTGGGCGATATACTTGTTTGGCGATATCCTTAAACCAAGCGTCAGATTTAGGCTCAGAAATTTGTCCCCAGCGACGCATTTGCGTCAAATACCAGATGGCATCACTATAGAAGGGATAAGTCGCGTTATATCGGAAAAACACATTGAAGTCCGGCACATCACGCTTGTCACCTTTTTCATACTCAAAGGTGCCTGTCATACTATTGGCAATAACTTCGTAGTCAGCACCGACATATTGACTTTTTGCCAAAATTTTCACAGCTTCTGGTCGGTTAGCATTGTTATTTTCGTCTAGCCACATGGCCGCTCTGATCATCGCTTTAACCACACGAATATGGGTATTCGGATTTTTCTCAGCCCATGTTTTGCTCACACCGAATACTTTTTCAGGATTGTTTTTCCAAATTTCATAATCGGTCACAACCGGCACACCAATGCCTTTAAATACCGCTTGTTGGTTCCAAGGCTCACCTACGCAATATCCGTTGATAGTGCCAGCTTCCATAGTGGAAGGCATTTGTGGTGGTGGAGTCACAGATAACAAAGCATCAGCATTAATTTGACCACTAGTATCACCATTATGTGGCGCGTAATAGCCCGGATGAATGCCCCCTGCGGCTAACCAATAACGTAACTCATAGTTGTGGGTAGACACGGGGAACACCATACCCATTTTGAAAGGTTTACCCTTGCTTTTGAAATCATCCACTACTGGCTTGAGAGAATCCGCTGAGATCGGATGAACTGGTTTTCCGCCTTCATGGGGAACATGTTTTTTCATCTCTTTCCAAATGTCATTGGAAACA
>NZ_CAJWCF010000142.1 GCF_913020055.1 uncultured Paraglaciecola sp. | reverse complement strand
CTAAATGATCTGAACTGGCCTTTGATGCTGAATACGGTGAACTTGGCGCATTCGCCATTCCTACAGGCCATCCACCAACTGCCTCGATTAAAACACTTTATCTATTTATACCAACCAATCTTCAACCACGCACTGTGGTTTAAATCCATCGACATGTTTTATCAAAACATCCCTTACTTCTTGGCAATTATCACGGTCATTATGCTTTTCAATGTCTTGCAAAATGCTCTCTAATTCTGGCCAAGCAATTACTTTTTCTTCTGCCCGCATAATTCTACTATGCTGTGTATCCGACACATTGTCGCCAATCAGTAGTTCTTCATATAATTTTTCACCTGATCGTAAGCCTGTATAGGTAACTTCAATATCGCCTTCTGGGCTTAGCTCGTCCTTTTCAACCAAGCCACTCAGGTGAATCATGCGTTTAGCTAAATCAATAATACGAATAGGTTCGCCCATATCTAAAACGAACACATCTCCACCTTTCCCCATTGCACCAGCTTGAATAACCAGTTCAGCCGCCTCAGGAATGGTCATAAAATAACGTGTAATACGTGGATCGGTCACGGTAACAGGTCCACCATTTGCGATTTGTTCACGGAACAATGGCACGACCGAACCAGAAGATCCTAAAACATTACCAAACCGTACCATTGTAAAACGAGTATGCGTATTTTGATTTTTATCCTCAGATAACGCTTGCAAGACTAACTCAGCAAAACGTTTACTGGCCCCCATCGTATTCGTGGGTCTAACCGCCTTATCCGTTGAAATTAATACAAAGGTATCGACCTGTGATGCAATTGCCGCCCTTGCACAACTAAGCGTACCAAATATATTATTCCTGATACCTTCACTGGTGTTTCTCTCAACCATGGGTACATGTTTATATGCTGCCGCATGATAAATCGTTTGCACATTAAATCGCTGACAAATAGCCTCCAAACGTTGCTGGTTAAGCACAGAACCTAATACAGCAATAATCGGGATGTTCTCGGTATAGCGTTTAAGTTCTTTTTCGATAGCATACAAGGAAAACTCATTGAGTTCATACAACACCAATGTTGTCGGTTGTAATCGTAAAATTTGACGACACAACTCAGACCCTATAGAGCCCCCAGCGCCAGTTACCAGCACCACTTTATCCGTAATATTGGAATGCAATAAGCTTTGCACGGCCGCAACAGAATCTCGCCCTAACAAATCGGCAATATCAACTTCTTGAATATCAGATACCGTTACATTACCTTCAGCAATATCCATCAAACCTGGCAAGGTTCGAACATGTACGGGATACGGCTCCAGTAAGCGTATGATTTTATGTCGGTGAACACGTGCAACCGAAGGCATCGCCAATAGGATATCTTTGACATGAAACGTTTCAATCAAATGACTTAATTGACTAAAAGGATAAACACTCAAACCATTTATTTGTTGATGGTGCAGACTCCTATCATCATCAACAAAAGCAACCGGATTAAGCTGTCGCGACATTTTAAGTGCCGCCACCATCTGAGCACCCGATGCACCCGCACCATAAATAATTACAGGCGGAGTTGCTCGTCTCTTTTCTTGTACGCTCACACCACCTTGAAAGATATGAGAGAACCACCAACGCGCCATTAAGCGACTACCACCAACAAATAGCAATAATAATAGGGTATTAATACCATAAACAGTTCTGGGCACGCCGTCAGTACCCGCTATTAAAACAACCACCGTAAAGATAAGTGTATACAAAATAGTGGCTTTTAATACCGACCATAAAGCCTGCATGCCTAAGTATCGAATAATCGCACGGTACAAGCCAAACCGGATAAAAATAGGAATAGCAATAATAGGAGCCAATAAGAAAATCCACAATTGCTTTTGGGGTGGCAGGTAAAACACGCCATAGCGGAGTGAGAACGCTGCCCAAAGTGCAATAACGATCATGATAAAATCAACCGCAACTATGATTAAACGTTTTACACTGCGTGGGCGAGATAAAAACCAGTTGGATATGGGGGAAAGCTGTTGAAATAACATTGGGCGTCAGGAATCCTTATTTACAGCTAATTAAAACCAATAGTTTAACTCAATAGAGGCAAAAATTGTTCTAAAACCTTTCATTATAATGGGTTATCGACTTCAAAATGCTCCCTGATAGTGCAACCTAGCCCAGAGATGCCATTCCCACAATAATTATAAACAACACCTCACCACATTTTATCTAGAGAGCATTTTTCCAAATAGGCTTAAATAGCTATATAATGTGGAACATTAAACACATTAATAAGAATAAGAATATGACAACATCTAAACACCAAGAAATGACTTCTCAGAACCATTATGATGATGAAATAGATTTATTTGAATTATGGACAATCTTGGTTAAGCGTAAAATGACAATTTTTGCTGTAACAGCCATAACCGTGTCGCTAGCCATTAGCTACGCCCTACTCTCCACGCCGATTTATAAAGTTGAATCAACCCTGCTTCCCCCTGCAGAAGCTCAGTTAGAACATTTACGAGTGGATAGTGTGGATAGTGTGGATAGTGTGGATAGTGTGGATAGTAAGCATGTATTTGAAATGTTCGTTCGTCACCTCGCATCTCAGCAATCATACCGCAAAGTATTTGATGAAATGGACTTGGTTGCGACATATAAATCTGATGGCGGCAGCACAGACTCTGCCTTTAGCAAGCTGACTAAAGATATAAGCCTAATTAGACCCAAAAACAAAAAAGGTGAAAGCCCAGTTCTCAGCACCACACTTGCCATTGAGGGGCAAGATTCTGGGTTAACAGTAAACATAGTGAATCAAATTATTGCAACAGCAAGTGATGCAACTAAGTTGGAACTTATTTCAAACCTTACGGCTAGAATTGAAAATAGAAAAGCAAGTTTAATCAGAAATATAAATCTAATCAAAACTAAAACGACAAAGCTAAATCATGATGAAATTACTAGATTACTTGAGGCTGACACCTTGCAAGTAAACAAGATTAACGATGAAATTAGCGTATTAAGAAATAATGCAAAAACGAAACGATTCGATCGAATTGCTCAACTAAAAGAAGCGGCAAATATAGCACACACATTAGGTCTCATAGAACTGTCTGATGCTGAATCTATATCCAATACAAGTTCAGCCCCCAATACAAGTTCACCATCCAACATTATCACCAACATTGATAATATACAGCAGCCTTTATATATGCGCGGCGAGAAGGCGCTGCGTTCAGAAGTTCAACAATTAACGTTAAGAAAGACTGATGATCCCTTTATTTCTAAATTACGACCATTACAAAAACAACTTAGCTTACTTAAAAATAATAGACGAATTGAGTTACTTCAATCTCGCAAAAATAACGATGCGTTTATAAGCGAACTTCGCGGCCTAGAGGTTTCCTTAGATAAATTATCTCTCATAAAACTAAATGCTAACGACATTTCTGTAATGCGTATTGACCAACAGGCATTCCCACCTGAGTCGCCAATAAAGCCAAAGAAAGCCTTAATTGTTGCAGTTAGCTTAGTGTTGGGTTTAATGCTTGGAGTTTTTACTGCATTTTTCCGAAATGCAACTGCCAACCGTAAAAGTAGCATAACTTAAACAATTGATACTCTTTATTTAACCTGTGAATTTCTTTAAGGCTGGCGATAAACTAACTAGCCTTAAATTTTTTCTTACCGTTTACGGCGTCAAGACTTTATTCAAAACTCTCACTTATTTTAGGTTAATAATAGGGGGGTACAGTATCACCACAATAAAGACACTTAATGAGAGATACCATCTTTCTTAACCACCTTCAAAAACGTAAGCCAAATGATTTTAATATCAAACCATAAAGACTGACGTTGTAGGTATTCAACATCCAACTCAACCTTCTGAGGAATCGGCAATTCATCACGGCCATTGATCTGAGCCCAGCCAGTTAATCCTGGAACCAAATGATGTACACCTTTTTCTGTCCGTAAGGCAATCAAATCATCCTGATTAAACAATGCAGGTCTCGGCCCCACAAAACTCATATCACCTTTTAAAATTGACCATAACTGAGGCAGTTCATCCAAACTAGATTTACGCAGAAAATCACCAATCGGTGTTAATACGCTTTTAGGATCGTTCAACAGATGTGTCGCCACCGCAGGGGTATCAACTTTCATACTTCTAAATTTAGGCATTTTAAAAATATGATTATTTCTACCCACTCGTTCAGACCAATATAGGACTGATCCTTTTGACGTTATTTTTACTAATACTGCTACCAAACAGATAGGCAGAACAAGTATCAAACTTGCCATAACAGCCAACACTAAATCAAACACTCTTTTCATATTATCTATTTCCGCCATCCTCATCCGAGCAAGGTCGTAGGTCGGATTTTAATCCGACATATTGGACTCAAGTCCAATCTACATGCTGTACCCATTATCATTGATCTTGCAGGTTTTACTAATATCACCATAATCCCGATGGGAAGAAGAAATATACTTGTGGCAACCAGAGCTAAAGTTAAATCAAAGAGTCTCTTCATGTCAGTTGAATAATTTGATTAAGTCGCTCACAGACTTGAGAAAATAAGGCATCATTCATTGCGCCTAATGGATGTGGTTTTGCACGACGAGAACGCCAATCAAATGACTTAGGCTGATGACAAAGCACATAACTTATTTTGTTTAGCTTTTTACCAGAAGCGGTACCTACAGAAATGGCAAAAGGGTTATCAGCATTATATTCAGCCGTCGTCATAGGTAAACCAATAACGAGTGACGTTTTATCATTAAAACTTTTCGGACTTAGCACTAAAAAAGGGTGGATATCCCGCATTTCTTGCCCTGATTGGGGACTACAATCAATCCAAATAATATCTTGGCGATCTGGTAACCATTGAGCAGTTTTTCTTACCACTTCTCAGCACCTAAGTGTTCTGATACAGACATCACTTCACCACCATGAATCATAGGATCAAAACTAGCTAGGCGTTGCTCTAGTGTCAATTGCTCACTTACAACAGGGGTAATGATAATTTGCTTATCAATAATAGAAATTCGCACTCGTTGATCCGTGTGCAAATGAGCTTCACGAGCGATTACTGCTGGCAATCGCACCCCCAAACTATTACCCCATTTTTTTATATCTAATGTTACTTCTGTCATATTACTTCCAATCGGCAATAAAGGTTTAAACACCGGTATAAACACCCTGCTAAGGATAATCAATTCTTCTTTTTTGCTAAATACGCATCCGCTGTTTTTTCAATTGTTCATCCATAGTAATCACCGGCTTCCAGCCAAGTAACGATCGTGCTTTTGAGCTATCCACCTGTAATGAGCCAAATAAACGATTAGCGACATCACCTTTCCCAAGCACCTTATAGCGGCCAAGGTCATTAAACTAACTGGAACAGGTAATAACAAAGATTTTTTGCCTAAAGCTTTAGCTACTTTTTGTAAAAGCTCAGTAGTTGAAGCATCTTCACCATCTAAAACCAAAAAAATCTGATTTGCTGCTTGTGGCAATCAAGACCAAACATAAATCAAATAAACGTTTCATTACATATCAACTTAGAGTGAGTTATTAAAATCAGTGATTTTCTAGATATTTTTCAACTCCCAATTCATACAGATTCAAGAACATTATCTAACCATCCCGCTAAGCTGTATTTGTAATACAAATCTGGTGGCAACTCCTGATAACTTTCATCCCAAAATCCAGTTGGAATCACCGGATTTTTTCTATCTATCACACAAATATTTTCTTTTCTAAAAAAATCATATTGTCGGATATTCGGATTCGTCGTGATAAGCTTCTTATTCGCACCTATTGTTTCAAACGTACGCATTGTTAAACCTCTCTGCTTAGGGTGCTCAATATCTACAATCGCATGTGAATGATGAAATATTTCTTGCACTTTTTCTTTTCCTATAGCTTTAAACTGAAATTCTTCTATCGACGCATGCCTCATTGCAGGCTTTAACATACGATATGCCCAGTACACCCAAGGTGCTTGGAGGTATAAATATTCGTAAGCAATAACCTCACTTGTCAATTGCTCTCTCAATTGATCAATTACCCCATACCTATCCGAATGCATAGTACCAATGAAGCTCAAGTGGTAATCA
Organism: uncultured Paraglaciecola sp.; assembly: GCF_913020055.1. Taxonomy (GTDB): domain Bacteria; phylum Pseudomonadota; class Gammaproteobacteria; order Enterobacterales; family Alteromonadaceae; genus Paraglaciecola. Next base: position 2,601 of record NZ_CAJWCF010000142.1, on the reverse strand, counting down.
AAAGTCAATGCAATTGGTCTTTCGAATCCACTCGTAAAAAAAAGAGGGCGAAGCTCCATGCCATATTGATTAGCACTTACGGGGTCAAAGCTGTATGTAATGTCATAATACCTTAGAGCTTGTACAATATTAGGTCTATTATCCATCGAATCCCACATATAAAGCACCATACGGGCGTTGGGAAAAGATGATTTAATTTCAACTAGCACCTCTAGTGCCAAGGTTTGCCCATTAATAACCAAGACAACATCATAATAAGTGGCACCTAATTTCTCTAACTGGTGACGATATAAACGATTAACCCATGGTTGAACTATCCTGGGAGAAGTTCGAGTTAATGCCGTTTGCCATGGTTTATCAAATGGTCGATCAGCTAACCAATCTACCTGTGCGCCCCGTCGTTCAATTTCATTGCGTATCTCAATTTCGTAACCAAAAAAACGAGGGGCAATTAACAATATCTTTTTACCTTTTAAGTCTTTCATTCGCTATCAAGCCTATGATTACCCCACAAACTTTGCATTACTTATATAACCCTTTAGCCTTCATTTCTTCAATACTTTTTTCATACTTATCTTCTTTCACTTCTTGGGAGTTAACCCACTCAGTGAATTTAGCGATACCTTGCTCAAAGCTGAACTGGGGTAAAAACCCAAGCTTCTCCTTTATCTTTGTTAAATCTGCATAATTATGACGTATATCACCCAGTCGATAGTTTTTTGAAATTGTTACTTTTGAGTTACTTCCATAAGCTTTAATTAAGGTATTAGCTACCGTCAATACATCAATCGCCTCACCTAAGCCTACATTAAACACTTCACCATTTGCTTCATTTTTTTCAATTCCAAGAATGGTTGCGGCCACAACATCATCAACATAAACAAAATCTCTGCTCTCCAGACCATCTTCAAAAATAGTAATGTCATTACCATTTTTTATGCGTGTGGAAAAAATTGACAATATTCCGGTGTAGGGGTTACTTAAAGACTGTCCAGCTCCATAAACATTTTGATATCGAAAAGCAACGGCTGAAATACCTAATGACTTCCCCATTACCAAAAACATTTGTTCTTGAACCTGCTTTGTAATCCCATAAATTGAAGACGGGTGTATTTTCGAGCATTCATCAGTAGCCAGCAAGGTAAGATCTTGTGCACAAACAGGACATTTAACACCAAAATCTTCACCCACCATATCCGCATCCTGCCGCTCAGTGGGATAAACAACACCATGGTCTTGGCATTGATATTTACCCTCACCATAAATTGAACGCGAAGAAGCGATCACCATTTTTTTTACAGTATGCGATTCATTGGCCAATATATCTAAAAGTATAGAGGTACCTTTAATATTCACATCGGTATATTTTTCAATTTCATACATTGACTGACCTGTGCCGGTCTCAGCAGCCAAATGTACAATAGCATCAACCCCTTCCAACGCACAGATCCAATCGTCATAGCTAAGGACTGAACCTTTAATAAAGCGTACTTTATCTTTTATGCTTAAATAGAGCGATGACAAGTCAGCATTGTCACCATGAATCTGAGGTGATAAATTATCTAATACTGTTACATTGTGACCTTTCTCAATAAGCTTTAAACTAAGGTTAGAGCCAATGAATCCAGCTCCGCCTGTAATCAGTATATTGTTATATTTCATTTAAAAACTTACCCTTGTTATTTGTTTTTTCCCAAAGTTGACTATCTGGATTATACCTTTTGACTATTTTTGCAGGAGCCCCTACGATGACGCAATAATCTGGGAATGTGCCTCGTACTACTGAATTTGCACCCACAACACATTGTCGACCTAAAATTGTGCCCGCTTGAATAGCCGCTCCATATCCGATAAAGCAGTTTTCACCTATTTTTGTCTTTAATGCCAAAAGAGGCTGGTAAAGAATGTGCTTATCAAGATCTTGATATTGATGGTCTATGTTTGTCACAAATACATTCGCTGATAATGTTGTGTTTTTACCAATAGTTAATACCTGATTACAACCAGAGATAATATGCAAATTTTGACCTACCGAAATATTGTCTTCAAATACAATAGAGGCACTTTTATCGGCCACTTCAATTCTAGCTCCTGGGAAAATCCTTACTTTATTACCTATAAATATTCTCTTAAAGTTGGTTATTATTAATGGCTTTCCCATATAAGATAGGAATCCAAAAGAACCTAAAAATGGTTTATAAATTAGCCCTCTTAGAAACCAATATATTTTAACACTCATCTAAAAGCCCTTTTTATAAGATGGCATAAAACATATACCCTGACTAATACTTTGTGTATCAGATTGTTTTTACTTTTAATGCCACCAGTTGAAGCATTAGAATCATGTCTTCTATACAGCATGTAAGGTTCTGGAATGAGTTTTGTTTGAAAATATAGTTCCGCAACTAGACAAATCCAATAATCATGTGCAACCAATTTTCGATTACTGGGGAAAGGTAGGCTAGCTTGCAGAACTTTCTTATTAAATGCCATACAAGCACCCACATATCGTGGAAATAATAAGTTTGTGAAAAAACCTTTGCTCGTCCCATATAGTGAGAAATGTGATTGATATATTTTCTTTAGTCGGGCATCTACAAC
>NZ_CAJWCF010000141.1 GCF_913020055.1 uncultured Paraglaciecola sp. | reverse complement strand
TGCACATGGCTACGATGGTGAAGTGGTTTATGCACTAGTACGTCTAACAACTCCCAAAATTCAATTAGAGAATGCAATAAGAACAACCAATTTTTTGCACCAATCCTACAACAGTCGCACTTCAATTAGTAAACAACTTAGTGACTTAGCTAAGAGTGATCAACGGGTAGCCATTTGGGGAGGGACAGGGAAAGCAGCTGCTTTTATTCACCAATATAACGTTGATTCACAACGCTTTCCGTTAGTCGTAGACTCTGACCCAGATAAAGTCGGCACATTTGTCCCAGAAACAGGGCAAGAAATTATTTTTCGAGATATTCTGAAATCTTCCCCAGTAGATATAGTTATCATTCCCACCCAATGGCGTGCGAAAGATATTTTAGCCGAAATGAATCGTGAAGGCATTGTTGCTAAGCAAATATTGATTGAACATAAAGGTCAATTAATAAATTTCCTCACAGACAAACACCCCTATTAAGGTACGCATTAAGCAATGAAGTTAACTATATTCGGCATCGGCTATGTTGGCTTAGTCCAAGGCGCTGCTTTAGCCCAGGCTGGCCACAATGTACTCTGTGTTGATAATAATATTAAAAAGATCAAAAACCTACAAAACGGTATTATCCCAATTTATGAACCTGGCTTATCTTCTTTAGTCACTGAAAATCAACAAAACGATAGACTTCACTTCTCATCTAATCCAGAAGATGGAGTCCATCATAGTAATCTTATTTTTATTACCGTGGGAACCCCCCTTAATGCAAAAGGTGCAGCCGATATAAGATTTGTGCTAGAAGTTGCTTCAATTATTGCAACTCATATGACTGAATATAAAATAGTGGTTAACAAATCTACAGTACCAGTTGGTACAGCTGATAAGGTTAAAAATAAAATCTCCTCAATTTTAAAAAAACGGAATAGTTCTTTACCCTTTGATGTTGCCTCTAATCCTGAATTCCTTAAAGAAGGCAGCGCTGTGAATGATTTCATGAGACCTGATCGAATTATTCTAGGAACAAATACAGAAAAAGTAAAAAACACATTAACTGAATTATATTTATCATTTAATCGTAATCATGATCGAATCATTCATATGGATATTCGTTCTGCTGAATTAACTAAATATGTTGCTAATTGCATGTTAGCCACGAAGATTTCATTTATGAATGAAATGTCAAATATTGCTGAGATTGTAGGCGCGGATATTGAAAAAGTAAGGCAAGGAATTGGCTCTGATTCACGTATTGGCAATGACTTCATATATGCTGGTTGTGGTTACGGTGGATCATGTTTTCCAAAAGATATTCAAGCACTAAAACAAAGTGCCAATGACTTTGGTTATAACAGTAAAATACTAAGTGCTGTAGAATCAGTTAATATCAGCCAAAAAAAGAAATTATTTAATTTAATTATTTGTCATTTTAACTCCAGCATTTATAACAAAGTCTTTGCGATTTGGGGGTTATCATTTAAACCAAATACAAACGATATACGAGAAGCACCTAGCATTATATTAATTGAGCAACTACTTAAAGCAGGTGCCAAAATACAAGCATTTGATCCTCAGGCTACAGATGAAGCCAAACAATTATTTGGAAATCGTAAAAACTTATTCTTTATGGACTCAAAAGAATCTGCCATCACATGTGCTAATGCTTTAATAATCGTAACTGAATGGCGTGAATTTTGGTCGCCAGATTTTGATAAAATTAAACAAGAATTGACACATCCTGTAATATTCGACGGTCGAAATTTATACAACCCTGAACAAATGAAAAAAATAGGATTCAATTATTACGCTATAGGTCGAGGTCAATCTGTATGTCATCAAAACATTTTGGACTATTAGCTACCTGATTTAAGAGACAGATTAGTTCATTGGGTTGTGTTGTTTATCGTAATGTAATTGCTTACGCTTAGCCAACTTGTTTTGTTTAATTATTTACCGCTGATTGATTATTTCACTATCACGACCATAAAACACATCTGCAGGCGTTTGATTGTTCAAGGATTCATGATAATGCTCATGATTGTAAAATGAACTAAGCTACATAGAGAGTCAGGATACGATATTATTGATTATATAATCGGGTATTACAGTCAAGTCAGGGCTCATCAACATAATAATGGCTTTGCGCCAAATGTTGTTGAGAAAAACTACTGGGCTGAATATAAAACTGTGGCCAAAATTCTTGACCACTACAACAAGAACGAACGTGAGGACTGGTAGTCCCCGGTGGGCGTAGGTATTTCTGGATGCCCGCCGTGTAGAGCGCCAGAGGGGGTCTGGAATTACATACGAAATGCCGTAAAGTCATTTGTGGTAGTGCAGTGGGTACACTAAACAGGACACACACTTTAATATATTATTATCGGAAAATAAGTGTGTCTAAAATGAGCAATCCAACAACGAAGAAAATACCGTCGAGAATACAAACTTGAAGCGGTTCAATTAGTTCAACAATCTAATATTCCTTTATCCCAGATCGCTGATAATCTGAGTATTAATGACAATATGCTTAGGCGATGGGTTAAAGAACATACCGAATCCAATAAATGAGCTTTCTGTGGTTATGGGTCAGCACGGGACCAAGAGCTACTGTGTATTTAACTTAACCTAAGTCGTTATGCTCAAACTGCTGCTTCAACTTTCATAATACCCCACCCGGACTGCTCAAGTTGGGGTGTCAGCGCTGCGCAACGCAGTTCTAGACTTATGCGCTCCTCAGTCATCGCAGACGTATGGTAGGTACGGTGGAGGGTGAAATTGGAGAACACCAATACGTCACCCGGCATCATCACTGGATGCCAGCATTTTTCCAGTCCATAGGTTTGTTCTACCCAATCAGGTTCGAAGGCGATTTGTTCATAGGGCGTCTTATCAGAATTCTGCCAGTGTGGCGGATGTAGAAGTGTCGTAAGGGTACCATTTCTTAAAACTTCAAGTCCCGGTGCATCATCACCACACATCATTAAGGGCGTCCATGCATTAAGAATAAAAAATGTATCCCCCATAAAAGCAGCATCCTGATGATAGGGAACGTTTGGATTTTTAAGCTGCTGCGGATCTTGGCGGCGCGGTAAACAATTATTCAGGATAAAGCCTACGGCAGAACCATAAAACCCGAACAATAATTGAATCAACTTTGTTTTAAGAACCAGTTGCTGCACAATCGCAAACTGCTCTCCGGGTGCATCAAGCTCACTACCCAGAACATGGCCGAAGCGGTACATTGTCCGTGAGAATTCTTCCGGCATATTACCACGTGCAAATTCTGCATCGCGCCGCGCATAAGCTTCGCGTGCACGCGCCTGAAAAACAACTAGGTCACTCTGTGGTATAACCCCACGCAGCAAGACACACCCCTGTTGCTGAATACTTTGCGCAAAGACTCTGGGAGTTATATCTGCCGCCATATATTCTGGCAAAGGATTTGAATGGGGGGGCCGTCTTATAGATGACATAATTAGTTGAATTAACTCTGGAGTTAAATTTTATTGTGAAGTTCCTTAATGGTCTTTGTTCTTGGTATATTTTAACTTGAGTGGATATTAGATCTTCGAGATTAAATGCTGAGAAAAAAGCTAAAAAAGATAGCCTGTAGGCTATCTTTTTTAGTAATAAGTTTTTATGTCTTACTATCAAACAATAGTCCAACCATTTTGTCTAGATTTTGGATGAAACTTAATGTTTCCTGTGCTGGTATTTGACGAATTGTTTTACCGGTATTACTGTCTGTTACTTTGACTATATCTTTTCCGGTCCCAGGGTCTACGCTAAAATTTATATTACGATCCAAAGCGCTCATCATATCATTCAATGATTGGATGGCTGTCGATAGATCTTGCTCCGACATCACCGATTGGGTATCTACTCTAATTTCATCCCTTGGCTTTATGGCTTCAGCAACTGCCACTTCAGTATTCATAACTTGGACTGGTTCTTGTTTTGGTGCAGGTTTTGCACTTTCACTGGGAACTGCTTCAAGTTTTACTGGCGAAACCGGCGGCGGTGGTGGTGCTGATGAAGCTACACTGATTTCACTGGCCATAATCTTTTCCTCCTATAAATAAAATCTGATTAGCCACTGGAATTTGAGATTATATAATTTTCAAATCCCAGTGACATCAATTGAATTACTTTAATAAGGATAAGACAGATTGCGCCTGGGCATTTGCCTGAGCCAACATCGCCGTTCCAGCTTGTTGCAAAATCTGGTTTTTAGCTAAACTAGAGGACTCTTGCGCATAATCTGCATCGGCAATGACCGAGCGTGCGGCTGAAGTATTCGCTGACATATTGGTCATATTATTCACCGCAAACTGCAAGCGGTTCTGGAAAGCACCCAGTTTTGAACGTTCTTGTCCAACTTCTAGCAATGCCTGATCAAGCGTATTTATGGCTGCAGCAGCAGTGGTTTTATTAAGTACATCAATATTGGCAACAGTTTCAAGTTCGGCTAAACCGGCCGCAATATCTAAGCCTGCAGTATTGGTTGCAGTCGCTGTTCCACCTGGAAGCGTTGCCGTAGCGTCACCAGAAGTATCTGTAACCACCATTGTCGGCGTAAAAGATGTAGTACTACCCGTCGCTATAGAGGTAACAGTAAGTACCGCACCAGATGAAGACATGGTATAACCCGTTGGGTCAGTGGCAGCGGCAATTGCAGTGGCTAACAGAGTTGCAGTACTGGTATCATTGGTTCCACCGGCTGAAACCCCTGTGATTGCAACTGATACGCCTTCTGCTATTGTAAGTGTAGCTACATCACCTGTCTGAAGTGCACCATCAAGAGTGATTGCACTGTTAGACGTTGTAGCTGCTGTTATTGCTGCCACGGCAGTTTTATCACCTATTGCAGAGGCTCGCATGTCGTTAAGCGATATGTCAATTGTTTGCCCTGACTTATGCCCAATTTGAAATGTAGAACTGGTCATAGATCCATCAAGAAGAATTTTATCGTTAAAACTTGAATTGTTACCAATTCGATTCATTTCTTCGATTAACTTACCAATTTCATCATTAAGGTTGACTCTGTCAGATGAGGAATTCGTATCGTTCACGGCTTGAACGGCTAATGTGCGCATCCGTTGTAAGATATTCGTGGTTTCTGCTAATGCGCCTTCTGCTGTTTGCATAAAGGAAATGGAATCGTTTGCATTACGAACCCCTTGATTTAAGCCTTCAATCTGAGAGGTCATTTTGTCGCGAATGGCCAGACCTGCCGCATCATCGGCTGCTGAATTGATCCGTTGCCCTGAAGACAGCCGCTCCATTGCTACATCCAAGTCCTGACGTGATTCTGATAAATATTTCTGCGCATTGATTGACGCAGCATTCGTTGTGATTACCATAGCCATAGTTATTCTCCAAAAATTAATTTCGCCCTGTTTATGGTAGATAACTCAGTGACTGATCTAACATTTCAGGCCGGGCATTTGACCTACAGTTATTAGATCGACAGTGAATTATTAATCTTTAATGTTTTTTGACCGAAAAAATGTTTTTTAAAAAAAGAGGGTTTTATAAAGAGGATTGAAGCTGTGAAAACAACTTGTGTGATGAAAAAAATTGCTAATAAATCGTGGGTTTCATGACTGACAAAAGTGCTTGTAATCAAATTTATTACTTTAAAAAAAGATTTATTAACCTAATGTGCAACAATAAATAACCGTGGGTGCTTCTTAATAACGTTAACGGCGGCTTTCAAGGGGCATGGCTTCCCAACCCACGCTGACTTCTTTTAACAGTTCATGGATATGTTCGATACGGCTGATATCATTTGAAACACTGCTTTCGCGCAATGTTTTGCCCATATAAAGGTATAAATCATTTAAGTTATGTGCTAAATCGCCACCTTTTTCAAGATCTAAGCAGTCCTGCAGGCCATTAATAATGGCTAAAGACCGAGATAATTCCGTTGCTTTACCGGCGTAGTTTTTATGGTTAATATGGAATACGGTTAAGGTTAATGACTTTAAACAGCCGTTAAATAACATTTTGGTTAGATCATAGGCTGAACCGCAATAAGCCTTAGAACTGCTCTCAACACTGCTGTATTGTTTAAGTGCTTGTTGTGCCCTGAGCATGGTATCTCTCCAAAAGTATTATTTGTTTTTCTTATGATTAATAAATCGACCGATAAGGAGAAAACTGTAGTGAAAAGGTTTTTATTTCATTACTGAGGTCTTATTTCGTTCCTGAACAGGAATCTGATCCCACGCACTACTGATTTCCCGCAATAAACTAGAGACTTCACGAACTATAACCGGGTCGTTATCAAAACTGCTTTTATAGAGCCGCTGCACCATATACTGATACAGGCCGCCTAAGTTCTCAGCTAATTCACCGCCTTTTTCCATGTCCAGTGAATCGTCAAGCCCTTCAATAATATTAATAGCCCGGGCGAGTTGTTCCCCTTTTAATTGAAACTGCTTTTGTTTCATCGCCGTCTCAGCAATAGCGAGTGCACGTAAAGCACCTGAAAAAAGCATTTTAGTCAATTGATGTGGCGTTGCATATTCAGCCTGAACGTTTTGTTCTACATTACTGTATTGTTTTAATGCTTGCTGCGAAGTAAACATATTTCACCCCTAAAATTAGTTGTTTCTAATCTAGGTATCGACAGCAAAATTGTTTAATTTAAATTTTATTTTAGAAAATACGGAGGGGTGTATAAAAGCATTTATTATCAAATACTTAACGGTAGACATTAATCTTTGTTATTGTTGGGCAGAGCGTCTAATTGTGCGTCCAGATATTCTTTTAAAGCGTTCATTTCTTGCATAATCCGGTTCATTTCGGCAAATTGTTTACTGTATCGGCTCTCAATACTGGCTTTTCTTTTATCAACCTTTACTTGATCACTTTCAATTTGTTCTAAAGTAGAATTGCTTTGGTCTTTCATTGAGTCAATGGTCCCCTGATAAGCTAAGTAGCCATCCAGCAAGGTTACAATATCACCGGCCAGACCACGAGTTAGTGCATCACTGCCTGCATTATTTTCTGTTGCAGAAAAACTAACCGCCGTTCCCGTAGCACTACCACCGCCACTGGTTGTGACTGTCGCCACTGAAGGTGACAAAGCACTAACACTGGCACCGGTAGCCGTTGACTGAATTATCAAATCATCACCACTGGCGGTAATTGTATAACCTGTAGCCGTTTGAGTGGCAAAAGCGGCAGCTAACTTAGCGGCTGTATCGTAGGTCCCTGCACTACCAACAACCGCAATGGTTACCCCACCGGCAATAGTAATGGTCGCTGTATCAGCACTGTTTAATCCAGTTGCCAATGTTAATGAACTCAGTAAGGGTTTATCCTCTGAATCATAGGTGCTATGGTCATCGGTACCGCCACTGAAGAAATCTTTAATTTCATCAAAATAAGTGGTCATAGCGGTATCAAGCTTAGCATCATCAACCAGAAGTGTACCGGCTTTATTATAACTAACCCCCATATCGGTCATGGTTTTGATATTGGTGCCAGCTTTAGAACTCTCGGAATAAAAGAGTTGTTTGATTTTATTTTTAATCTGAATAACAGTACTGTCATTAGCCAAATCACCATCGACACTATTACTGAGACCTTTCAATGTGGTTTCAAACAGATTCGCCGCACTCACCACCGTTTTAATGGTGTCTTTGGCCAAGCCAAAATCACGACTGACATTGATATTCACGGCCGAACTGTTGGTGGCATTTAAGTGTAAGGTCACACCCGGAATTAAATCGGTAATTTCATTACTGGTTCGGGTAACCGCTAACCCATTGACAGTGAGTGATGCATCTTGCGCGGTTTTTAATTTATTTGTTACATCTGCAAGCGCAAATCCGGTTCCTGCCGAGCTATCAACAGCCGCCGCAGTCACCGCCCCCGAACCACTGCCACCAATAGTGACTGCTGGGGCATTGGCTGTGGCGATAACACTCTGGCCAGTTTCGCCAGATTTACTGTAGGCCGAATTTTTTGTAAAAGTAACCACACCACTGTTATTAACAATATCCCAACCGGTTACACTTAAAGTATCAAAAGCAGCACCAATATCGTTTGCCGTGGCACCGGCAGATAAGGCGGCAGTGGTAAAAGTTGTACCATCAATAGTGACAGCCGCGGTTTGATTGCTGTCAATTGCTGTACCCACGGTGAGGGTGACCGCTGTTGACGCATAGGTCGTTGGCAGATCGGTGTTGATGGTTATACCATTAGTGCTGCCGGACTGACCTTCCATCAGTAGTCGATATTGATCGGTGCCGGTACTCACCACACGGGCGGTTACCCCGGAATCGGCTGTTTTGGCATTAATTCCTTCGGCGAGTTTATCCAGCGAGACGCCACCGGCCGCCAAAGCAACCGTATGTTGGGTGCCGTTAACGGTAAAAACAAAATTAGCAGATGAACCATTGTTTTGATCCGCACTGCTACTTGTAAAAGTACTTGAGGCCAGAATATCGTGTTGCGCCAGCGCTGAAACCGTAATCCCATGAATGCCGGCGGTGGCGATACCGCTACCGGATTCGGCACGGATAACACTGTTATCGGCACTGGTGATACTGGAGAAATTAAATTCGCGGTTGTCATCCAAGGCTTGAAAGGCAGAACGTAAGGTTTGGATCGATGATTTTAAGGTCGCTAAACCGGAAATTTCAGCTTCGGTTTTAGTTTTACGACCATCAAGAATGGATTGTTTGGGGCCAATTTCAGCATCGACTAAGGCCGTCACCAATTTCTTGGTATCCATTTT
>NZ_CAJWCF010000140.1 GCF_913020055.1 uncultured Paraglaciecola sp. | reverse complement strand
TCATTCCCCAACTGTCTGACTGATCTGTATAGTAAGCCGGTGCTTTAAATCTGTCTGCAAGATTTGCTTCAGCATCATCACCGTCGTAAGCAAAATAAGCCAATACTTGATTCTTTTGTAGGCGCCAAAGTGTCACTGAAGCATCCGAAGACTTGGTTGACTGACCCATCGCTGGTATAGACAAACCACAAGACTCTCCCATTGCAGATTCGATATCTTCAGCTCGATCTCTTGGAAGAGCGACCATCACTAAAGACTGGTCAGTTACCTCAGCAACAGTTACCCCATCGAACTCATGTTCTGCGCCACCCAAAGGTGACTCTTTTGTTAATTCATAATCAGACACGTAAACGCTCCCCTTCTGGATCGACAAAGTGTGGGCTACAAATTTCAACCTCGACATCGTTGCCTCTAACTAAATCAACTGCACGGACATTCTCACCTTTACGGTTGTGTCCACCCTTAATAAAACCTATACCAAGATAATGGCCTAATATCGGAGAATAAATGCAAGACGATATCCAGCCTTGATCATTTTCAGTGGTTGCCTTGTCGCGCAATCCAAGCAGATGAGAACATGCTAGAAGTAAATCGCTTGGATTAACTGGCTTAAAGCCAACCATTTGCAAACGGTCGTCACGCTGCAACTCTTCGCGCAAACCAAGTGTATAACCGATAAAGTCTTTCTTACCAGAAATCATGCCACCCATACCTAAGTCATAGGCGCTAGTCTGGCCATTAAGTTCAGGACCAGCTGCATGACCTTTTTCGATACGCATCACACCCAGTGCCTCAGTGCCATAAGGTATTACATTAAACTCTTCACCCGCTTCCATTAGAACTCTCATTAGTGAATCACCGTAACGTGTAGGGATGGCTATTTCATAAGCCAACTCACCTGAAAAAGAGATCCTAAATAGTCTCGCAGCTGTACCTCCACAAACTGTAATTTCACCCGCAGCCATGTATGGGAAAGCTTCGTTTGATATGTCACAATCAGGGTCAACAATCTTCTCGAGTAATTTACGTGAATTAGGTCCAGCAACAGCGTACTGAGCATACTGCTCAGTTACAGAAATCATATGTACATCTAGGTCCGGCCATAGACATTGATGACAAAATTGTAAATGACGATATACGTTAACCGCATTCGCAGTCGTTGTTGTCATTACAAAATGGTTTTCAGACATTCTCGCCGTTGTACCATCATCCATGACAATACCATCTTCACGTAGCATCAGGCCATATCGTGTTTTTCCCACTGGAACTTTCGCAAAAGCATTTGCATAAACTTTGTTTAAGAATTCAGAAACATCTTCACCTTTAATGTCAATCTTACCAAGCGTTGTAACATCACAGATTCCCACGGATGAACGGGTTTGCCTAACTTCACGGTCGACGGATTGTCGCCAATGCGTTTCACCTGGTAATGGAAACCATTGAGAACGATACCACATACCCACTTCAACAAAAATTGCATTCTGCTCAGTAGACCAGTTGTGACTAGGCGTATAGCGTGTTGGATAGAATTCCATCCCACGCCTTCTTCCAGCAAAAGCACCGATTGCAACTGGCACATATGGTGGACGGAAAATTGTAGTTCCTGTATCTTCCATTGTCTGTCCCATGTTCTCAGCCATAATGCCTATCGCAAGAACGTTAGCCGTTTTACCTTGATCTGTTGCCATGCCTAGAGTTGTATAACGTTTTACATGCTCAACAGACTTAAATCCTTCTTGGTTGGCAAGTTTAATATCTTTCACCGTAACGTCATTTTGAAAATCAACCCAGGCGCGATTTTTACCGCTTGGAATACCCCAATTTGCTGAAATATTATAAGAAACAACTGGTGTTGAGGCGGGTTTAGATTCTGAAGTTTTATACCCAAGATCTGCTGCAACAGAGGAACCTTGATTATGACCCTCAATGATTGCATCGGCAAGAACCATTGTGCCTTTAGCGCGACCAGCAACTGACATACCTACTGGTGGCGAAGAATCCGGTACAAAAGAGGCAATCTCTTCATTCCACTTTGGTACGCCACGATGGTGACAAGTGAAATGCAAGTTTGGATTCCAACCACCAGAAACAGCAAGCGTATCTGTGTCAATTGATTTTCCATTGGAGAGTTGGATTGACTTAAGTGCTCTTCGACCTTTGGTATCGACAACATCTGTACCCATACAGATTTCAGCACCAGGAACACGCATGACAGGACTAATTGAGCGTGAATCAATTACGGCGGCTACTCTGAATCCTTTAGCATTTAAATCTTTGGCAGTTTTCCAACCATCGTCATTATTTGTGTAAACAGAAATTCTTTGACCTGTGGCAACCGCAAACCTGTTGAGGTAAGTTCTAACCGCACTAGCTAACATAATTCCTGGACGATCATTATTGCCAAAAGCAATTAATCTCTCAGTAGCGCCGGCACAAAGAATCGCACGCTTTGTGTAAATGCGCCAATTAACTTGACGAGGTTTATCATTATCCTTTCTAGCTTCAGAAGCTCTATTTTCGATTGCACCATAAATGCCGTGGTCATAGGCGCCAAAAATCGTAGTATCAGACATCAGAGTAACGTTCTCCATTGCACCTAATTTAGCTACTGTCTTCTTAGCCCACTCACTACCAGCGATACCGTCAATTTTATTGGTTTCGCTATTTAAACGACCACCCATCAGAAAGTCTTCGTCAGCAAGAATAATTTTTGCGCCTGACTCTGCAGCTGTTAATGCAGCAGACAAACCAGTAGCTCCAGAACCAATAATGAGTATATCGCAATGGCGAAAACCCTTATCGTATGTGTCTGGGTCAGCTTCAGTAGAAAGTGTACCCAAGCCAGCTGACTTACGAATTGCTGGCTCATAAAATTTTTCCCAAAAGGATTTAGGCCACATAAAGGTCTTATAATAAAAACCTGCACCAAGTAATGGGGAGAGAAAATCAGTAATAGCCATAAAGTCAAAGCTTAGAGGGCCTCTATGGTTTTGACTGTTGGCCTCTAAACCGTTATACAGTTGTGTTACAGTTGCACGAGTGTTTGGATCTTTATATGCTCCATTTCCTATCTCCATGATAGCATTTGGTTCTTCCGAACCCGCTGTGACGATACCACGAGGTCGATGGTATTTAAAAGAACGTCCAATTAAGTGCTTATTGTTAGCAAGTAGCGCAGAAGCAAGCGTATCACCTTCATAACCTTTTAAAATTTGGCCGTTAAAGGTAAAATTTAAAACTTTTTCTTGGTCGATTAGACCGCCATCTATTCTATTGATTTGACTCATTTTCCACGACCCTTTGCTCTTGAAAAATCTTGAGCAAACTCAACATTTTTAATCTCATGTGTTAAAGTGTTACGAGTAACAATTAGCCATGATTGGTCACCTTGTTCGTGGTACCAAAGCTCTTGAATGTCGCCGGCAATATTTTCTCTAATATATTGATACTGATAGAAGTCTTCGGCGGCAGCACTTTTTTCCCAATTTGTAGGTCTATCGATAAGATCTGTCGATCCTAGGTATACAAACTCCTCAGAATCACGAGGGCCTAATAACGGATGGTTTATTATCATTAACTTATCCTCTTAATGTAGATTTGGTTGAGGTCCAACACCCTTCTCATCAATCATTGCACCGCGTCTGAAGCGATCTAGACGGTATGCAGTTGCGACCTCATGAGGTACGTCAGTTGCCAATAAGTGAGCATAACAATAACCACTTGCAGGTGTCGCTTTAAATCCTCCATAACACCAACCGCCATTAAAAAATAACTCTTTAACTTCTGTACTATCGATAAACGGTGATCCGTCCATAGACATATCCATAACACCACCCCACATTCGCAACAATCTTGCACGCCCTATCATTGGCATAATTGCCATACCTCCAGAACATACATCCTCAACAACTGGCAAGTTGCCACGTTGGGCATAGCTATTATAAGAATCAAGATCACCACCAAAGACGAGTCCACCTTTGTCCGATTGAGAACAATAAAAGTGACCCGCTCCGAAAGTAATAACATTATCCAAAACAGGTTTAAGACCTTCAGTTACAAAAGCCTGAAGAACATGACTCTCGATTGGAAGTTTGATGCCAGCCTTCTCCATAACTCGACTCGAAGAACCGGCCACACAAACACCTACACGATTCGCCTTAATATCACCCTTAGTAGTTTGAACGCCAAGGCATTTGCCGTTTTCGATATTAAAACCAGTGACTTCGCAGTTCTGGATAATATCAACGCCAAGGTCACTAGCACCACGAGCATAACCCCAAGCGACAGCATCATGGCGTACAGTTCCACCACGTGGCTGAGCTAGTGCAGCTTTAATGGGGAAACGAGCGTTATTCATATCAAGGAAAGGATATCTCTCTTTAACCTCTTTAGCTTCGAGATATTCACAGCCCGCATCAGCGAATAACATCGAATTACCACGACGAATAAAGGCATCACGCTGTGCATCTGAATGGATTAAGTTCATAATGCCACGCTGAGAAATCATTGCGTTGTAGTTCAAATCTTGCTCAAGGTTTTCCCAGAGTTGTAATGACAATTCATAAAAAGGTTCGTTGCCTGGCAAAAGGTAGTTTGAGCGGATAATTGTCGTATTTCTACCAACGTTACCAGAACCAATCCAGCCACGCTCAAGCACAGCAACATTTGTAATACCGTGATTTTTCGCCAAATAGTAAGCAGTCGCCAAACCATGACCACCACCACCAACAATAATGACATCATAGCCATCAGCCTTTGGTTCAGCATCACGCCAAGTTGGCTCCCAACCTTTGTGTCCTGTTAGGGCCTCTTTTAATACCTTGAAGGCGGAATAATGGGTTTTACTCACAATTTTAACTCCAAGGATAAGGACTATTAGACACCGGGTGTAGTTTACCTTCTTTGAAACGTGAGAACCTGAATGGCTCTAGAAGTTCTTGTTTTTCACCCATTAACTCTTCTGCTACTAAACAACCAACACCTAGCATTTTATAGCCATGATTACTATCAGCAATGATTGTTACATTTTCATTAAAAGTATCAATAACAGGAAAGCTATCAGGGGTGAAACAGCCAATACCACCTGAAGGCTCTTGATGATAGCTATCCATCAAACCTTCGAATCTTTTATGGCAATGTGCTAAGGCTGATACCCACATTTCTGGAAAATCTTTGCTTGCTGTAAATTCTTTACTTTCAGGACCATATGGATCGATTGCAACTTCATCAACTGGCGTATCAACTGTATATGGTGAAGCGCCACCCTGAATACCACCAAAGCTCCAATCAGGCTTGTAGTAAATACCCCACATTTGGTCAGTAATTAAAGAACCATCAACCGTTGAGTACAAAGGGGCATCTGTATCCACATGAAGTACAGGTGGAATTTTTCCATCGTTGGTAACCAGAGTTTCAGGTGGGATTTCTAAAACCCCCTCCTCTAACTGCCAAAAACGCCACATATCAATATCTTTGTGCTCGTTACCCTCTAAATCTTTTAATTCAACCTGAGAAGGAAGACCAAGCATACGCCAAAAATCACGAACCCAAGGACCAGCTCCTATAACCAATTTATCACATTCAATCGTTCCTTGACTTGTTTCAACAGCAGTAACTCTTTGACCGTCACCTGAACTTACAAAACCTTTCACTTCAGTGTTAAGAACAACATTAACACCTAAATCAAATACTTTTTTGGATAGACCTTCCATGGCCTTCACATTGTTAGCATAGCCGCCAGGCTTTTCATGAAGAACTGAAGTAATTCCTTTTGCTTGCCAATCATCAAAAAGATTTAACATGTATTCACGTGACTCTTCTTCACCCTCAATAAATACACTTTCATAACCAATTGCAGCTTGCTCTGTATGTATTTGCTTAACATCTTCTCGCATTTTTTCGCAAGAAATTTGCATATAGCCATTTGCATGATAACTGAATGCTTCGGGATCGCTCTCCCAAATACTAACTGAATGCGCCATTAATTTACGCATCGCTGGCTGAAAATAGTTGTTACGAACAACTCCACAAGCAATACCTGTAGCTCCCGCTGCAATTCTATCAGCCTTATCAATAATTACGATACGCCCTTCGATACTTTCACCAGCTGCAGTTAAACGCTCAGCTAAACGCCAGGCTGTTGATAAACCATGGATACCAGCGCCAACAATTACATATTCGGCTTGACTTGGTAACGACATATTAATCTCCTCATTATATTTGGATTTAAAAAAATTTTAAGCTATGGTTTTTTTTGTTTTGTGTCAAAGTGTTTCAACACATATCAATAAAATTATTTCTAGCTTATTTATTAGCATTATTATCTTCAAATTTAAAGCTTTGTATGGTTAAAAAATTCAAACTGAAGTGAAATTAATTAATTAAAAAAAAATTATATTTGTATAAATGATATACACACTATGTCACTAGTATTTTTTATCATATTATTAACAGAAGTTTTTTACAAAAAACCTTATATAGAAAGCACTTTGAAAGATATAAATTACATAAAATGAATGAATAATTATCAATTTTTTGGCGATATTTAAGTAGTAAATACATAGATGTATAACAAATAAAATAAAAAGTTAAGTATAATTATATTCAACATTTAGGAGATATTATGTCACGTAGATACTATAAATTGCCACCACTTACTTCGTTGGCAACATTTGAAACTGCTGCACGTCATCGTAGCTTCAAAGGTGCTGCAGAAGAGTTAGGTGTTACACCTGGCGCGGTTAGTCACCAGATTAAATTTTTAGAAACTGAACTTGGATTGTCTTTGTTTGATCGCAAGCATCACGGCAATAATTTAACCGATCATGGTGAGTCCTTGTTTGCTGTCCTTCAAAGTAGCTTTACAGCAGTTTCTTCAACACTTGCTAATCTAAGACGCTCAGCCAACGATAAAGAAGTTACCATCAGTGCAACTACTGCAGTTTCTGGTCTGTGGCTGACAACTCGTTTATCTCAGTTTTGGAGAAAACATCCTGAAATTCCAGTCAACCAACATGTCACTGATAACCCTGACTCTCAAGGTGTGGCGGTTGATTTAAAAATCTGCTATGGTTATGTTGAAAACGAATCAACACAAAAACATACACTTTTTCAAGATGAATTAGTGCCTGTTTGTAGTCCACATTTTGCAAAAGAACATCCAAACCCAAGTTTAGACGAATTGGCACAATTACAACTTATTCATCTTAGAGCCAAAGATAAAAACTGGTCTAATTGGTTTTCTTGGTTCAGTGCCCTTGGCTACAAAGGAAAAATTTCTCAAGGGACACACGTGAATAACTATATGATTGCACTTCAAGCGGCCGCTGATGGCACAGGAATCGTGCTCGGATGGAGACACCTTTGCAAGCCAAAGATTGATAGCGGTGAGTTAGTGGTTCTGGGTGACACCTCAATACCTGCTCCCTCTGCGATCTATATCATGAGCGAAAAGGAAGAACTATTACCGAACAATGTCAAAGCCCTCAGAGACTTCCTAATTTCAAAAACTTAATTGATTAATTTGAAATATTAGTTAGTGAAATTTATTCAATTTTTTGACAGAATTTAATTAAGATCATTAACGTCAAATTGATTGTATCATAACGTTTTTTCTTTAAGTACTTGTCGTGTCTGAAATCCCTCTAACTAACCTAGACTCTGTCCTAACTTCAATTCATCAAGCTAAAGGTTTGCCCAACGATCACTATATTAGTGATGCTGTTTTTGAGGAAGAAAAAATAGCGATCCTATTTGACAACTGGTCTGCTATCGGCTTCGGGAAAGATATACCTGAAGAAGGCGACGCCAAACCAATCAACTTTGTCGACATGCCACTGTTAATGGTTCGTGACAAAAATGGTGAAATTAATGTTTTTCAAAATACTTGCCGTCATCGTGGAATGATTCTAGTTGAGGAACCAACAAATATTACTGGAATGATACGATGCCCTTACCATAGCTGGAGCTACTCACTCAATGGAGATCTTTGTGCTACTCCGATGGTAGGTGGAACGGGTATACACACTCATGAAGCGATTAATCATGATGAATTGGGTTTGTTTAAAATTCGATCAGCTGTTTGGCAAGATATCGTCTTTGTTAACATATCTAACAATGCTCAAGAATTTAGAGATTATGCCTCTAAGACAATAGAAAGATGGTCAGAATTTGAAAAACCGCTCCATCACGGTGGTGACAGCTCTTCTTTCACACTAAACCTGAACACCAACTGGAAGCTAGCAGTAGAGAACTACTGTGAAAGCTACCATCTCCCCTGGATTCATCCAGAGCTTAACACTACCTCAAGTATAAAGGACCATTACCATATTGAAGAACCTGGTCAATGCTCTGGTCAAGGATCTCATGTCTATAATCAAATGAAATCTGAAAGTGGTGATGTTTTCCCAGACTTTGAAGGTCTTTCTAAAAAGTGGGATACAACTAGTGAATACATTGCGTTATACCCAAATGTACTCTTGGGTGTCCATCGAGATCACTTCTTTTCCATTATTATTCAACCTATTAGTTCAGAAAAGTCGATTGAGCATGTCTCAATATACTATGCCAAAAAACCAAAAGAAATGCCTCATTTAAAAAACTTAATCGACACAAATGCACATTTTTGGAAGGAGGTTTTTTTGGAAGATGTCGGCGTAGTTGAGGGAATGCAGCGAGGCAGAAAAGGGTTAATGTTTGACGGAGGAAAATTCTCGCCAGTGATGGACAGCGCTACCCATTGCTTTCATCAATGGGTTGCTCAGCTAATTAAGAACTACCGATCTTAAAAAAATTATATTGAACTTGGGAGA
>NZ_CAJWCF010000139.1 GCF_913020055.1 uncultured Paraglaciecola sp. | reverse complement strand
CAATACACTTATAAGTAAGTTTGTGCTTTGAGCTATCTCTAAAATGGCTGAGGTTTGGTTCTGTGGATAATATGAAAGATAACATGACAAATAATAATTCAAATAAATCATCACATCATAAACCAGCAAAAGCGGGTGGCTTTTCTTCTTTAAAATCAACGTTAAAACATATTATTAAAAGTCAGCAGCCACAAACCAACCTTAAAAATTTACTTATTGCCAATACTAAAGATGGTTTTGATTGCCCTGGATGTGCTTGGGGCGATAAACAAGAGGGCTTTTTACATTTTTGTGAAAATGGCGCTAAAGCTATCGCTTGGGAGTCTACCTCTAAAAAAGTAGATGCTAAATTTTTTGCAGAACATACTGTAAGCCAGTTATTAAAGCAAAGTGATTATTGGCTTGAATACCAAGGGCGCTTAACGCAACCTGTTAGATATAATCAAAAAACAGATAAATATGAAGCAGTCAGTTGGGATGATGCTTTCTCACTTATCGCAGAGCACTTAAATGGATTATCAAGTCCAGATCAAGCTGAATTTTACACTTCCGGCAGAGCCAGTAACGAAGCATCATTTTTATATCAACTATTTGGTCGACTGTACGGTACTAATAACTTTCCAGATTGTTCAAATATGTGCCATGAAGCCAGTGGTGTCGCATTAACTGAATCCATTGGTATAGGTAAAGGTACTGTTGTTTTAGATGATTTTGATCATGCTGATGCTATTTTTGTATTTGGTCAAAACCCAGGTTCAAATCACCCTCGAATGTTGAGCTCATTACAAGCAGCCAAACGCCAAGGTGCCAAGATAGTATCGATTAATCCGTTGGATGAGACTGGACTAAAACGGTTTAAAAATCCTCAAGAAGTAGAAGGTGTAATTGGTTCAGGTACTGCATTGCGAGATTTGTATTTACCGATAAAAATAAACGGAGACGTACCTTTTTTAAAAGGTTTATGTAAAGCCTTAATTGAAAGAGATGATGCTGGGCAAGATGTTTTAGACAAATCTTTTATTGCAAAATATTGCCACGGTTATGATGAGTTTCAACAAAACATAACAGGGACATCTTGGGCCGAAATTGAACAGGGTAGTGGTCTAAGCCAAAAACAAATTAATCAAGCTGCTGACATTGCATGCGCTTCAAAAAAGACCATTTGTTGCTGGGCTATGGGCATGACTCAACATAAAAATGCGGTGGCTAATATTCAGCTAATGACAAACTTTTTAATGTTGCAAGGCAACTTAGGCAAACCCGGGGCCGGTGTTTGCCCCGTGCGTGGACATAGTAACGTGCAAGGTGATCGTACTATGGGTATTTGGGAGAAACCCTCAGCCACGTTTCTAAACGCTTTGCAGCAAACCTATGATTTTATTGTTCCTAGAGAACATGGCTTTGACACCTTAGAAAGTATTCAAGCTATGGCCCAAGGAAAGGTAAAAGTATTGTTTGCGTTAGGCGGTAATTTTTATCGTGCTACACCCGATCATACTGCCACTAAACAAGCATTAGCTAATTGCGACTTAACAGTGCAAGTATCGACTAAGCTAAATCAATCTCATCTGTATACAGGTAAAAATGGCCTTATTTTACCTGCCTTAGGTCGTACTGAAATTGACCAGCAAGCAACAGGTATACAAACCGTTACTGTGGAGAATTCCATGGGGGTAGTACAAACATCACACGGTAAGATCCCTCCTGCTTCCAATCTATTAAAAAGTGAAGTTGCTATTGTGTCTGATTTAGCCACGTTAACATTGCCCAAAAGCGAGATTAATTGGCAACAGATGAGAGATGACTATCGGTTAATTCGTGATGGTATTGCTAAAGTGATACCCGGCTTCGAAAACTTTAACCAACGGATTGAAGAATTAGGCGAATTTGAGTTACCCAACGCAGTGCGAGACGATAGAAAGTTTGTTACTTCCACTGGAAAAGCCAATTTTGTAGTACATGATATTGAGTCCATTCATGTGCCAAAAGGCTGTTTACTGATGATGACCATTCGTAGTCATGATCAGTTTAATACTACTGTGTATACCGATAACGACAGATATCGCGGTATTCATGGCAGCCGACGAGTTGTTTTTGTGAATGCAGATGACCTAAACGATTTAGCCTTAAGGAATGGGCAATTAGTGGATATTCATAGTCATTGGCCGAATGAGCAGATAAAAATCAGAATGATAGAAGATTTTATCCTGGTTGAATACGATATTCCTTGTGGTTGCGCCGCTGCTTATTACCCAGAAACCAATGACTTGATCCCTCTTAGCAGTGTCGCTGATAAAAGTAATACCCCAGCCTATAAGTCAGTAGTAATCAGTTTGCATAAAGCAGATAAAGACGATTAACCACAGAGGGCACCTGTGTAGGGTAACCGGTGACCTCAGTGGTTAACAGTTCTATGAGTCTGCGCGACCCATAAATTTACTTTCAGTTGTATTCACTTTGATTTTTTCACCACTAGCGATGTACTCAGGAACCTGCACTACTAAACCTGTAGACAATGTAGCTGGTTTGGTACGCGCACTAGCTGATGCACCTTTGATGGATGGGTCGGTTTCCGTTATCAGCAACTCGACAGAAGCGGGTAGTTCAATGCCGACTGGCTTTTCTTCAACCAATAAGATTTGTAGGCCCTTAGTATCTTCAGTGATAAAAGGTAATTCTTCACTGATGGTGTCTGAGTCTAAAGAATAAGATGAATAGTCTTCGTCATCCATAAACACATACTCCTGACCATCAACATAGGAAAAACTCACTTTGTTGCGGTGAAAATCCACAAGATTCAGCACTTCATCGGCTTTAAAGCTCTCATCTGCCTTTGCGCCAGTGCCAACTTCATACAAACGCATTCTATATAAACTGGCACCTGCACGACCGCTTGGGGTCATTTTATTGATGTCTTTAACAATATAAGTTTTGCCATTGTGTTCAACGGCGGCGTTCTTTTTAATTTCACTGGCTTTTGGCATACAAAGGACTCTTTAATAATTTGTCGCAAAAAATAACATGAAAACAAAAATAGGCAAGGGAAGTTGTGTTTGTTAGGAAACTTTTCACTCGTTAGTTGTCATGCTTTTTGGCATAATCGCGACCTACTTTTTTTACATCCTCATTATTCATTAAGGCGCTATGTCCAAAACATCCTATTTGTTTGCTGTCGATGGCAAGCTTTCTGAAGCTATCGAAGGGTTTGTGCCGCGCCAAGCACAAACCGATATGGCAGTGGCAGTTGAAGACACTATCAAAAAGAAGGCTCCGCTAATTGTAGAGGCGGGAACTGGCACAGGTAAAACCTTTGCTTATTTAGCTCCCGCTCTTTTGTCTGAGAGAAAAACTATTGTCTCCACAGGGACTAAAAACCTGCAGGAGCAACTTTTTCATCGTGACTTGCCACTGATAAAAAAGGCGCTTGCTTCAAATAGTAAAACAGCTTTACTAAAGGGCCGAGCCAATTATTTATGTTTACATCGGCTAAGGCAGCATGGTGGGAATAGCTCGTTAATTGATAGGCAAACTCTAACAGAATTAACCCAAGTGCGAGAATGGGCGTCGACTACTAAGTCGGGTGATATGGGCGATATGAAGTCATTGCCTGAAGACGCTAAAGTATTGCCTTTTGTGACTTCGACAGCAGACAACTGTTTGGGTAAAGAATGCCCAGATTATGAAGACTGTTATATGGTCAAAGCACGTCGTAAAGCCTTAGATGCCGATGTGGTTGTAGTTAATCACCATTTGTTTTTTGCTGATATGGCACTAAAAGATACCGGTTTTGGTGAGCTTATTCCCGATGCCGATTTAGTTATTTTTGATGAAGCCCATCAAATACCTGATATAGTCAGTGAGTATTTTGGTGAGACGTTTTCAAGCAGGCAAATGCATGACATTAGCCGCGACGTTGAAGTGGTGTATCGCACTGTACTAAAAGATGCCAAACAACTACAAAGTGCTGCAGAAAAATGCAAAATGATTGCAGCCGATCTACGTATTTTATTTCCCGAAAATCCAGCCAAGGGTAATTGGCGTCAAATGTTGTCTCGTGGCGATGTACAAACACAAATCAGTAAGTTAACTGACAGTCTAGAAGTGTTCTACGAAGTGCTTAAATTACATGTGGGGCGCGATAAAGATCTAGACAGTATTTTTGAACGTGTGTCAGAAATAAAGGGTAAGTTAGCGCGTTTAACTGATACCACACAACAGGGGGTGAGCCTCTGGTACGAAACAACAATGCGGCATATTGTGTTGCATTTAACCCCTCTGAGTATATCGCAAAAATTTGCCGATTTTATAGCAGAGCCCAAACGCAGTTGGGTGTTTACTTCTGCTACCTTAATGGTTGATGGTGGCTTTAAACATTTTCAACGACAAATGGGCTTAGATAATGCTACTACTTTGTCCTTAGACAGTCCTTTTGATTACCCTAACCAAGCAATGTTATGTGTGCCACGCTTTTTACCTGAGCCTAATGCTCGGGAAATGCGCGTTACCTTGTTGGATATTTCTATCAAACTAGTTAAAGCGAGTCGTGGTCGTTGTTTCTTGTTGTTTACCAGCCATGCCACACTTAATGCCATTGCCGATCAGTTAAAAGATAAGATCGACAACCCTATTTTAGTTCAGGGCTCGACAACCAAACGAGCATTGCTGGAAAGTTACATTGAGAACAAAAATGCAGTGTTGTTAGGCACAGGCGCTTTTTGGGAAGGGGTGGATGTGCGAGGTGACGATTTGACCTGTGTGTTAATTGATAAATTACCTTTTGCTTCACCAGATGATCCATTGTTACAGGCTCGAATAGAAGATTGCCGTAAAAGTGGTGGAAACCCCTTTTCTCAGTTACAAATACCCCAAGCCGCTATTGCCTTAAAACAAGGGGCAGGGCGATTAATTAGAGATGAAACAGATAAGGGTGTGTTGGTGATTTGTGATAACCGTCTGGTGACCAAAGACTACGGTAAAATTTTTATGGGCAGTCTGCCAGATATGCATCGAACCCGAGAC
Source organism: uncultured Paraglaciecola sp. (assembly GCF_913020055.1). Lineage (GTDB taxonomy): Bacteria > Pseudomonadota > Gammaproteobacteria > Enterobacterales > Alteromonadaceae > Paraglaciecola. The sequence goes on along the minus strand of NZ_CAJWCF010000139.1, from coordinate 3,806 downwards.
TTACAAAAAGCAGTGGATTTTTTGCAAGACATTCACAGCGACAAAGATCAAATTGAGAGCGAATCATGAATATTTTAATTATCGATACTGCCACTGAGGCTTGTTCAGTCGCCCTTGAGGTCAGTGAACAAGTGTTTAGCCGATTTGAAGTTTGTCCGCAACAACATAGTCAACGAATATTACCGATGATTGATGAAGTGTTAAAAGAAGCCAAAGTGACGCTTCAAGACCTGGACTATTTAGCCTTTGGTCGTGGTCCTGGTAGTTTTACTGGCGTACGTATTGCGACTGGTGTGTTACAAGGATTGGCACTAGGCACCGGTCATAAAGTCGTGGGTATATCAACCTTAGCTGCTATGGCGCAACAAGCCTACACACAACATCAGACTGTACAAGTAACTGCAGCGATCGATGCACGTATGTCAGAAGTATATTTTGGCCAGTATCATCTTGAAAATAATGTCATGACATTGGTGGGTGTTGAACAAGTCTTACCCCCAGAGCAAGGCGCAGAAATACTCAAGCATAACGCAGAAGTGGCTGGTGTTGGCACTGGTTGGCAAGCTTATCCGCAGTTAGGTGCTGCAGCCAAAGTTAATGTCTTAGCTGATATCTTGTATCCCAATGCTCTGTATATGCTGCCCTTAGCTAAGTCTTTAATTACTAGTGGGTTTGCAACTGAAGTGGAAGACATCGAACCAGTATACTTACGTGACAAGGTGACATGGAAAAAGCTGCCAGGTAGAGAATGATTGTTAGCTGGTACGATCTGGAACAATTCTTGTATTAATTTTTAAGTTAAAGCAGGGTGAAGGTTTTTTTACCATTGTTTCTAAATAATAGGATAAGTTGTTGAGTATAGACTCGCTATCATTATTAAAAGCATCCGATATTGCCCGTTCTTCGCGGGATAAACCGCGTGTTGTTAAATCAGAGAAAAGTCACGATGAAAATCAGCCAAGCCCTCAAGTATCAATTATTCGCGCCGGTGACAGCGAAACATTTGAAAAAGCCGCATCTTTTAATCAACAAGCTGACTCTCTTTCTAGTAATAGCTTGAATGAAAAATCTGCTATAGCCGCTTACCAAAGTATGGCTAAAGATCAGGAACGTCAGGGCATTCAACTGTTATTGGGTGTTGATACTTTCGTTTGATCTATTCATTCTAATAATACATTGCAAAATAACGTTAAAATTCAGTAGCTGTTCAGTTACTATAAATAAAATAATAGACCAACAAACACCTGTTTTTACTATCTGAGGATAATTATGAATATTCGTATATGCACTTTATTAGCCGCCTTGTTTTTGGCTGGGTGCTCTTCTTTTCCAGACAAACTTCAGGTTGATGATACGACTCAATTAGTCATTTATGAGGATGCTGCATCAAAAGCAGAGCAAGTAAAAGGCAAGATGCTACGCTGGGGTGGTGCGATTGCAAAAGTCGAAAATAAGCCTGATTCAACTGTATTTGAAATGGTTTATTATCCACTAAATGGTTACGGCCGTCCGATTGCTGGCGAAGAAAGCATGGGACGTTATCGAATTCATGTTAAGGGCTTTATGGATCCAATGGTTTATCAAGTTGGACGTTTGATGACATTTACCGCACAGTTAAATGGTTTGGAAGAGGGAATGGTTGGCGAACATAAATATATTTTCCCAACAGCAGATGTTAGCGCTTATTATTTGTGGCAAAACGTGCAGCGTATTGATATTGGTAGAGTACATGTTTGGCCATACCAACACTGGTACATAAATCATCCCCGACCTTACCATAGAGGCGTTATTATTCGTGGCTCAGTTGGAACCAACGGCGGTAATCCAACTCGTTCAAGTGGTAATGCAACTCGTCCAAGTGGTGTGATAAATTATCCAAAACCTGTTAATACAAAAAGAACTGAAAGATAGCGGTAACTATTGGCCACTTTGGCAAAATAGTGCTGAGTATGCGGCAATGTATTGCCGCTTTTTTTTGTGTTTAAAAAAGGAAAGTAAGTGCAACAACCTCTAGAATTCCCGCTTTCGAATATCACTCTTTGTGGTATTGGTTATGGTGATCCAAGCAAACCTATGATTTTGGCATTACATGGTTGGCTAGACAATGCAGCTAGTTTTCAACCTATTGCTGAATACCTAAATGATTATTATATTCTGGCAATAGACATTACTGGGCATGGGTTGTCTTCTCATCGAAGCGATGGTGCGAACTACCACCTAACCGACTTCGTATTCGATATACATGAATTGGTTGAGTCTCAAGGATGGTCGTCATTTGTATTGATGGGGCATTCAATGGGCGGTGTTTTGATTTCAACGGCCATTGCCGCAGGAACGTTACCCGAAATAGAAGTCGCCGCTATTGCGCTACTGGGCACTCAAATTGTGCGTCGCCGCTGGTATTTACAGGTTCCGTTTGTTACTTCCTTAGGTAAACTATGGTTTACCTTTAAATCTGAAATGGATGGTCGTAAATTAAAAATTGGGCCTGAGAATGAACCTTCCGGTATCGCTAAAGAATATTTACGCTGGCTGGGCTTGCTTGGTCGCTGGCGTTTGAAACATAACAAGACGCCACTCTTTGCAAAATGGCAGGGCGTCACGATTCCTGTGCTAGCAATGGTAGGGAAGAATGATCAATCTGACCCAGCTAAAGATTGTCAGCGTTTTTATGAGCTATGCGGTTCAGACGACAAAGTGTTTAAATTATTAGCAAAAGATGAAGGCTTTAGTCGTGACTTTGGCCATATCGATATGATTGTAAGTAAAGACGCGGCTAAAGAAGTTTGGCCAGAATTATCGGGGTGGTTGGCAGAAATTAAACCAACCGCCGGTTAGTTCTGTATATTTATATTATCGGTTTTAATTATTTAATTTTATAGTTAACAGGAAAAGAAAATGACTCAATACATTACTCCAGATTTATGTGATGAATATCCAGAATTGGTTCAGGTAGTAGAGCCTATGTTTAATAATTTTGGTGGCAAAGATAATTTTGGCGGCCAGATCGTTACTGTAAAATGCCATGAAGATAATTCTAAAGTTAAAGAACTGGTTGATACCGATGGTTCAGGCAAGGTTATGGTTGTCGATGGTGGTGGTTCTTTACGTCACGCTCTATTAGGGGACATGCTTGCAGAAAAAGCGGTCAAGAATGGCTGGGAAGGTTTGGTTATTTATGGCTGCATCCGTGATGTAGATGTGATCGTGCAAACAGACTTAGGTGTTCAGGCATTAGCGACGAATCCTTTGAAAACAGACAAGCGCGGCTTAGGCGATGTTGATGTGCCTGTTAAATTTGGTGGTGTGGTATTCAATCCTGGTGAATACGTTTATGCCGATAATAATGGCGTGATTATCTCACCCAAGAAATTATCAATGCCAGAATAAAAGGGAGTCACGTCGTAACGTGAATTCACTTTGGATGCTCACCTTAAATACTATAGCTAGCTATTGATTAAACAATCCATTCAACCATTTGTGTAAATGGATTGTTTAATCATAGAGTGGAATAGCTAGCCATTTATAGCTAAGATTTCTGTGCCAAGCTGATATTTTCCTTCATCTATTTCGATGCAGCGTAGAATTTTCACTGTTGCATCTAATGCAGGAAATGCATCGTTACTAGAAGGCAAAGTCGTTTTACACGTGATACCTTCCATGACTTTTTCAGTCACTTCTATCAACATGCCTGTGCCGCTGAGGTCTCGGCAGAAACCCGTTACATGTTTGTCGCTATTATCTAAAGAAAGGGTGATTTTGGTGTCCACTTTCATTCGAATGAAATCACGTTTTTCATCATAGTT
>NZ_CAJWCF010000138.1 GCF_913020055.1 uncultured Paraglaciecola sp. | reverse complement strand
CCTCACGACCAAAGCCACTTTCTCTGCGGCCTCCAAACCCAGCGGCGGCGTCAAATTGATTAACAGAATTAATCCATACGACGCCACAATTTATTTTTGGGGCAAGGTCTAGAGCTAGATTAATATTTTCGGTCCAAATACTTGCTGCGAGACCGTATTTTGTATTATTTGCGAGTGCTATTGCTTCATTTGGAGTTCTAAAAGTAGTTGAAACTAAAACAGGACCAAAAATCTCTTCTTGCATAAGTGAACTATCAGGGCTTGGATCAAGCACTATAGTGGGTTCAATGTACTTATTGGATAAATCGTGATTACCACCATGCACAACATTTTGATCTTCTAAATACTTGATAATACGGGAACAATGGCGCTCACTAACAATCCGCCCATAATCCTTAGAAGTAGCCACATCGGCACTATAAAATTCTACAATTTTGCTTTTAATCGCATCTATTAGTTGCCCCGCAAAACGCTTTTCGACTAGCACGTAATCAGGAGCAACACAGGTCTGCCCTGCATTCATCCATTTACTCCAGACTATTCTGGCTGCTGTAACGTCTAAATCAGTTGAGCTATCGACGATACACGGGCTTTTTCCACCAAGCTCCAAAGTAACAGGCGTGAGAAACTCAGCTGCAGCACGCATCACAATTTTGCCGACAACATCTCCGCCGGTATAAATAATATGATCAAATTTGTGTTTTAAAAGTTCAGTCGTTTGATCTACCGCGCCTTCTACTACATCAATCGCGTCGTTATCTAAATATTGTGCGACCATTTTTGCCACTAACTTAGACATATTGGCCGATAACTCTGAAGGTTTTATAAGGGCGCAATTACCAGCAGAAATAGCAGCAACAAGTGGAGAGAAAACCAGTAATAATGGATAATTCCATGCGCCAATAATTAAAATGGTACCCAGAGGCTCTGGTAACATATAACTTTTAGCAGGCTGAGCGACTATAGGCGTTGCGACCTTTCGAGGCTTCATCCATTTTTTGAGATGGCTAATGGAATGATCAACCTCACTTATCACCCCTCCTAACTCTGCGGTCCACGACTCCATATCACAGCGGCCTAAGTCTTTTTGCATCGCTACAAAAATATTGTCTTGTTGCTCAAGTACCATTTTTTTGATTTGTTTGAGCTGTTCAATACGCCATGTAATTTCTTTAGTGTTGCCGCTTGAAAAAGTACTGTTTAAAGATCGAATCTTAGGTGCAATATCAGCGACTAAAGTTCCTGTAAATTCTGCGGATGAAGTAGTGGTTTGCATCGAAGACCTCTGATAATTTTATTCATGATATATATTATCCCAAAAAAGCCAAAAGGATCATATGTGGAATGCATTAAATCCCTATGCAAATTCTAAACGCTGTAACAAAGACACCAGACTTGTTTGCGTGACAGGCTTAACTAAAAACCCTTCAGCTCCGTCGGCAATTGCTTGACGAATATTTTCGTCTGAGCTACTTGCAGAGCACATCACAACCTGACTTGCGGGGAATTCAATTCGTAACTTTTTAAGTAATTCTAGTCCACTCATGGAAGGAAGGTTGATGTCGAGTAGTATCAGATCAAAAGCAACATATTTCACTTTTTCCAAAGCCACTTCAGCGCTGTCAGCGGTTTCAACAAATTCATAACCCATACGTTTGAGCACCAAGCCAGAAAAGGTGCGTATTGCTTCAACGTCATCGATAATTAAGATCTTAATATGTTTCAATCATTCATCATAGGTCAATAAATTACAGTCAAGTTGTAACACATCCGCTAGGTAAAAAAATTCCCTTCTGCTGAATAGACTAAAAAAAGAACATGTGATTCTAGTTAGAATTTCATTCATAATTAAAGCAATTATGCCGTTATATAGTTTGGACCAAAAAGGGATTCCTCTATGCAAATAATTCGTTCTCAAGTACGAAACAAAATTTTACTGCTCTTAGTTTGTGCTATGACGGTAGTGCTCATTACCGTGTTTATTGGCTTTTCATCTATACAAGGTGCAGTGACCAATTATGGTGAGGACGTTAACCAAGAAGTGACCATCATGTTAGAGGTCGCCGATTTAAATGTGAAATTTAAGACTCAAGTTCAAGAATGGAAAAATACCTTAATTAGGGGAAACGATCCAAAGCAACTTGATAAATATTGGGCACGCTTTAACAAAACAGCAACCGAAATACAAAAGCGCTATCAACATTTGTTGCAGGTAATGCCAAATAGCAACCCAGCCAAGCAACATCTGCAGAAATTCGCTCAAAGTTATCCTGAAATGTTAAGAGCCTATCACGCTGGTTATGATGTTTTTATCGCCTCGAATAAAAATATTTCAAAGGGTGATAGCAGCGTATCGGGTATTGATAAAAAACCAACAGAGTACCTCACTTCAGCGGTAGAAGTGGTCAGTACAAATATTTTAGCACTCAAAACAGAAAATGAGTCACGAGCACTATCAACATTTTTAATGACTAAAATCAGCATCGTCATCATTATTATTCTTGTATTGATTGCGGTCAGTTGGTTTATCAGTACCAACATAACCGCTCCGCTAAGGGATATTACGTTAGCATCTAGAAAGATTGCTGAAGGAGACTTTACTGGCGACATCAATAGCAAAAACCCTGATGAAATTGGCCAAGTCGCCAGAGATTTTGTGCAAATCCAGCAGGGGTTAAGTAAAGTATTAAGACAAATCATCAAAGATATAAAAGGCTTAGGTGGAATCATTGAAAATATGTTCGATGCCTTTAAGAAAGTAAAATCAAGCCTGACCAATCAAACCAGTGAAACCTCAAGACTTGCTTTGAATATGCAAGAACTATCAGAATCGAATAACTCAGTTAGTGAGGCGATTTCCCAAGCCAATACTTTGGTAAGCGACTGTGCTGTTCTTGCGGATAAGGGGCAGGTTATGTTTAAGGAAAACCTAGAAACTAGTCATAATATGCTCAAGGCAACAAATCATGCTTCGACTATTATTGCTGATTTGAAAACAGATTCAGACAACATAGGCAACGTTGTTAATGTGATTAATGGCATTGCAGAGCAAACCAATTTATTGGCACTCAATGCTGCGATAGAAGCAGCGCGAGCAGGTGAGTCAGGCAGAGGATTTGCCGTAGTGGCAGACGAAGTAAGAAGCCTAGCGACCAAAACCCAAGAATCAACAAAACAAATATCCGACAATATCAACAAACTACAAAGTGAAGCCGATAGCGCAGTACAAGCAATGATGCAGGGTAAGGATCAAGCAGAAGTCAGCTTATCCCAAACTGAAAAATCGCAGGAGTTTGTTGATTCACTACACAATGTCATTATGCAAATTAGTAGTTTACATGGCATTATCGAAGAAGAAATGGATGGGCAGTTAGGACAAACAGAAACGATTAATCAAGCGCTAAGCAATATTGAACTGCACAATACACAATCTATGCAAGAAGCCGAGATTATGGAACAGACATCAAAAAAATTAGCCCAAATATACCAGCACATTGAAACATCGATAAAAGAACTACAGATTAGAACGGAATAATGCCCATAAAAAAGGCTGCGTATAGCAGCCTAATCACTTCAACTCACAAATGAGTAAATATATTAAACTTCGAAAGGGTGACGTAACACTATAGTTGCGTTTCGCTCTGGACCCGTTGAAATAATATCAATTGGCACACCAGTAAGTTCTTCAAGACGTTTAATATAGTTTTTAGCCGCTTGTGGTAACTCTTCATAATTGGTTACACCAAATGAATTTTCACTCCAACCAGGCATGCTTTCGTAAACGGGTGTGATCAACTCATAACCGTCAGCTGCCATAGGAGGCACATCTTGGATATTTCCTTGAGCGTCTTTGTAACCTATACAAATACTTAAACTTTCTAAGCCATCAAGTACGTCTAATTTAGTTAAACAAAAACCAGTAATAGAATTGATTTGTACCGCGCGTTTCATCGCAACAGCGTCAAACCAACCAGTGCGGCGTTTACGGCCTGTTGTAGCACCAAATTCATGACCTTTAACACCCAGATGCTGACCGACTTCACAGTCTAACTCTGTTGGGAAAGGGCCTGAACCAACACGGGTGGTATAAGCTTTAACAATACCTAACACGTAATCCAGATTAAGCGGGCCGAAACCAGCACCAGTGGCAACGCCACCAACTGTGGTATTAGATGACGTCACGTAAGGGTAAGTACCGTGATCAATATCAAGCAAAGTACCTTGCGCACCTTCAAACATAATGGCATCACCACGCAAGCGGGCTTTATCCAATACGTCTGTCACATCCACTACCATTGCTTTTAATATATCGGCAACCGCTAGTGCATCCGCTAAAACCTTTTCATAACTAACCGGCTCAACTTTATAGTAGTTAGTCAGCATAAAGTTATGGTACTCAAGGACTTCTTTTAACTTAACCGCAAAGTCTTCAGGATTAAACAAGTCACCCACGCGCAAGCCACGACGAGATACTTTGTCTTCATAAGCAGGACCAATACCACGGCCTGTTGTGCCAATCGCTTTTTTGCCTCGGGCTTTTTCACGCGCCACATCTAGTTCAACGTGATAGGGAAGAATAAGTGGACAAGCTTCGCTGATAACCAAGCGTTCTTTAACGGGTACACCACGCACTTCTAACATTGCTGTTTCTTCAAGCAATGCTTCAGGGCTTAGTACTACGCCATTACCAATTACGCAGGTCACGTTTTCACGTAAAATTCCTGAAGGAATAAGGTGCAACACGGTTTTTTCACCGTCAATGACCAGAGTATGACCAGCATTGTGGCCACCTTGATAACGCACTACATAAGTTGCTTGATCTGTGAGTAAATCAACAACCTTACCTTTACCCTCGTCACCCCATTGGGTGCCAAGTACAACAACATTTTTAGCCATGAATAAGACGGGAGTCATAAAATTAGGCGGGGATTCTAACAAAAAACAATCGGCATCTAAATAGCAAAATCGCGCAGCTTATAATCAATTGTGTCGCGAAGACTAAAATTAGAGTAAATAAAGTAAACTGACTACGCCAATAGTGACCAAAATACCCCCCATAGAGCGTAATTGATTAACTGGTTGTTGTGATATTTGAAATAAAAACTTTTGCCACTTATTAGCAAATAGCATCGGGCCTAGCCCTTCGACAATTAAAACCATGGCTAACGCCATCAGGATTACTTCGCCAAGAGAATACATGTAAAAAAGCCATTAATAGTATTGAAGGGTCTTAGGATAATACGTCAGTTGATTAACACAACTATCTATTTGTCTGACTCTTTTAGATTCACTCCACACCTTGAGGATTAAACTTATATCCTACCCCCCAAACAGTTTGGACTATTTGTGGTGAAGTGGCGTCTTGCTCAATTTTAGCTCGCAATCTATTGATATGAGAATTTACTGTGTGTTCATAACCACTGTGATGATATCCCCACACTGATTCCAATAGCTGGCTACGACTAAACACTTGATTGGGATGGCTGGCTAAATGATGCAGTAGTTCGAATTCTGTGGCGGTTAGTTCAAGTTCGTTTTGTTGAAAGACAACCTGATGGTTCTTTTGATTGATATGCAAGGCGCCAATCACTAAGGGCTCATTCTCATCAACCACTTTTGTTGTATTGACTGCTTGAAACACATGCACTTTGCGCAATTGTGACCTAACTCTAGCTTGCAACTCCCGCACGCTAAAAGGTTTAGTCATATAATCATCCGCACCTAACTCTAAGCCTAATACTCTGTCTGTTTCTGAGCTTTTTGCAGTCAGCATGATAATCGCCTGTGATGGTTTTTGCTCTCGCACTTGGCGACAAATATCCAAACCACTTATTCCTGGTAACATCACATCCAAAATGAGTAACGAATAATCATTATCTAAGGCCATTTGTAATGCTTTATCCCCCTGCTCTTGCACAGTGGTTACCACACCCAATTCAAGCAAATTAACACGAATAAGTTCGGCTATATCTCGGTCATCTTCGACCAATAAAACACTGTCAGACATGTTATTTATTCCTAGTTAGGGTAAAAATAAAAAACGCTCAACTAATAATTAATTGAGCGTTTTATAGTTCAAACTTTTGCAGTTAAAACTTACTCAATACGCGTGACCATAATACGTACGGCTGGATTATCAAACTTATGTTGCACTGTTAACACGGAATTGGTTAATCCGTCATCGACAGTAACGACTCCAGTATGCATAGCTACATAACCTGTATCGGTTCTGGTCGCGTTGAACCCTTCGCCGCCATCAGCAGGGCCAGGCATGGTGCCAGCAGTTTCAGAATTCACTTCCGTTCCCGCATCATAAACACCTGCTGTAGCTGTCCAACTGTCACCCACAGCAAAAGAGCTTAAGTCTAACGCATCAAGACCGCTAAAGGCGTCATTTGTATTCACTAACATAGTCGCTACAGACAATTTGGCATCAGTCACATCTTGAATGGTCACACTAATGGTTTCGCTACCGCCGGGGCCAATCGCACCAACACCTGAAGAAGCGGCCATACCAAGCGCTAATAAGCCACTATTCATACCACCCTCAGCCATTTGCTCTAAGGCAACCGAAGGTACTTCGCCGACAGAAAACAAATGTCCATCAGCATGCAACACTACAGCAGCGGGAGACAAAGGTTGGGAATTCGTTAAATTAGTCAAAGTTACTTCATAACTCACATCAACGGGAGTAGGCACAGGCGCCGGTACTTCCACAATGACTTCTACTTCTCGTATAACTTCTACTTCGTCGTCGCTACAAGCACTGAGTAAAACAGGTAAACCCACTAACAGAGCAATTCGCATTTTGTTTAATTTTAAACGTTTAATCATGACAGCCTCCTTAGTTAACGGTAACTGTGACTTTAGCTACAGGGTTTAACCAGCGATGGATAGAGTTGGTTACGTCACTTGAGCCACCAGCGGCATCATCATCACCAATGTTACCTGGGTGAATATGCACATTAGTATTAGTACTAACAGCTGTCACACCACTGCCGCCTGTGCCTAATGTTAGGAAAGGAGGAGCTGGCATACCTGGCGTACCCGGTGCACCACCACCCACTATTTCGTCATTAGCTTCAGTACCAGCATCGTAAGCATTCAGATAAACGGTGTAAGTGCCGGCTTCTGTAGGGATAGTCCAATTGTCTAGACCAATAAAACCGTCATTGGAAGGTAAAATCATTGCAACTACAGACAACACAGTATTGCCGTCTGCCGTCATAAATGAACCAGAAACTGATTGTGTAGGCCCTAAAGGTCCTGCAGTAGGTTCTGCTAAAACATCAGCGCTGATTGAAGTAGCGATAGTTGTGAGCCCAGCTAAACTGCCGCCTTCTGCCATTTCTTGGATTTCAGTACTGGCTTCTTCACCTACTTCAAAAAGGCTTGCGTCTGGGGTATGCGCTACTGCAGCAATAGGCGTGAAGTACATGCCTTGAGTCAGATTTTGAATTTCGATTGTCACATCCGCAGCAAAAGTGTGGTTGCTTGCAAAAACTAATGCACTCGCGGCGCAAATTTTAGTAAGTTTGTTCATATTATTCCTCGCAAAAGATAGTTAAATTGACGTTGCGAGAAAGAGTTTGGACGGAAGTTGTCGCGAAAGTATCACGAAAAGAATACGAATTTATCAAGACCTCACATTTAGCATATTACTGATTCAAATTATCCAATAACAAAAGCTAAAAACATGGGGCCTCACCATTTTGACGTTGAGATCAAGGTGCACACCATCAATTGACTAAAGGCTTAGGAAAAGAGGTGACTTCTACTAATAGCTGCGCTTAATCAGCATAACCGCTGCCTATGGCACGAAAAGGTAGTTCTAAACCAAGCTCGGGTACCTGAAGTCCAATCCATTCGGGAAACGTATTGCTATTGGGTCCAGGGAATAAAGTGTATTCATTGGCCCAAGGATAACGAGCAACAGCATCAGAGATTTGCGGGATCAACTCGCTGGCTTTAACTCCTTGTATTGATAAGACTTTTTCTGGCTTAGCCCCATACCAATAACGATCTGGTGTGGCCGTTTTGTATTCACGCAGCGCTGGCAGGCCACGTTTTACTCCCCAACCGACAACTTCATAAACAGTGTATTCGGTCGCATCTTGTGGTTTTACTGCTATCCAACTATGTACCGCAAACCAACCTCGCCAACTAAAGGCATCAGCGGCATACACTTCTATTACCGCATTTTTTTGTATTGCTGGATCTTCTGCAATACCCGCTGGTTCACGACTTGCTTCTCGCCAATTTGTATTTGAACAAGCCGACAATAATCCGAATAATAAAATAACTACAACAGTTTTATTCAAAACTCACCTCACATGACTCAATGCTCTAAACTGTAATAGAGTCTTTTACCGCAACTTTAGCCCACAAATGTGAGCAGTTTTTAACAAAGGCTTGATGAATGGGATGAGCTTGATATTCACTCTGCCCAGCTAAATCATCAAACATCATTAACTCAGATACCTGAAAACTGTTGTCAACCACATCACGTTTTTCAGTGGTAGCTGGCAAACCAATATGTAAAGTTTTTACCGCAGGGACTTGTCTTAGTGTTTGCAAACCGGCAATCAATTGATCACGGTCAGCCTTAGAGTCAGGATTTTTCAACCAAAAATAAGCGGTGTGGATTAGTTGTGTTTTGGTTGCCATCAACGGCTCTCCTTTTACAGTACCAGCAACAATACTAGCACCGGTTATTGCGATAAATTGTCTTCTACTTAATTTACTCATTTTAACTCATCTCATTTGCTTAGATGGCCCATTATTACTTTTCAGACTTAGTAGTCAAACTTTTCTGCAAACGTTTTCAACTTGTTTATATTAATTTACCATTGAGTGCGGCTATTATTATATTTACCTAAATAACCCCAGATCGGTTTAAGCGAGAACCATTGAATTGCGCTCTATATCAGTTAAATTAAGGGTTGGCTTATTCTTTTT
>NZ_CAJWCF010000137.1 GCF_913020055.1 uncultured Paraglaciecola sp. | reverse complement strand
GAAAACCCTGGACTTGGCATTCTAGACAAAATCGAGATGCTTCGTGGTCCCGGCTCGTCTATCTACGGTGCAGATGCTTTTCAAGGTGTTGTCGCATTTTCAACATCAAAATACACAGAAGACAAAACAGAGGTTCAAGGAACAGCAGGTCTCGACGATTATTATCAGCAATCCTTTAAGTATGGCAAAAGGCTAAGTGATAAAGTCACTCTGAGCATTTCAGCTGATAACTCCACAAAAGAAGAAGAAATCGATTATGAGTGGGGAACAGGTTCAGGCCGTTTAAATCCAAACAGAACAGAAAGTGGTAGCTCAGACGAGCCAATCAGAACAACTTCTTTTGCAGCTACATTAAATGCTCAGTTAACGAGTAAATTCAACTTTGAAACGGGCGTAATGGGCAATGTTTCGCAGAGAACAACGCTCAGATATGCCCAATCTGATAAGTTGAGCTTTGTTGATCAAGAAGGATCTTTCGCACTTATCAGGGCCAAAGCAAAATATGATATATCTGACAAAACATCGATAAATTCGCATATCTATCACTGGCAAGGCGAACATGAGTGGTTCTTTACAGACTCTAGATTCATTATTGATCACACCAACTTCAGCAGTGGCTTTGATCTCAATATAAAACAAGAAAATGATAGATTTAATACTAAATGGGCACTGGGTTATACCTACTCTCATTCCGAAATAGATGAAGCAAAAACTGGTAGAGAGCCCCCCGGCCTTACCTCGGACTTTGTAGAAGACTATACACGCCAACTCAACAGCGTATATCTGGATGCAAGAACTTCATTTTTTGATGGCAGTGTAGATGTACTCTACGGAGCACGCTATGACCATTTTTCAGATTTTGGCGATAACGTATCGCCAAGACTCGGTTTGATTTTTTATCCTAATGAATCATCCGCCGTAAAACTTATATACAGTAATGCTTTTCGTTCACCTGCAGCTAATGAAATCGGAACCAACCCAACAGCATCTTCATCCGCAACATTTGGTAATTCTGGTATAGAGCCCGAAGAGTTGGATACGTATGAGCTTGTTTATATGAAAAATTATGGTGAAAGCAATTTTGAAGGCACATTGTTCTATACAGAACTCACCGATGGCATAGTCTCGGCTCCGATGACACCAGATAATCCTCAATATTCCCCAGGAAGAAACCAGTACCAAAATGTAGGTGGTGTGAGGTCCAAAGGGATAGAAGCAAAATACAGCACGACTATCATGGGCGTTAAATCTGACCTCAGTGCATCATGGGTCACCTCGGAATCATCAGCTCTCGACATTAAATATGACGGTTTCCCTGATTGGATTATCAATGGACGATTCAGCTACGAAATGCCGCAACATTCAACAACTATTACGTTTGATAACAGAATAGAATTAGGTAGAAAAACATTTCAACGCACATCTCAATCTCAAGAATCTACCGATCTAGATGATTATTATCGAGCCGATTTAAATATCACTAAAAATTATAGTAAAAAGCTTGCCCTATCTCTGAATGTAACAAACTTGTTCGACAACGACGATTTACATGCCGTGAGCGTACGCCCAAATGAAACCTTGATGAGTCAGCCGGATCGCTCTTTTTTCGCAAGAATACGATATGACTGGTAACAAGCTAACTTGGTGTTTGAAGAAGTGTAGGTGACCGGTTGTTGTTAATAGTAAACAGCTTGCTTCTGACTGCATCAAACTTAACAAAGGCTATACGTGATAAAAACCATCGCATAGAGATTTAGCTTCAATAATTAGTTACATAAGCCACTCAGGACAGATAAAAATATCTACTAGGAAAAATTCTTTAACAAAAACTTGATCTGAAACAAGAATTATTCGCAATACCTTTTTCATTTGAGATCTTTTAAGTTAAACTAGTCACCAAGATTTATATTTTGGTTCCCTTAGATATTGCTTATGAATTCCACGTCAGCACCACCAAAGATTAAAACGTCTGTTATCAATGCCGACAAGATTATGCCTAACAAAGGTGGTCGCCCTCCCTTTATCAAAACAATAGAGGCATTTTTCGTTCGCCATAAAAGCAAACTTCTTTGGGTCCATATTGTGATGTTTGTAGTTTTTCTGGCCTTATTATTTCTGCCATTATTCTTATCTGAACCTGCCGAAGATGCCACGCCATTAACCCATTTCACCGTATTAGCCAATTACCTAATGTGGGGATTATGGTTTCCCCTAGTATTTATCTCCGTCATTTTCACTGGACGCAGTTGGTGTGGAATATTGTGTCCAATGGGCGCTGCGTCTGAATGGGCCAATAAGAAAGGTCCGCAATGGCAGATACCTGCATGGATCCGCTGGGAAGGCACCCCTATTGTCAGTTTCTTAGTCATTACTATATTAGGTCAAACCGTAGGGGTAAGAGACCACCCTGAGGCTATTGCTGAAGTATTTGGTGGAATTTTATTGTTAGCCATTCTAATCGGCTTCTTTTATGGCCGGAATAAACGCGCCTGGTGCCGACATGTTTGCCCTATCGGTTTACTATTAGGTGTTTATTCGCGTTTAGGTGCTATTCAATTTAGACCAAAAATCAAACGTGCCGGTGGTGACAAATATACCGAAAATGGTATTTGCCCAACGATGATTGATATCTCCAAAAAAGAAGAATCTCGTCACTGCATTGAATGTTTCCGCTGTGTTAATCCTAAGGCAAAAGGTGGTCTCGACTTGGTCTTAAGAACACCTGGTACCGAGATTAAAAATATTCGCGACTACAATCCAAACTTGGCCGAGGTATGGTTTTTGTTTCTAGGTACAGGTGCAGCCTTAGGTGGTTTTTTATGGTTAGTGTTGCCGTTATATGGAACACTCAGACAACAAGTTGGTGAGTGGTTTATCAATCAAGGTTGGTACTGGATTGCTGAATCTGGCCCTTGGTGGTTAATGAGCGTACACCCTGAACGGCGTGAAGTGTTTTTCTGGTTAGACTTTTTCATGATCTCAGGCACCATGGTCGCGTGCACCGTATTGCTTGCGGGCATGCTATATCTCACTACAAAACTAAGTGCTTGGCTATCTGGTCGTGTCGGTGGCGATCAAACTGCTAAACATCGTTTCACCGAATTAGGTTATCAATATGCGCCAGTAGCAATGGTGTCACTTGTGCTTGGTTTAGGCAGTGAATTATTTGAACCGTTAAGAACCTTTGGTCTTGATAGTCAACAGCTTTCTTTTGTTAAAGCCTCTTTATTTGTTCCGGCTATTGCATGGAGTGTTTACCTAGGCGACCGAATTTTATCCCGTCAAGGGCTTAAGAAAAAGGTTAGATGGATCCCACTTGTTCCAGGCGTTGTCGGTAGCCTTTTAGTCGCTTTTGCTTGGTGGCCAGCCCTTTTTTCTAGTTAAGCCATTTTCATAGATATTGATCTAAATCAGATCGTTGGTGATATCACACAAATTATTGACCAGAACCGGGGGATATCACCCAAGTCCTTGTTGACTATAATGCAAACCCTGTTTACAATTGAGAACAATTATCATTTGCATTACTAATTAACCATAAGGAAGTTTTAAATGAATTTTAAAAAAATTACATTATCATCCGTCATGGCAGCAGCATTACCAATGCTTACTGCTACTTCTGCAATTGCCGACGATGTTGAAATCGGTGTTGTTGAACAAAACGGTATGGAGATTGTCGCGGTATTTATTCAACCTGTCACCATGGAACCAATGTTACCGGGTGGAATGACCCTGACTGATATTCATTTAGAAGCCGATATTCATGCTTTGAAAGACAATGTTCATGGCTTTGCAGAAGGTGACTGGGTGCCATACCTTGGCATTACATATACCATTAATAAAGTTGACTCTGATTGGTCTACAACAGGTGCTTTCATGCCTATGGTTGCCTCTGATGGCCCACACTATGCTAGAAATATTAAATTAGATGGTGCTGGCAAATACACATTGACTTACAGCATCGAACCACCTCCATTTAATGGTTTTTACCGCCACACAGACAAAGAATCAGGTGTTGCTAAATGGTGGACACCATTTACCCTTGAGTGGGATTTCACTTATGTAGGTGTTGGTAAAAAAGGCGGTTACTAAAACCGTTTAATTCTTAATACGTAATTTCTCCTTCGTGAGGAGAAATGTAACAGCCAGCTTTTTGCCAGCCAGAATTAAGTTTATTCAAGGACTAAAAATGACGGCAAAAAAGCGTGTGAAGTTAATCTCTGCTTGCTTAGGAACAAGCCTACTGCTGGTTCAGACAGTTCAGGCTAACGATGATACACAACAAGCCTGTGGCGGTTATGCTCGTGCTGGCTTTATTGAAACGGACGTTGACAATAACGCAAAAGAATCAGCCTACGCCATTGGTGGCGAGTTTGGTTGTAAAGTCGACTTAAATGACAATATCAATATTAGACTTGGCGTGTCTACTTCTGTTGATCCAGGTGTAAATACGGGTAACGAAAGTAGCCTGCACGGTGATTTCTTTGATGAAGAAAAAGATAGTTATGCCATGCTTGGAGAAGCTAGCTTAAACTTCAATTACGAAGATTTTGAAGCACGCTTAGGCCGTCAAATATTTGATAGCCCGCATATGGATAGTGATGATCTTCGTATGGTTCCAAACCGCTTTGAAGCTTATCAACTTAACTATGGCGTAAATGAAAATATCGATCTTGGGTTTGCCTATGTCACAAAAATGTCTGGTTGGGAAAATGGTATTGATCAATCGGACTTTGTTGATGTTGGTGAAGCTTATGGTGCGGATAATGGCGATGCCTATGTTGCTTGGGCAGCATACGAACAAGACGGTTTAGCCCTGCAAGCTTGGGCTTATAACTTAGAGGATATCGCAAATATCTTTTATGCTGAAGTCCTTTACGGTGCCGACTTTAACGACAATTTATCGTGGGAAGTAGGCTTACAGTATGACCACGGAAGTGAAACAGGTTCTGACAAGTTAGGTGATATTGATGCCGATACGTGGGGTGCTAGTGCCGCTGTCACTAATCAGTATTTCACTGTAAGTGCGGCTTACAATAGAAATAGTGGTGATCATGGTGCTTTAGCCAGCTTAGGTGGCGGCCCTTTCTTCACTTCTATGGAAGATCAAACTTTGGATGCCGTCGAAGGTGATGATGCACGCGCCGCTGTAATCGGTATCGAAGGTGAGGTGTTGGAAGGGCTTACTATCGGTGTTGCCGCTAGTGAATTCCGGGCTAGTAGTAAAAATGACTACCATGTTAAAGAAAACAACTTTTACATGAATTATGAGTGGAATGAGGCATTTTTGCTTGAGGCCATGTATGCCGACATCGATGACAAAAATTCATCTGATGATACCGATCAAATTCGCGTTATCTTAACGTATCAATTTGACGGACCGTTCTAAATACTAAGCGAGCTAGTATTCGTTAAACAAAAAGCCCCAAACTATCAATATAGTTTGGGGCTTTTTTATCTACTACAGCTTAATTACTGAGATTCAAAAAGGATCGCCGGATGTGCTGATACTGTAACGGCAACTCGAGCATCAACAGCTAGATGTTTTGTTGATGATTGATTAACTATTAATGTTAACTCTCCAATTGAAACTGTATGCAATCGAGTATCACCAGTAAAGATTTGGTCAACAACTTTTCCTATCCCTGCGTCATCAGCTTCAAGTGAGATTTGATTCGGCCTAATAAATTGTTTTACTTTTGTGCCCAAGTCAAAACCGTGAGCTTGAGTAGAAATAATCTCACCTAAATCTTCTGATCGAGTGCAGTGCTGATCGACCACGACCACGTCTAACCAATTACCCTTGCCCATAGATTCGGCTAAAGCCGTAGATTTCGGTTGATAATACAAAGATTCAGCCGAGCCTGTTTGTACAATTTTTCCTTCTTCCATAAAAGCCAACTTGTCCGCAAAGGCAAAGGCTTCTTCCTTACTATGGGTGACAAAAATGGCTGAGACTTCTCTTTGTTTAAGAATATGACGAATATCAGCCATTAACTGCTGTCGTAAATGATAATCGACATTTGAAAAAGGCTCATCCAGTAGTAATAATTTAGGTTGTATGGCTAACGCTCTAGCTATAGCGACACGTTGTTGCTGACCTCCAGATAACTCGTGCGGATATGCAGAGCCATAACCTTGCATTTTAACGAGCTCAAGCAAGGTTTCAGCTGTTTGTTGGGCTTGTTGTTTATCAGCCTTAATACCAAAACAAATATTGTCTAAAACACTCATATGAGGAAACAATGCGTAGTCTTGAAAGATAATGCCCATGCCACGTTTTTCTGGTGTAACTGAACTTTCAGTAGATGAAATAATGTGTCCATCTAATGAAATAACACCATGTTCTAACGGCAATATACCGGCTATAGCCTTAAGTACTGTAGTTTTACCTGAGCCACTTTGACCCAATAAACACATGATCTCATTATCTAAAACCTGTAATGACAACTCATCCAGTACTTTTTTTGTTTCGTACTGAACTGATATTTCATCGACAGTCAAAGCCATTTTTGTTATTTCAGTCATTAGTAACTTTGCCTGTTTTTGTTAATCTCATCACGGGATACAGTCCGGCTAATATAATTAATATAGCAGCGACTGCTGCCTGTTCTAATTGTTCATCTGATACAAATTGATAGACATAGGTAGCCAAGGTATCAAAGTTGAATGGACGTAATAATAATGCAGCAGGTAGTTCTTTCATACATTCAATAAAAACCAATAAGATGGCCGTGAAAATGCCTTTGCTAATAAGCGGAACATGGATCGCAAACAAAGTCTGCACATCCGTCTTGCCCAAGGTTTTGGAAGCCATGTCCAATGAAGGGCTAATATTTAAAAAGCTTGATTCTATCGTGCCATTTGCCACTGCCTGAAAGCGGACTACAAATGCAAAAATCAAGGCAAATACTGTCCCGGATAAAAATAAGCCTGGTGCTTGATATCCAAAACTCTCCATCCACTCATTGATATTTATTTCAAATAAGGTCATCGGTATCAATACTGCGATGGCTAATACTGTGCTTGGTAAAACATAGCTCATGGTACTAATGCGCAAAGGAATATAAGCACTACGTTTTTGAGATAATCGTGTGGTGTAAATAAAGACAATGGCAAAACAAGTTGTTATTACTGCAGCTACGAGTGCTAACCAGATACTCTGCCATAAGACTTGCAGTAATTCACTTTGCCAAGCAACTGCAAAATAGGTCATCGCATAATCAATTAAGATCACCGCTGGCACTACAAAACCGGCCATGAGTAAAAATACGCACCAGATAATTGCACTTATTGACTGAGCTTTGCTTAATTTAAAACGACTAAGCTGACCTGAACTTTTATGATAAAAACGTTGCCGTCCTCTCTGCCAACGTTCTATGGCTAACAAACCCATCACACCAATTAGCATCAACATCGAAATTTTTGCTGCTGCTGACAATGAACCATGACCAAGCCAACTGTCATACACCGCTGTGGTTAAGGTATTCACCGCAAAATAATGTACCGTTGCAAAATCACCTAAAGCTTCGGCACCGATAAAAATTAAGCCCACCACAATTGCCGGACGACACAACGGGATTGAGATAAAACGAAAGCTCTGCCACGAAGATTTACCCAAGGTGCGACTAACTTGAAACAGATGAGCACCTTGTTCTAGAAAGGCGGTACGGGCAATCAAATAGAGATAAGGATATAAAACCAAAGACAGCATTAAAGCTGCGCCATAGACATTGCGTATTTCAAAAAACCAATAGTCACCTACGGCTGTGTTTGCTTGGAATACTTCACGAAGAAAACGTTGCACGGGACCTGAAAAATCAAATAAATCAGTGTAAATGTAAGCTACAACATAGGCAGGCATGGCCAATGGCAACATCAGCAACCATTGAAATTGCTTGCGCCACCTAAACTCACACATGGCAATAAGCCATGCACTAGGCAAAGCAAAGATGGCTGAAAAGACTAAAACTAGTACCACCAACTGTATGGTAGTAATGACATAGTCCGTCAGTACCGTCGCCCAAAGGTGTTCAAATAACGCAGTGTCAGACGCAAAGCTTTGCAGCAATAATGCAAAAACGGGTAAAACTAAACAAACTGACACTACCCAGGAAAGTAGCACCCATATTTTGGGGCTAGTGGTTTGCATTAAGTCATCTCTTGAATATCAATCAGAGGTCGAATTTTACTTCATCTAATAATTTATAGGCAGCAGATTGATACTTCACCACGGTCGTTAACGGTAAACTATCTGCCGTATACTCACCCCAAGATTTCACAAGCTCAGATGGTTCAACCTTAGTATTAACTGGATATTCCATATTTAACGATGCATATAAAGACTGCGCTTTTTCACTACTCAAAAACTCCATTAATGCCAGTGCATTTTCTTTGTTTGGCGCATATTTTGCCATAGCAACACCTGAAATATTGATATGTGCGCCACGATTTTGTTGATTAGGGAAAATAATATTAACAGCTTCAGCCCACGGCTTTTGGGCTTCATCAGTTAGCATCTTGCCATAGTAATAGCTATTACCTAAAGACACATCACACACGCCTTCTTTAATGGCTTTTACTTGGCCACGATCATTACCTTGAGGTTTGCGTGCTAAATTACTTTTGAGTTTCATCAACCATGCTTTTGTCTCAGCTTCGCCATCGTGAGCAATCATCGAAGCAAGTAATGAGATGTTATATGGATGTTTACCACTCCGAACACAAACTTTGCCTTTAAACTCATCCGACGCTAAATCTTCATAGCTTAAGGCTTGAGCATTTTCAATGCGGTCTTTTGATGCATAAATAACTCTAGCGCGTGTTGTTAAAGCAAACCATTGTGACTTGTCGTCACGAAATTGTGCCGGAATGTTTTGCTCTAAGGTTTCACTCTTAACCGCTTGAGTGAGCCCCTTATCAGTGATCTCAAGTAAACGATTAAAATCCGAGGTTAAAACCAGATCAGCAGGACTATATTTACCTTCACGCTGTAATTTTTCAGCAATGCCTTTCTTGGCATAGATAACATTAACTTTGATACCTGTCTCTTGCGTGAACTGTTCGGTAATTGGATCAATTAAGAACGGCTGACG
>NZ_CAJWCF010000136.1 GCF_913020055.1 uncultured Paraglaciecola sp. | reverse complement strand
ATCTCCAATATTATTGATGCTGTAGGTCTAAGTCCAAATACAGACTTAGAGTATGCCTTAATAAAACGTTATTTATCTCCAAGTGGTGAGCTAAAAGTTATCTCGTTTTCACTTTCTGAGGTAATTGAACACCCCGGCTCAGATAAAGACCTTCCGTTAATGGAGCAGGATGAACTGATTTTATTTGAATTGTTTGGTTCAAATCGAAATCAAACAATTGAAGGCTTAATTAATGAACTCCGTGTTCATGCTGATGTTTTACAAGCTTCACAAGAAGTGACGGTGGGTGGTAATGTTCGTTACCCTGGCACTTATCCTCTAGTAGAAAATATGCAAGTAGAAGGTTTGATTCGTGCGGCGGGCGGGTTAAGTGAAAAAGCATTTCAGTTGCGGGCAGAGTTGAGTCGGACCGAATTTGACAAGCAACAAGAACGAAAGCAATATCGTGTAGATTTAAACCTGTCTCAAAAGGATTCATTAAATTTCACGCTTAAGTCTCGAGATGTACTGCAAATTAAAACTATTCCAGATTGGGCAGAGTCGAAACAGGTGACTTTAAGTGGTGAAGTTAAGTTTCCTGGTGTATACCCTATTTATAAAAATGATACATTGGCCGCACTATTGGGACGTGCAGGAGGCTTAACGGAGCATGCTTACGCACCTGGAGCCTTGTTTACTCGTGTAGACCTTAAAAAACAACAAGCCCAGCAACTTAAACAAATGCAAGACCGCTTAGCTGAAGATATTGCCAAAGCAGAGTTGTTAGCAGCAAACCAGAATAGTGACGTTAAAGGTTCGGCTGATGTGGCCGAAGCGCAAAAATTACTATCGCAACTAAAAAGTACCGCCGCTATCGGCCGATTAGTTATCGACTTGCAAAAAATATTGGACGAGAAATCAACTCACTCTATATCTCTGCAAGCGGGAGATGCTTTAGTTGTTCCAACTATAAAGAACTCAGTTACGATTATAGGAGAAGTGCAGTTACCCATCTCCCAAGTATTCGAAACAGAGCTAGGCTACTGGGACTACATTAATCGTAGTGGAGGTACGACTGATAAAGCTGATGAAGACCGTATTTATATTATCAAAGCAAATGGTGCAGTTAAAATGCCTGAAAGTTCAAGCTGGTTTGCTAGTAAAGGTACCCAAATAGCTCCAGGTGACACTGTTGTTGTACCGTTGGATGCGGATAGACTTGACCAGATTGTTCTTTGGCGTGATATGAGCCAAATTCTTTATCAGATTGCTCTGGGTGCTGCTGCTGTGAGTAGTTTGTAATTATTGTTGAAGTATATGACGTTGTAATAAATGAATAGCTTGGGTCTTGCATGAACAGCAAATTACGAAACAGGCTCCGTTCGAAATATAAAAATCAAAAGCCTTGTTTAATCTGGCATACAGGTTTGACTAGATAAGGTAAATCAATGGTAGCTAATGATGCTTAGGCAGAGTGCCTTTTTGGTAATGGCTATCATGAATACTTATTAGGCGGCGATAATGTACGTCATGGTTTATATAAAGAACTTGGTTTCTCTGGCGCTAATCGAGTGGAAAATATACGCCGGGTTGGCAGGTTTCAAACTTGTATGTTGATGCTTGCTTGCCTTGACTGCATTTCTTTCTCTTTCCACGATTGTAAGCTTTCAAAAACTAATAGCGTGTTGAGTATCTCCTAGGAGTGTATAAGTGTTGCATGGATATATAATATTACAGTCATTTATGACCTAAAATTATTTACTTAAAATATTAAACTTTATTTATAATATTAATGAATACTATGAGCTGAAACGTGTCAAAAACTCAAATACCACAATTGCAAACCTCTGTTCAATCTCAAACTCATTCTCAAGATGACGCAATAGACTTGCGAGAACTTGCCAATGCAATCTGGAAAGGAAAACTTTTAATTTTGGGTGTCACGCTTGTCTTTGTTCTGGGCTCGGTTTTCTACGCACTCCTTATTCCTAATGAATACAAATCAACAGCAATTCTATCACCAGCTTCTACTTCAAGTTCGTCTTCATTGTCAAACCTAGCAGGGCGATTTGGAGGCTTAGCATCTCTGGCAGGAGTTAATTTAGGTGGAGCAAGTGGTGGTAATAAAACCACTATAGCGATTGCGCTAATTAAAACGTGGGGTTTTCTAGAAACATTCATCAAAAATAATCAACTTGAAGTGGAGGTTTTTGCTACCAAAGGTTGGAGTAAAACTAATAATAAGTTACTTATAGATAAAACACTTTATGATGAAGAAAATACTAAATGGGTACTAGGCGGAGGGGGGGAGGCAGGTGTATTAGGTCCAACAAGCTGGGAATTATTTGGGCATATTAAAGATAGAATCAACATTAGTCAGAATTTGAATACAGGGCTTATAACTTTAAGTGTTGAACACTACTCTCCATTTGTTGCAAAAAAATGGGTTGATCTGCTAATAATAGCAATTAACCAGCATATGCAATTACAGGATAGGGTTGAAGCACTGAATAGCATTGAATACCTTAAAGAACAAATCAATAAAACTAATATCTCTGAGATGAGAACTATTTTCTATCAGCTTATTGAGGAACAAACTAAAACATTGATGCTGGCTGAAATAAGTAGTGAATATGTTTTCAAAACCTTGAGCCCTTCTAAAATCGCCGAACAAAAATCTAAACCGAAACGAGCCTTGATCGTTGTTTTGGGACTTATATTTGGTCTGGTATTTTCGATGGTGGTTGTATTGGTTAGATTTTTTATAAAATAAATCTAACCAATAATTTTTAAAAATACTGATAATTTATTTGGAGGAATAATGAATTCAATTTTGTCTCTTATTGGTCGAGATCAAGCGCTTTTTTCGAATGACATTGATTTCCTTAGCAAGCAATTAGTTCATCTAATTAGTACGTCTCGCTTTTTGGTGTTAGGTGCTGCTGGTTCAATTGGTCAAGCTGTTACAAAAGAAATATTTAAACGCAAACCAAAGGCTTTGCATATTGTGGATATTAGCGAAAACAACATGGTGGAGCTAGTTCGTGATATTAGAAGCTCATTTGGTTATATAGAAGGAGACTTTCAAACCTTTGCTTTAGACATAGGTTCTGTTGAATATGATGCTTTTATTAAAGCAGACGGGCAATATGATTATGTTCTTAATTTATCGGCGCTGAAGCATGTCCGTAGTGAAAAAGACCCCTTTACGCTTATGAGAATGATAGATGTTAATATTTTTAATACAGATAAAACCATTCAGCAATCGATAGATAATAATGTAAAAAAATACTTCTGTGTTTCGACTGACAAAGCTGCAAATCCAGTAAATATGATGGGGGCCTCAAAGCGTATAATGGAAATGTTTTTAATGAAGCGGAGTAAAGAAATTGCTATTTCTACAGCACGCTTTGCAAATGTTGCATTTTCTGATGGGTCATTGCTACATGGTTTTAATCAACGCATTCAAAAAAACCAGCCTATAGTAGCCCCAAACGATATTAAACGATATTTCGTGACACCTCAGGAGTCGGGAGAGCTTTGTTTATTGTCTTGTATCTTTGGTGAAAACCGAGATGTTTTTTTCCCTAAATTGAGTGAAGCTCTACATCTGATTTCTTTTGCTGATATTGCAGTAAAGTATCTTAAGGGGCAAGGTTATGAACCTTATTTATGTAAAGATGAAGATGAGGCTCGAGAGTTGGTGAAAACTTTACCTGCTCAAGGGCAGTGGCCGTGTTTGTTTACTTCTAGTGACACTACTGGAGAAAAAGATTTTGAAGAATTCTTTACAGAAAATGAAGTGTTGGATTTGAATCGTTTTGAAAATCTAGG
Organism: uncultured Paraglaciecola sp.; assembly: GCF_913020055.1. Lineage (GTDB taxonomy): Bacteria > Pseudomonadota > Gammaproteobacteria > Enterobacterales > Alteromonadaceae > Paraglaciecola. The sequence goes on along the minus strand of NZ_CAJWCF010000136.1, from coordinate 5,530 downwards.
TGTAATTAAAAATGAAGCCTTGTATGAGCAAAACTTGTTAACCGTGTTTGAAGATGATATTGGTAAAATGAAACAAGAAAAATCTTGGTCGAAAGAGCAGATAGTCACATTGTTTTTTAAGATGATTCCGGATTTTGGCCATAAAGAGACCGGAAAGTATCTTGATAGTAAAATGTAAAGGCTAAGTGGGAGATTATGAATAAAAAGATAGTAGAATTTGTTCGTGATATTTATCAGACAAAGGAGTTTATTCCTCTTCATGCTCCAACTTTTGTTGGTAATGAACTTGATTATGTTTCGCAGACGATTAACAGCACCTTTGTGTCTAGTGTTGGGAAGTTTGTTGATGATTTTGAACATAAAATTGAAAAATATACTGAAACATCCAAAGCCGTCGCAACTGTAAATGGTACTGCGGCACTTCATACTGCTTTGTATATGGCAGGAGTTGAACGTGGTGACTTGGTTATTACTCAGGCATTGACGTTCGTAGCAACCTGTAATGCACTATATCACATGGGGGCTGAACCCATTTTTGTCGATGTATCTAAAATCAGTCTAGGTCTTTGCCCTAAAGCTACAGAAGAGTACTTGGCTGAACATGCGGAATTGCGTGAAGACGGTTGTTACCATAAAGGTACTAACCAACGTATTCGTGCAGTTGTACCAATGCATACCTTTGGTCACCCGGTAGAATTGGATGAGTTGCTTGATGTTTGTATGAAATGGCAGCTTATGTTGGTAGAAGATGCTGCGGAAAGCTTAGGTTCTTTTTATAAAGGGAAGCATACAGGTACTTTAGGTGAGTTTGGGGCTGTAAGTTTTAATGGCAATAAAATTATTACTACGGGTGGTGGTGGTATGGTGCTTTGTCGTAATGAGCGGGATGGTAAGCATGCTAAACATGTTACTACAACAGCAAAAATATCACACCCATATGAGTTTTTTCACGATGAAGCTGGTTTCAATTATAGACTGCCTAACTTAAATGCAGCATTGGGTTGTGCCCAAATGGAAATGTTACCAAGCTTTCTAAAGCAAAAGAGAGCATTAGCTCAACAGTATCGGGAGTTTTTTCAAGGTTCAGAATTTACATTTGTTTCACAGCCTCAATACGCACAGTCCAACTATTGGTTAAATTCAGTCATTTGCCCGGATAGTGAGACACGTGAGGTGTTGATAAAAGAAACCAATACTCAGAACGTAATGACTAGGCCTGTATGGAAGCTAATGCATCGTTTGCCTATGTTTGAAAAAGCGCCACGTGGAGACTTGAGCGTATCAAAGTGGCTGGAAACTAATCTGGTTAATCTACCTAGTTCACCGGTCGATTTGTCTAAATGAGCATTATCATGTGGCAAAATTTATGAACAATAAAATCGCAGTTTTTACTGGCGCACGAGCTGAGTACGGCCTGCTATATTGGCTTTTAAAGGATATACAAAATGATCCTGAGCTAGTGTTGCAGTTACTTGTTTCTGGTATGCATCTGTCACCAGAGTTTGGCTGCACCTTTACTGAAATTGAAAAAGATGGTTTCTTCATTGATGAGAAAATTGAAATCTTGCTCTCATCGGATTCTACCGTTGGAACAGCCAAAAGTATTGGGTTGGGTGTACTAGGCTTTGCTGATGCGCTGTCCCGTTTGTCACCTGATGTGCTGGTCATTTTGGGGGATCGCTTTGAAGCTTTGGCTGCTGCACAAACCGCAATGATCTTGCGCATACCCGTAATTCATCTGCATGGTGGGGAAATCACCGAAGGTGCGTATGATGATGCCATTCGTCATGCCATTACCAAGCTTAGTTATTTGCATGCTACATCAACGGAAGAATACCGCCAGCGTGTGATTCAATTGGGTGAATCGCCAGAGCGAGTTAGAAATGTGGGAGCGATTGGTTTAGATCACTTTAAACGTGGTAGCTTTATGTCGCTGTCTGAACTGTCACTATCTCTCGATTTTAAGCTGAATTCTCCTTTTTTCGTGGTTACTTATCATCCCGTTACATTGGCAGATGAAGTGCCAGAAACCAGTTTTCAAGAATTGTTGATTGCACTTGATGCCTTCCCAGAATATCAAGTTATTCTGACTTTTCCCAATGCAGATGATGGAGGGCGGCGTATTATTCCTATGCTTAATAATTATGCCGCCAAACAACCTAAACGAGTTCTTTCTATTTCATCATTAGGTCAAATACGTTACTTAAGTGCGGTTAAGTATGCTGCTGCAGTGATTGGTAACTCATCAAGTGGTATTATTGAGGCTCCTGCGTTTGATGTGCCTACAGTTAATATAGGTATGCGACAAAAAGGACGCCTGTCAGCAAAAAGTGTACTGGATTGTGAGCCAAATCATGTTGATATTCAAAAAACTGTGAAGGTAGCGATTGATCGAAGTTACAAGCAGCTTGATGAAATAATACAAAATCCATATGGTCAAGGGGACACAAGCCAGCAGGTTATCGATATGATCAAGTCAATGAAGTTTACGCCAAATAAAGTCTTTTATAATTTAAACCACAGTAATGATTTTAAGGTAGGTGAGTAATATGACAGTGATTATAGCCGAAGCGGGCGTGAACCATAACGGAGATGTTAAACTCGCTTTAGAGCTTGTAGATGCTGCTTACCAGGCAGGTGCAGATATCGTTAAATTCCAAACTTTTAAAGCAAAAAAATTAGTAACTACTAATGCTGCTCAGGCTGATTATCAAGTAACTAACACACAAAGAAAAGAGTCACAATTAGCAATGCTTAGCCGATTAGAACTAAGTTTTGAGGCGCACTATCAGTTGGTAGCGCATTGCGAAAAACTGGGTATAGAGTTTCTTTCGACGGCATTTGATTTTGAAAGCTTAGAGTTCCTAGTTAATGACTTAGGGCTTACTCGTCTTAAAATTCCATCAGGTGATATAACAAATGCTCCTTTAGTCCTAGACCACGCAAGAACTGGTTGTGATCTGATTGTATCAACCGGAATGGCAACCTTGTCTGAAGTCGAAGCTGTGTTGGGTGTTATAGCATTTGGCTATATTTCAGATAAAGAAATTCACCCAAGTATTGCGTTATTTGAACAGGCTTATGCTTCGGAGGAGGGGCAGAGAGCCTTACGAGAGAAAGTAACATTATTACACTGCACTACAGAATACCCCGCGCCAATGAATGAAATTAATCTCAAAGCGATGGATACATTGTCCAGTGCTTTTAATTTGCCAGCAGGTTATTCAGATCATAGTGAAGGTATCACTGTTCCTATTGCGGCAGTGGCGCGAGGAGCCATTATGATTGAAAAACATTTCACGCTAGATCAAAGCATGGAAGGTCCTGATCATAAAGCTTCATTGGAACCTGATGAGTTGAAAAAAATGGTCGAGTCTATTCGTTGTGTAGAAAGTGCATTGGGTGATGGTATAAAAGTACCAAAGCCTTCAGAAATAAAGAATAAAGATGTCGCTCGTAAAAGCTTGGTAGCAATGACTCCTATAATGGCTGGAGATGTTTTTAATATAGATAATCTAACCATGAAAAGACCAGGAGTAGGTATAAGTCCTTTTCACTATTGGGAGACGTTAGGGGCTAAAGCAGTTCAGAATTTTAGTGAAGGAGATATAATAATTGTCTAAGCCAGTTTTGGTTATTGGGGGGGGCGGACACGCTTCTGTTTTAGTCGAGATGCTAAAACAGTTAAAGTATCCTATTGCTGCAATTATCAGCCCAGAAATTGATGAGACACGAAAAGTACTGCAAGGAATTAAACATCAGCTTAAAGATGATGCAGTTTTATCTTACGACTGCAAGGAGGTTGTGCTGATAAATGGAATTGGATCTCTACCTGGCAATTCTCTGCTGAGGATTGATGTTTTTAAACGCTTTAAGAAATTGGGATATACTTTTCTGACTTTAGTATCACCTCATGCAATTGTTAGCCAATATGCAGAATTGGGTGAAGGGGTTCAAGTAATGCCCAGTGCTGTGATACAACCAGGAACTATAGTAGGTGCAAATAGCATAATAAATACAGCTGTATCAATCGAGCATGACTGTACAATTGGTATGCACAATCATATTGCGCCTGGTGCAGTGATCTGTGGTGAAGTTGTCACTGCTGAAAAAGTGCACATAGGCCCCGGGGCGGTTGTAATTCAGTCAGTAAAAATTGCTGAGAACTCTGTTGTAGGTGCAGGTGCTTACTTAACAAAAAATATTGAAGAAAATAATATAGTTTATCCTTGTAAAGTTATTATTAAAAAGTTTAATGGAAAATTTACATGAGTCAACGTTGGCAAAATATATTAATCCAGCAAGAGAGTACAATTCGAAATGCTATGCAAATTATTGATAGAGAAGCATTAAGGGTTGGGCTTGTTGTTAATAGCGAGAAAAAGTTATTGGGTGTGATTACAGATGGTGATGTGAGGCGAGGAATATTACTAGGCTTGTCACTGGAAGCGCCTGTTACTGAAGTAATGAATAGCAAGCCTAAGGTGGCATCCGCTTCTAGTTCGAAAGATGATTTGCTCAAATTAATGGAGAGATTAGACATACTTTCAATTCCACTTCTAGATGAAGATGGGGGTGTCGTTGGTTTGCAAACCCTGCGCGAAAGTTTAATGCCAGTAGCTTATGATAATCCCGTATTCATAATGGCAGGAGGGTTTGGCACCCGTTTACGTCCGCTTACTGATGATTGCCCAAAACCTATGTTAAAAGTAGGTGATAAGCCTATGTTAGAAACTCTGATTTTAAATTTTAAAAAAGCGGGTTTCCATAATTTTTATATATCAACACACTATTTACCCTCAGTGATACATGATTATTTTTCAGATGGCAGTAAGTACGGTGTGACAATAACTTATGTTCATGAAGAAAAGCCTCTAGGTACCGGTGGGGCGCTAGGTTTATTACCTGATGACTTACCAGATTTGCCAATTATTTTAATGAATGGTGACGTATTAACATCTATTGACTTTACAAAAATGTTGGAGTTCCATAATGAATATGACCCTGCCGCTACTATGTGCGTGCGTGAGTACGAATACCAAGTACCATATGGTGTCATTGAGGGGGATGGGCATAAAATCATAAGTATGGTCGAAAAACCTACTCAGCGATTTCATATTAATGCAGGTATCTATGTGGTTAGTCAACAAATGCTAAAGAGTGTAAGTGAAAATGAAGAAATAGATATGCCTACTCTTCTGGAGCGTTATATTGCGCTAGGAAGAGACGTGTTAAAATTTCCTGTGCATGAGTATTGGTTAGATGTTGGGCGTATGGATGATTTCAATCGGGCGCAAATAGATTTCCAAGCACTAGGTTTTTAGAATGATAAATAATAAAAGAGTTTTGGCAATTATCCCCGCTCGTGGGGGGAGTAAAGGTCTCCCTAGAAAAAATATCAAAATGTTAAATGGTAAACCACTTATTGGTTGGACTATTGAGCAAGGGTTGAGTACTACTGAAATTGATACAGTTGTTGTGTCAACTGATTCTGAAGAGATAGCTGAAATTTCAAGGTCTCTAGGGGCTG
>NZ_CAJWCF010000135.1 GCF_913020055.1 uncultured Paraglaciecola sp. | reverse complement strand
ATATTTGGACAATGATGAAAAGTTCAATAAAAACAGTATGTTTAGTGTTCAACAACAGTTAATACAAACATAGCCTATCTAAAAGTAATAATAAGGAAGTGAGTGATGAATTTAATGAGGACTTGGAAATTTCAACCACGCCTAAATCCAAAATGGCAACTTGCATCCGTTGGTTAATTTTACTGGATGGTTTCAATATTAAAGGCATGAAAAACCAAGGTCTATTGCCTGCCGATTTTACCATTCAAACTGAACGTTCTTGGTTAGCAGGTATTCTCTATAAAAAATCTAATGCACTTGAAAAACGTGAATACCCAAGGGGGGGCAAAAATATTTATAGCGCAAGACTTGCCAGAGGAAGCTGCTAAGTTACAACTTTCTAGTAAAACCGGCTCTAGTCTTGTATGCCTAGAAAATGCGACTACTGAAATCATGAATAAAACCAAGCTTAACGACAATGTATTTGTTTTAGGTGTAAGTTGGATCAAACTATCTTTAGAAGCCCGAAGTAGCTTAAATCGCTATTTAACCAATGTATTCTAAAAGCAAATTATGTCTTTATTTAGATTAGCTCTGACTTAATCCTCACGCTATTAAACTCTTTTACACGTCTATATCACATGGTTAGTGGCGTTTATCATTTTACTTAATTGGTTGGTTAACCTAAAAAGCTCTATTATTTTTTTCAGTTTTATTTATCACATTTAGAATGTGCAGTCATGGTTGGATTAGATCTCTTGAACTAGAGGCAAAATCCATTAGCAAAAACTGGCTTAAAGCATCTTGATAACTGATTAAGAGAGGAGTTTTTATGGCAATAACAATACAAGCACAAAACTTAACTGATTATGTAGGTAAAAAAACCGGTGTGTCACGATGGTTTACTCTCACCCAAGAGCAAATAGATAACTTTGCCGATGCAACCCACGATCATCAGTTTATTCATATTGATCCTGTAAAGGCTAAAGAAACACCCTTTGGTAGCACTATTGCCCATGGTTTTTTATCCCTATCTTTATTGTCGGCGGTTGCATACGATGCGGGCATTAACCTAGAAAACACTCTGATGGGCGTCAATTATGGTTTTGACAAAATTCGGTTTTTACACCCTGTGAATGTCAACAGTAAAATTCGCGGGCACATGGTGTTGGCCAATGTGCTTGAAAAAAGACCTGGTGAATTTCTGCTTACTTGGGATGTTTCCATTGAAATCGACTCAGTTGAAAAGCCAGCTTTAACTGCACAGTGGTTAACTATGACCATCATTAATCCATAGACTTAACACACAGAATTTATTATTTGAGAACCTTATGACAATTAGATACGACAATCAGGTAGCAATAGTAACGGGCGCAGGCGCTGGTTTAGGTCGCTCTCACGCATTGGCGTTAGCAGCAAGAGGAGCAAAAGTGGTGGTCAATGATTTGGCCGCAGAAGACGGAGTCATGTCTGAAGGTTCGTTAGCCGTGGTTGCAGAAATTGAAAAGGCTGGCGGTGAAGCGATGGCTAATGGTGCTAATGTTGCCAATATGCAACAAGTACAAACCATGGTTGAGCAGGCAATGGAAAAATGGGGCCGAATTGATATTTTAGTCAACAATGCTGGCATCTTGAGAGACAAATCTTTCGCTAATATGCCCATCGAAGATTTCAAACTGGTTGTTGATGTACACCTCATGGGATCGACCAACTGCACTAAAGCAGTATGGAACATCATGAAACAACAAAACTATGGTCGAATTGTAATGACCACTTCATCTTCAGGGTTATATGGCAACTTCGGTCAGGCGAACTACGGTGCGGCTAAAATGGCTGTTGTGGGCCTAATGAACACGCTATGTATCGAAGGCCAAAAGAATAATATTCAGATAAATTGCCTATCTCCCACAGCGCGTACAGCCATGACCGAAGAACTGATTGAAGACAAACGTGTATTGGAACTTATGACAGTAGAATCTGTTACCACAGGGTTGTTAGCTTTAGTGGCTCAAAGTGCTCCTAATCGGACTATTTTAGGTTGTGGGGCAGGGGGATATGCAAGGGCAATCATTAAAGAAACTGATGGGATTTATTTATCGCCTGAGCAACAAACCCCAGAAAATTTATTGGCCAATTGGGATGCCCTTGAAAACCAAAGTAACGCAGAAGAACTAAAAGCCGGTTGGATGCAAACCAATAAATATGTGGCTAAAGCGGCTGTTTCATTGGGTGTGGATTTAAGCTCTAAATAATGCTCTACACAGCAGGTAATAGATTGGTTATTAATATGTCTGAGTCAAATTTTAATAGGGTACATGAGCAAAGCTTAATCAGTCATGTTGCTCATGCTAAACATTTCAAGGGTAGGCATTTTCTAAACAACAAGGAACATATATGAACAATTTTTTTTCGGTTGCCGGAAAAGTCGCAGTGGTTACCGGTGGGTCAAGTGGCATCGGTGCAATGATTGCCCGTGGTTTTGTTGAAAGTGGCGTGAAAGTCTATATTACCGCACGCAAACTTGAGCAGTTGCAACAAACCGCCGCAGAACTATCGACTTTGGGCGAATGTATCGCCATTCAGTCTGATTTATCAACCATGGCCGGTGTGCAAACTTTTGCAGACGAGATGCTTAGCAGAGAGCCAAAAATAGACATACTGATTAATAATGCCGGTGCAACTTGGGGCGCACCTATTGAAGAATTCCCCGAAGCAGGTTGGGACAAGGTCATGGATTTAAATGTGAAATCCATTTTCTTTCTAAGCCAACGTTTATTGCCAGCATTACGTGCGGCGGGAGATGCTGATGAACCTTCAAGGGTCGTGAATATCGCCTCGGTCAATGGGATCACTCATCCGCACATGGATAATTATTCTTATTCGGCAAGTAAAGCAGCTGTTATTCAAATGACACGGCATATGGCAGCCGATCTACGTCCAAGTCATGTCAATATTAATGGAATAGCCCCCGGCTTTTTCCCCAGTAAAATGACCAAACATGTTATGCCTCAGGAGCAGGAAATTGCCAATAGCCTTCCAGCTCGTAAAACCGGTGAGCTTGCTGATATTGCTGGAACAGCTATTTACCTTTGCTCTCGTGCGAGTAATTACGTTTGTGGTCACACTGTTGTTTTAGATGGCGGTCAAATTGCAAATGCCGGTTGAACTTAAAAAAACAAAACTTGTGATCTGGATCTTTGCGAATAGGTAGGTACCCATGAAGCCCTTTATATTTTCGACCACTAAATCAATTGTTAGTGAAATAGGCGCGATTAAGCGAATTGCTGGCATATGCTCCGACCTTGATATATCTAAGCCTTTGATCATTACTGATCGAGGCATTGTTGATGTAGGGTTAATGCAATCACTAGATACTGCGTTTAAAGATGCGGATAAAACGTATTTCTGCTTTGACCAAGTGGTAGCTGATCCACCTGAACATATCGTACTGTCAGCTGTTGCTTACGCCAGAGAAAATCAAATCGACGGCGTTATTGGGTTTGGCGGTGGCAGTTCACTCGACTCGGCAAAATTAGTGGCCCTGTTAGCTAACTCAGATGAACAATTAGCTGATATTTATGGTGTTGATGCGATCCGTGGTAAACGTTTACCACTTATTTTGATACCTACAACGGCTGGTACTGGCTCTGAAGTGACGCCTATTGCTATTGTCACTACAGGCAATACCACAAAAGCTGGAGTTGTCTCATCGGTACTTTTACCTGATGTGGCTTTGTTAGATGCTAGTTTAACGTTGGGTTTACCTTCTCACGTTACTGCAGCAACGGGAATTGACGCAATGGTGCACGCCATTGAAGCCTACACTAGTGCCATCAAGAAAAACCCCTATTCTGACTTGTTAGCCAAACAAGCACTGACCTTGCTATCAAATAATATTGTTGAAGCAACGTTTAATGGGACTAACGTAGAAGCGCGACAAGCTATGTTGCTTGGGTCATGTTTGGCCGGTCAAGCATTTGCGAATTCACCGGTAGCAGCAGTGCATGCCTTAGCGTATCCATTGGGCGGTCACTTTCATATTCCTCACGGCTTGAGTAATGCGTTAGTGCTTGTACAGGTGATGAATTTTAACTTAAGCCATGCTGCAGGCTTGTACGCAGAACTGGCACCCAGTATCAGTAACGCGATCAGCCTTGAAGGCAGTGAAAAAGAAATTGCCCAAGCTCTTATTGGTTTTATTGCGGATCTAATTACACAACTAAAATTGCCGGCTAATTTGCAGGCAATGGGCATTGCCGAGAGTGATATCAATATCTTAGCCAAAGATGCCATGTTACAAACACGTTTGTTAGTCAATAACCCAAAACCAGTGACCCTAGAAGATGTCATACACATCTATCAGCAAGCACATCAAGGAACGAATTAAGTGAGTAACAACGAGCTGCGGGAACACAGTGTTAATGTTAATGGACTCGATATTGCGTATCAATTACATGGTAGTAAATTACACCCAACACTGTTGCTTATTCATGGTTTGAGTACTCCGTTAACAGGTTGGCCTAAAGCAATGGTTGAAGCATTTGTGGCCGCTAATTTTCAAGTCCTACTGCTAGATAATCGTGATGTTGGTCGCTCTGAGATACTTGATGATATGCCTATCCCTAATATGGGCTGGTTAATGACTAAGTTAAAATTAGGACTATTAATAAACACGCCTTATCAGCTAGAAGATATGATGCGAGATGTGATTGGTTTATTGGATGTACTTAACTTGACTGAAGTGCACGTGGTGGGGGCGTCAATGGGGGGAATGATAGCGCAGTTAATGGCAATCCATCATCCGCAACGAGTAAAAACATTAACTTCCATCATGTCCACTACTGGCTATAAAAAGCTGCCACCAGTTGATAAACATATTCGTAACACTTTACTGCAAAAACCGGCTTCAAAAGAGTACAAAGACCGGATGCAATACCACGTTAATAAATGGCAGGTTATTGGTAGTCCTGACTATCCAACTTCTGATGCTGATTTGCGCCAGTACGTCGACAGTATGTTGCATCGAGGCATCACAGCTAAAGGCACAATACGCCAAATGTTAGCAATAATGGCCGCGAGCAACAGAGAAAATGGATTATCTAAACTGAATATGCCAAGTCTAGTTATTCATGGTGACCGTGATGGATTGGTCAATTTAGCCGGTGGTAAAGCCACAGCAAATGCCATACCCAATGCCAAACTAAAGGTTTACGCAGGCATGGGGCATGATTTCCCTGCCCAATTGATACCTAACATAGTCAACGACATTATCGACCATGCTAATTCGAATGTAGCTGAGTAAACATGATGCAATATCGAGTAGCAGTGGCCGTAGTGAAAGGGGCAGCGTCTGGAATTGGCAAAGCCTTAGCACTCAATCTGACTGAAAAAAGCCTGAATAATCAACGAAAACAATTACAGAATAAATAAGGGCATGCCTTTACCACTTATTAATTTTATCCATTCAATTTTTACTGTACCAATCGTTAGAGGATCTATAAATGCCAGCACCTATTTTAAATCGTCGAGATATTGAATTCTTTTTATATGAGATGTTTGATGTTGAATCGTTAACGACTCGTGAACGTTATCAAGATCATGATCGTGAATCTTTTGATGCGGCAATCGATATTGCACAGACCATAGCTGAAAAATACTATGTACCTATTCGTTTAAAAGTAGACAGTAATCAGCCCACATTCGATGGCAAAAAAGTCCACATTATTCCCGAGATTAAAGCCGGTCTCGACGCTGTTATTGAAGCTGGACTAACAGCCCCAACCACAGATTACGAAATGGGCGGCATGCAACTACCGCAGATTGCTGCCAGTGGCGCTTCTGCTTACTTAGCAGCGGCCGCAAGCACCAGTATTGGTTACCTTTCACTGACTCATGCCAATTCAAATTTGATTGAAGCTTATGGCACACCTGAACAAATTGAAAAATGGGTAAAACCACAACGAGAAGGGCGTTTTTTCGGCACCATGGCAATGACTGAACCTGGTGCAGGTTCTGGTCTGGGTGACCTAACAACCTCGGCAACTAAAGAACACGATGGCACTTATCGCGTGCGAGGCAATAAAATTTGGATATCGGGCGGTGACCACGACCTCTCAGAAAATATTGTGCATTTGGTACTGGCTAGAGTCAAAGGTGCACCCAAAGGTGTGAAAGGCATTTCGTTATTTATTGTGCCTAAATTTTTGGTCGATGATGAGGGCAATATTACTGAGCGCAATGAAGTGGCTTTGGCTGGTTTGTTTCATAAAATGGGTGGGCGAGGGCAGACCTCAACCGCATTAAGTTTTGGTGAGCAAGACGGAGCTGTAGGCTACTTAGTAGGTGAAGAAAATAAAGGCTTGATGTACATGTTCCATATGATGAACGAAGCCCGTATCTTAGTAGGAACAGGCGCAGCACTCACCGCATTAACCGGGTTTCAGTACTCTCTTGATTATGCCAAAGGCCGTCCTCAAGGACGTTTGCTCTCAGCAAAAGATCCGTTAGCACCGCCGGTCAACATCATAGAACACCCAGACGTTAGGCGCATGTTACTGACCCAAAAAGCTTATTCGGAAGGAGCATACGCATTATGTTTATACGGACATCAACTGGTTGATGATGAAAAAACCGCACCTACCGAAAATGAACGCAAACACGCAGCCACCATATTAGGATTTTTAACCCCTATCATTAAAAGTTGGCCATCAGAATGGGGGCCAAAATCAAATGATTTGGCCATTCAAGTGTTAGGAGGGCATGGATATGTGAACGAACACCCAGTCGAAATGTTTTATCGCGACAATCGTTTGAACCCAATCCATGAAGGCACTACTGGTATTCAATCCTTAGATTTGTTGTGCCGAAAAGTACCAATGAATGAATTTAAAGGATACCAGGCATTTTTAACTGAAATGTATTCGACCGTTGATAGTGTGAAATCGATTGAAGGTTTACAGCATTATGCAGTTGAATTACAAAATGCACTAGATAACCTCAAACAAGTGACAAGCGGCGTATTAGGCGCGACCAAGACGCAAAACATTGATTTGGTTTTTTCTAATTCTGTCAGTTATCTGAATATGTTTGGCCACATTACTATTGCATGGTTATGGCTAAGACAAGCAGAAATAGCCACAAAGGCCCTTGAAAATGAACCGCATAGTGATGACGAAAAATTCTATAACGGTAAAATTCAAGCAATGAAATATTTCTTCAATAGCGAGTTACCCCTGACGTACCATTGGGGTAATTTAGTGAAAAATATCGACAGTGCTAGCTTTGATACTCACCCAGATTGGTTGTAATTGTTAGATAAATAATCAAGGTCAATGTTGGCTTTAGGTGTGAGTTATTAGTGCAACTGCTTAAAAAGGCTTATTGGTAAATAAGCCTTTTTGGTATTTCTGATTGAACGACTTATGAAGTCACATTGTTCAGCCTAAAACACTTTATTTAGAGAACGTAACCAAATTTGATAGTCAGCTGAGTGCCATTTGCAGTCGATAGGTAGAAGTTCTCTTACTGGCAGCTGTGAGCCTGTGAGTTCAATCGATCGATAAACCTTACGGAGATGTTTGTGCCAAGGACTATCCACCCGAACCTTGAAGCCATCATTGGGCATGCCCTAAATGTAAACAAGGGGAATTATTGTTGGTGTGATTGAATGTACTACCGGCTCATCTACACAACACAGGAGAGGTCTATCGTTTAAACGGCGAATTTAATTTAACAGAGCACATGATGGCTAATTTAATACCTAAAATGTTATTCGGTGGATGACTTGTTGTCTGAATTGCCAGTTGACTATAATACAGATTAAAAAGGGCCCACAATCGACGTGAGAAATAGAAAATAATGAATAAAAAACAGGTGATCGTAAACATCTTCCACAAATTAGTCACTCACCTCACCTTTGCAAAAATTACAAATTCCTATAGCATAAATCAAACCAACAATTAGAGACGTGGTATACAACACGTTCAATACAGGTTTATACGGCAAAAGCACGCCGTACAAACACTAAGACGTTAGGAGGTTATCCATATGCATGTAGAACTGACCAATGAGGAACTAATCCAGCTTTATGATGTAGTGACTGGTAGCGTCAACGCGCAGTTCGAACTTTGGATAACGATTACATTCGCCGTTATTATTGCTTCGTACCTTGCAGGGCACCGCCTGGCCAGATCACTTCAGTATATTATCGCTACTCTGTATACAGCCGTGTCCGTGCTTTTATATTTGATGCTCTTGGGTGCCGTGCAGTTTTCACAGCAGTTTGACCTAAACTTAGGTGTATCTTCAGAAAGTAAAGTAGTTCTAGCCGTAGTCGTGCTCAGAACCGTAGTCTGGATATTAGGTACTATAGCTACAATCGTGTTTGTATTTAAGGGCCACAAAGACGATGCAAGTAACGACACCTAACAAATCGTTGCAGCGGACATATTCACAGGTCACACTTTATGCATGCGCAAAAACTGGATAAAGAATGGATAAAGAAGACACCCATTTTTAAAAGATAACAAAACAGCCGTTATGTTCTATACTTTAAGGTACTCAAACAACCAAGGATGGTGTGTTATGCCTCAACCACGTAAAAATCAAATCAGTTTAATCGATACCCCTTATTACCATTGTGTTTCCCGTTGTGTTCGTCGTTCGTTTTTGTGTGGTAAAGATAAGTTCACAGGCCAAAGTTACGAGCATCGCCGTGGCTGGGTAGAAGAGCGTTTGTTATTTTTAGCGTCTGTGTTTTCCATTGATATTTGTGCGTATGCTGTGATGAGCAATCATACTCATGTGGTTCTTTGTGTAGATAAAGATGTTGCAGATGAATGGACAATGGAAGATGTTATTCGCAGATGGCACAGGCTCTACCAAGGCACACTATTAAGTCAAAAATATCAAAGAGGAGATAAGCTAAGTAAAAGTGAATACATCAGCTTAGAAGAAACGGTATCCATTTACCGCCTGCGTTTATATGACATCAGTTGGCTGATGCGTAACCTTAATGAACACATAGCCCGTGAAGCAAACAAAGAAGACAACTGCACGGGTAGATTCTGGGAAGGCCGCTTTAAATCCCAAGCTTTACTCGATGAAAGTGCAGTACTAGCCTGTATGGCCTACGTAGATTTAAACCCAATTAGAGCCAAGATGGACTCCACACCCGAAACCTCAAAACACACCAGTATTCAAACTCGCATTCATGCCCTCATCAAAGGAGAGCAACCCAGAAAACTCATGCGTTTTGTGGGTAATCACAGGATAGACATGCCAAAAGGCATTGCTTACAGCTTGATTGATTACTGTGAATTAGTGGATTGCACTGGCAGGTGTATTCGAGAAGATAAAGCGGGTTACATTGAACATCAGCAAAACCCGATTCTTGAACG